>NZ_JSVA01000023.1:0-40929 GCF_001267955.1 Roseivirga seohaensis subsp. aquiponti
AATTCGGAACGGTTTTTTCGTACCTCAAAAACACTCAGAGTGACGGTAAGTGATGAGGCTTTGCGCTACTTTGCGGTTTCACTACACCACCAACAAAATTAAAGAGACCGCCCTTCAACGGTCTCTTTTGGATTAGACAGCAGTCAAAATATTGCCCTAATTTAGCTTGAGCGATAGCTTTTAACCAATCATACATTGCTCCATATCTGTACTTCAATTAACCTCAAGGGGGATGTGTGATTTTCATCACCTATTGCGTAAATTTGACACATATGGATTCTCAAAATATAAAAGTCGCTGTAGACCCAGTTGTTTTCGGATATGAGAATGGTAGCCTATTTATTCTTTTGATAAAACAAAAGTATGGCCCCATGAAAGGCAAATGGGTATTACCTGGAGGTTTTGTAAAATACAATGAACCGCTTTCTGTGGCAGTAGCTAGAGAGTTAAAAGAAGAAACCAACGTTACTGTTGATTACTTAGAGCAGTTGTTCACCTTTGGTGACGATGTAAATAGAGACCCCCGAGGACATATTATTAGCATTGCCTACTTGGGTTTGGCAAACCCTAAACAACTCGATATTCAAGCCAACACTGATGCCTCAGATGTAAACTGGTTCGAAATCAATAAGCTACCCCAACTCCCCTTCGACCATAACCAAATCATTAAAAAAGGATTAGAAAGACTGCAATCTAAAGTTCATTATAAACCGATTGGTTTCGATTTGCTAGGTGATGAGTTCGTGTTTTCTGATTTAGAAAACTTGTACCGAACAATTCTTCAAAAAGAAATAGATAGAAGAAACTTCAGAAAGAAAATACTGAGCTTCGGGCTTCTTGAAGAGACAGGTGAATTGAGAAAGACTGGTAGCGGGCGACCAGGGGCTGTTTATAGATTCAACAAAAGGAAATATAGTCAACTAGAATCGTCTGGATTTCACTTCGATATTAAATTTGCGTAAAAATAACACAAAATAGTTTTGACATTAAAAATTTAGCACACATATTTGTGTAAAAGATACGCAAATATGATTCTTAATCTTGATCCTCATTTCTCTCCCTGTCCAGATCTGCCACAGATAAACTTCAATCTATTTACCTTCCCTGGAGGTGAGTCACATATTAGAATTGTTCCAATTGAAGGGAGTTCCAAGGAAATAACTATCTCTCACAGGATCACGAGCTTCAACAAGCTTGGAGAGTTGCTCATTGCCACTGATGCACTCAAAAGAATGGGAATCACCAAGATCAATGTTGTAATCCCCTATTTCCCAGCAGCAAGACAAGACAGGATGATGACTGCAGGTGAACCATTGACGGTAAAAATTTATACTGACATCATCAATGCTCAAAACTATAATCGGGTTATAGTATTTGACCCTCACTCAGAAGTAACTCCTGCATTACTTAATAATTGTGAAGTAATCGACAACACAGATTTTATTAAAAAGGCAATGGAAGAACTTCCTAAAGAACTTTTACTTGTTTCTCCAGATGGTGGAGCACTTAAGAAAATATACAAATTGGCTTCAAGCCTTAAGGAAAATAAAGTAGTTGAATGCTCAAAATCCAGAAATGTTAACACGGGAGAAATCACTAATTTCCAAGTGTATGCGCATGACTTGAATAATAGACCTTGTCTAATTGTAGATGACATATGCGATGGCGGTGGTACCTTTATGGGTTTAGCAAAAGCCCTCAAAGAAAAGAATGCAGGAAAACTTTATTTGGCCGTAAGCCATGGCATTTTCAGCAAAGGGTTAGAAGCCCTAAGCACAGTTTTCGATCATATTTATACTACGGACTCGTTCAAAACCATCCATCAAGCAAAAAACTTTACACAGCTTAAACTGAATAGTGATATTTTAAAAAGCGACACGCTCAATAATTAACACAATAACCTTAAACACAAACGTCATGAACCCACTTCTACTCACAGACGGATATAAAGTAGATCACAGAAGGCAATACCCTACTGGCACTACACTGGTTTACTCTAACTGGACGCCCAGAATGAGTAGACTGGAGAATATAGACGAAGTAGTTTTCTTTGGTCTTCAATATTTTTTAAAAAAGTATGTGATCGAAGACTTTGAAAAAGACTTTTTCAGTCAAGCCAAAGAGCCAGTGCTTAAAAAATATGCACGAAGGATCAATAACTATTTAGGTCCTAATGCCGTGGGAACCGACCACATTGCCAGACTTCATGATCTAGGCTATATACCCATGGTTTTCAAAGCGCTTCCAGAAGGCTCTTCAGTACCTCTCAGAGTTCCTATGTTTACCATGTACAACACAGTTGATGAGTTCTTTTGGCTTACTAATTACTTTGAAACCTTGCTTTCTACTACGATATGGATGCCTTGCAATTCTGCAACTATTGCAAAAGCCTACAGAAGAATCCTAGATAAATTTGCGGAGGAAACCAGCTCTACTCCTGAGTTTGTAGATTGGCAAGGCCACGATTTTTCCATGAGAGGAATGGCTGGATTAGAGGCTGCAATAGTAAGTGGAGCTGCCCACTTATTAAGCTTTAGAGGTACCGACACCATCCCTAGCATCGATTTCTTAGAAGAATATTATGGAGCAGATTCTGACACAGAACTAATAGGTGGATCTGTAGCCGCCACAGAGCATTCAGTAATGAGTATGGGTACAGACACAGGTGAATTTAAAACCTTTAAACGATTGATCACTGAGGTGTATCCCAATGGAATAGTTTCTATAGTATCAGACACATGGGATTTATGGAAAGTGTTGACCAACTTCCTGCCTCGACTGAAAAGTGAAGTTTTGGCTAGAGATGGAAAGCTGGTTATTCGCCCGGATAGTGGTGACCCTGTGAAAATCATTTGCGGAAATCCTGAGGGAAAAATCGAATCGGAGAAAAAAGGAGTAATAGAATTGCTTTGGGATGAATTTGGAGGCAAAGTGAATCACAAAGGATATAAAGAATTAGACCCTCACATTGGCGCAATTTACGGAGACAGCATCACCTTAGAGCGGGCTGAAAAAATCTGTAAAAACTTAAAATCAAAAGGTTTTGCATCCACGAATGTAGTTTTAGGAGTTGGCTCTTTCACTTATCAGTATAACACTAGAGATACTTTTGGTTTCGCCATGAAAGCCACCTATGGTGAAGTTAATGGAGAAGGAAGGGAGATTTACAAAGACCCTGTTACAGATGATGGCACAAAAAAGTCTGCAAGAGGATTGATGAAAGTGGTTAAAGAAAATGGAAGCTTTAAATTAATAGACTGTGTTTCATGGGAGGAAGAAAAACAAGGTGAGCTGAAAGAAATATTTAGAGATGGGAAATTACTTATTAATCAATCATTGAAGGACATACGAGAACAAATCATTTGTTGAAATGCTTAATTTTCATCAGCAAAGAGATCACCCTTGAGCGGTCTCTTTTAAGATTCGGAGCCATTCAAAAGACCAAATCGAAGCATATGTACTTAGCACCTCCTCTCCAAACCAACAGACTCTTACGGTTTCGTTTTTCAAACTCAACCTCAAAGTGACGGTTATAATTGAGCTTGTTCGGAGCGTCATTCTGATGACGAGGTACGAGGAAGAAAGAATCCGTCTGTACTTAACACCTCCACTTTGAACAGACAGACTCTTCCGAGAATTCGGAACGGTTTTTTCGTACCTCAAAAACACTCAGAGTGACGGTATGTGATGGGGCTTTACAGTTTCACGTCAACCCAACAATATTAAAGAGACCGCCTTTCAACGGTCTCTTTTGGATTAGACAGCAGTCAAACACATCTGACCCGGTCTCTTTAAAATTATTGCTTTTGAGTTTTGATATAGTTGAGCGTTTGCTCAATCCAATCAGTATCGGCCTTTAAAGCAATATCTGGTGCTACCCCTATTTCTTCGTACTCAATAAATTGTCTTTGTCTCATATCCGTAGGGTAAAAACTAAATAGCCCAGAAGAGGAATGAAAGGTTTTGCCATAGTTAGAACCATAACTAATGGCACCATAAGTTCTTTGTCCTAATTGAGTCGCATTAAAACGTTGTTTTAAGCGCACAGTAGTCATTTCTGCATTGGATCCAGTATAGAAATTCGTGATCACATAAATAAGCTCTGTCTTCTTTTTCAATGCTTTCAAAATCGGAAGCGAGATCTTGTCTGCTCCTCCTCCATTGTTACGCAAGTCAATGATCAAATTTGGGGCTTTAAGCTCATTCTCAATTTGTTCAATCAATGCATCGCGTTTAGTCGCCATAGTCCTGCGGTTAAAGCTGTTCAACCAAACGTATTGCACATCATCTGTTAAGTTCGACAACACATAACCCTCCTTTTCTTCCCCATTGATCAAACTATGATTCTCACCTGCGTTTTCCTTGATCACATTAGAGAAAAGCATTCCATTGGCAAAGTATTGTGCTTTCGCGAATGTCAAATGCTTATAAACTTGATTGTAAAAAGCGATATCGTAATGGTCAGCTTGCTGGGTTCCTTTCAGGTAAGCGAAAACCTGTCCTGGTGCCCAAGTACCAAGTTGCGATTGTAAAATCACTCCTACTAAACTGTCAGTATCATCAATGCGATAAACACCCATTTTCATCACACTACCAATGTTGTAAATACCTTCAATATCGCTGGCAGCTTTCAATTTTAGCTCAGCAGTTAAGGCATCAAGGTCGATTGTTGCTTTAGGGAAATTGAGGAAAGCATCGGTGGCTCGGTATGCTTTCACAAATGCCGAATCATATATTTTATCAGCTTCAAAATCAGGCTTTTTTTCAAAGACTTCAGCATGTTTATCGTTCACTAATGACATCAACTGATTGAGTTTCCAAAAGCAGTCTGGTAGACTCATTGCCCCGGTCATTTGAGTGCTTAATTTCTGATAAAGGCTTTCAAAAATTTCTTTCTGATCTCCCTTGATTTGGTCTTTGAAAGAATAGGTAGTTTGCATTTGGTCGTACACAAAATCTAGCTCTGGTTTGCAGTCGCAATTGGCTTGTGCCGAAAGATTAAAACTTAAAGTAATAAGGAAAATTAGGGTCATTAAATTTTTCATGTCTGTTTGTTTTGCGTGTATTTATGTGTTTGACTGATTCAAACGTACAAACAGAAATCGGCCTTTAAACCTATTTAATTAGGGTTGTGGCGAAATCACACTATTCTGTGGTGGAATTGACGGCTGCTTCTACTGCAGCCTGATAAGTTTTTGAAACGGGTATTTCAATGTCGCCTGTAAGCATCACATTCACCTTGCGATTCCCCGTTTTCCATTGTCTAAAATGATAAGCATTAATCAAAAAAGAGCGGTGGGTTCGGATCAATTCTGGCCGTTGCTCCTCCACAGCCGTCAGCTTATTTCTGATCAGCTGAGTCTTTAAATTTCCTCCTTCGTCAAAAGTCACTTCCACATAATTATCAGACGACTGAATGCAAATAAGATCATTCAATTGCAGACGCAAACTCTCGTAATTCCCCGTGCCTTTAATTTCAATTTTATCGTTCTCCAAGCGCTTCTCTTTGTATTTACCAAAAGACCAACGGCCAATGGCCACGATAGGAAAAACGGTGAGTGCCGCAGGCAAATAAATGGCAGTAGCAAAATAGGAAATGGTATAGGCATAAGGGTCGGAGTCTACAACCAAATAATAGTAAACCAAGCGGGTAGCCACAAAACCAATAATGATGACGAAAGACATAAAAGTGAGTTCCGCCCAAATAGGCCACTGCCCTACTTTTTTAAACAGCCAATACTGAAATGGCAAGCAAATCAGATAACAAATGGAGCCAAAAAAACCATAGAGCGGCAGATAAGCCAGCTTTTCATTCAAATCAAGCTGGCCTACATCAAGCGGTTCGGTAAAAAAGAGAAACACAAAAACCCATACTGCCAAACCAAGTGCTATCAGTACATGATGCTTTATGGAAGGATCGAATGGGTAATGCTGTTTTAACATATCTGGCTTTCGCTTACAATGATATTGGAAAAGCCGTTCTTTTCAAGGGAGAAAATAACAAAGTTCACTTCATGGGGAAAGGGGTCTGTTAATGATATTTAGGGTAACGAAGACTTATTTTAAAAAATCCATTTCTCTCACCGTTACTTCCTTTTGGGTAAATAGTTTGACGGCAGCATTTCATACACACCTTTATTGCCCAAATAGCCATAAGTCATAATAGAAAGTGGATCTTTCAGCACACCATTTGGGTAGACAATGGCCCTTGTTCCAATCACTTTTATGTAACTCAAAGGCGTGGTTTCTAACTCTTCAGTTCCGGGGCCCACGTAAAAAACCTCAATTACGCCATCAAAGCTCAACTCGTAGAATTCTTTTTCTTTATGATAGATCATGTGGACATTCCCTTCTGAATACCCTGTTGAATCGATTCGAATCACTTCGGTCTTTCTACTCATTTTTTTTGAATCGAATGACGAAGGGTTATAGTTGGTAAGGCTTGCTAAAAAATTCTCTTCTGCCACTTTATTCTCTATCAAACTACGCAAAAAATGCGTTAATGAACCGTAGTAAGCTTTCTCTCTGTTAGTTACCCACTGCTTTTGTCGTTCCTCATTCTCGGGTCTCATTTCTGTAAAAACAGGGTAACCAAAGAAAGATTTCGCTTTATCGGCCATGTAAAAAGCAAAATTGTAGTAGTCAATCTCATAGCCAAGGTGCTGATTAACAAAATTGAGGTCATAGTTTGTGCTATAGATTGTGCTTTTAGAAGTCAAGTCTTTTAAGTCGATGATTTCTGCATTTGTAAGTTCAATATCCTTGTCATCATAGCCAGTGCCTAAAACCATATTGTAAAAGTCGCCTATCTCTCTTCGTCTTTTCCGTGCAACTCTACTTTTGCCCTTCGTGCTTATCTCAACTTGGTCAAGTTCAACTACTGCTGGATCGAGCTTTATAATTAAGGATTCAGGAAGCCTTTTCGGGTCATACACCAATATTCTATTTTCATAAGCAATGTGAGAAATCACAATATTGAGGGTCTCATTGGGCAAGTCTTTAATCTCAAAATAACCGTCCTGATCGGTTATGCTTCCCAAAGATGTACCCACTAAAGCAACCGTACAATAGCTGATGGGGTTTCCGCTCTCTTTCTCTACTACCCTACCTTTCAGTACTCTAATTTGGCCAAAACCTTCTTGCAAAACTAAAGTTAAGCTGCTCAGAATGAGCATTAAGCTGAACAAGAACCTAAATCTAACCATGTTTATTTCTTTTCTATTTTATAACTTTTCACCAGATGAAAAGGCTCACCAGACATTGAAAGTCCTTGAACATCAATCATTACTTCTGTATCCATATCGCTGTTCCAATAGTCAAATGTAATTTCACCATCTTCAATCAATAACATCGGTTTCCAGAAAAGCACTACCCTGCGGTCTGGCTGACTATGCACAGGTTCCTTTACATCGTATTTTGGAGCATAAAACTCTCTCGGTTTATCATAACCATTCTTTAGTTTTTTGGTGATCACGTTTTTGGCTCCCTCTTCTTTAGAATAAAAAGCCAATACCCAACCTAAATCAGCTGTATTAAACACATTTCTCGTTTCTTGATAATAAGCCTCTACCCTGTCAATCATGCTGGGTGCCATGGAAACTATTTGATCATAGGTGATGAGTTTATCATCTAATAAAAGACGGGGCATATTGTCGTTTCCCGTCCCTCCCATTCCTTCCCTCTCGGTTCCGCCCGGGTTTCTAATAGTGATGTAATTGGTCATACGACCAGCACCATTAGGACCTAACTGACTGCCCTTGCTACCATTATTCCCTGCAATATTGGTTCTAAAACCAGGGATTCTATTTTCTAAGGCATCAAGTGGGTTGATATAGGTCTTTATATTAATGTCATTAAAGTTGATTACATAGTTGCTCAGTCCATAAGTACTACTTGCCATTCGAGAAACAGTTTCCCCTCGCTTTTTTCCTTCTACTGTTACAGAACCTAGGTCCCTGAACATGAGGGAGTCAAACCCATAAGTAACTACATAAGATTTACGGAAGTTACTTTTTTCTGTATAGCTTGTAATCTCTTCTGGTTTAATCACTTGCGTTTCAAAACGTGATTTAAAGGCCGAACTGAGCGCAGGTGTATTCGTAGTGCTGTCCATCACAATTTTTACATATTTATCTCCTTTGCGCCCCATGCCGCGCAAAATCACATTATCGGTATTAGAATATCTAAGATTATTAAAACTAAACACCCCTTCTTCATCTGTCTGAGTTGTATTGAATAATTCCATATTGTCGGTTTGACTGATCATGGTGATTTCACCCTCTGCCTGTGGTTTCTTTCCTGATGAATTCATCAACCTTCCAGATATAGACAGCCCCTTTTCCACTTGGTATTCTGGTTCGGGCAAACCTTGTAAGATTTCATCCCAAGAAAAACGTGTCCAGCCATGACTCATCATTACCAAGTCCAAGTGTGCTTTTGCCTTTTCATTGTTGGGATCAAAGTAATACATCGGGTTATCGATGTAGCCCTTAAGGTCAGAAGTGAGGAATAAATCAGAATAAATGGCTTGATTGGGTGCTCTGTCAAGCGTTTGTCCAAGGTCTAGCACACTGACTGAGAACAAACCTTCAACTGGCATTCCGTTCGATTCTTTTACATCAATTTTGGCAGTTACTTTACTTCTGGGCTCATAAGTTTCCTGATCGGTGCTCACCGTGATTTTTCCTTTGGGATTATCCACAAAAATCAGTCGTTCCAAAACAACATTCGACTCGCTATCGAATAAAGTAATGTGCGAAATACCGTTAGGAAAGTGGATTTTAGGCAAGGTAATCAGGTTCTCGTTTTCTGTAAGTTTGAGTTCTAGGGCATAAATTAACTGGCGCTTAGAATGAATGATTAAGCTATAGTTTTGCGCTTTATTCGTGTTTTCATTAGACCGCAATTTCAGTTTTAAAAGGTTCATATTACTGTTATCTACTTCAATAACAAAACCTCTATCTTCCACCGTTTGCAAAGGGAAGCTTGTTGAACTGCCTTCAATTTTAGCGCTGTACTTCTTCCCCATTTCTGGTGTGAAAGAGAAAGTCCCCATTCCGTCATGTTCAGTAGTAAAGTCAGTAATGGCGTTACCCGATTCGTCAGTCACTTGACCCGAAACAGAAACCCCTCGACCAGAAACATCAATGGCTTTGAAGGCTACTCTGCTCTTTACGTTATCTACCAAGTGTCCGCCTTCTGGGAAAAACTGAACGTCTATATCGCTACTGTTCACTTCTGTTGGTGCCCATGAACCATCCATTACCAGTAATTTCTTTTCGAACATGAATCCCTCATCGAAATTTTTCATCCAATTAGTGTAGGCCTTCAGAATATAAACTCCAGCTTTCAGGTCACTCGGTAGTTTAATGTCACCATTACCAAAACCTCCATTCGAATAGACTTTCCGTTGCGCTATAAGCTTGTGTTCCGAATCATATAGATCCACCATAATACTTCCGCTCAACCCAGAGGGTTCAAGCGTTTTTCCATCAACCAAATAGGCTTGAAACCATACCATTTCACCAGCCGAATAGTACTTTCTATCGGTATGAACATAGGCTTTCTCGAAGGGAAAAGAGGTATCGTAATTTTCCAGCGACTGGCTAATCTCTTCAATGCCCGAAGCCTTTTGAGCAAACACCAAGCAACTCTGGCAAATTAGAATGAAGCAAATGGTCAATTTGGATTTCATAAGGGTTAGATAAGGTTGAAAACAAGAATTACACAAAAAATAAAAACAACGTATAACTAAGTTCAATGTACTCGGATTCAGAATAATTTCAAAACAATAAAACACCTAACAAAAAAAATGACCTTACTATGGTTAAATTTTTTATAGCAAAAAGAAATTTTAACATAACACTTGGTTACTCCAGTTAGCACTCGTTCAATTTATTACTTACTAAAAAGTAGAACATATTTAAATTTGTTTCTTATGTTTGTTCTACAATCTAGTAAGTTATGAAAGAAACACGCTTAGGAGACTTTGAAGAGACACTTCTGCTCTTGGTTGGTATTTTAGATAAAGAAGCCTACGCTTTTAAAATTGCCGAAGAGTTTGAATCGCAAACCAGTAGAGCCGTATCCATTGGGGCGGTGCACTCCACTCTTAACAGATTAATGGAAAAAGGATTTCTAGAATCAGAAATGGGTGAATCTACTGCCGAACGTGGTGGACGAAGAAAACGAATTTACACCATAACGGCTTCTGGTCAGAGAACGCTACAAGAGGCTAGAGATTTTAAAGTATCACTTTGGAATCAGTTTCCGGCCTTTGCTGGCAGTAAACTAAATTTTAACATCTAGGCGTCATTACGAGAAACAAACTTCTGCTCGCGCGAAGTTTGTGACGAAGCAATCTTTACTTCTTCATAACCAGTGAGATTGCTTCGGTCATAGATTTATCTATCGAACATCCATTTCCTCGCAATGACGGTTCAGAAACTATGAACAACTCCAAGAACCATATCACCCCTCCTCGCCTAGCTGAAAAGCTACTCAACTGGTTTATTAAAGATGAACTGGCAGAAGAGGTTTTGGGCGATTTGGACGAGAAATTCTATTCAACATTAAAACAACATTCAGCCCGAAAAGCAAAACGCAACTATTGGTTTCAGGTCATTAACTATATGCGACCCTTTGCTTTTCGGTTTATCAAATTCAAAAACTCAAGTACTATGTTCAACCACAATTTTAAAGTGAGCTATAGACAAATGCTCAAAAACAAAGGCTACTCTTTTATTAACATTTTTGGTCTTGCCATGGGCATAGTAGTGGCTATGCTTATTGGCCTTTGGGTTCAGGACGAACTCAATTACAACAAGTACCATAAAAACTATGATCAAATTGTTCAGGTATTGCGGGCAGAAGACAACGGAGAAGGAGGTATTTCAGTAAGCAATTCGCTAACAACTGGAATGGGCACACTCATTAGAGAGTCCTTTCCCGATCAGATTGAAAGCCTATTTATGGTCAGGTCGAGAACACAGGCACCGGTAATCGGAAATGGAGAATTGAAATTTAGGCAGATCGGAGTCTTTCTTCAGCCAGAAGGCCCAGAAGCCTTGAGTCTAGAAATGATTTACGGAACAACTCAAGGACTTAAAGAGAAAAGGTCTATCCTGCTTTCTGAGTCATTATCAGCAAAACTCTTTGGTAAAGAAAATCCAGTTGGACAGAACGTTCAACTCAATTCTTCTATTGATTTATTAGTGGGCGGAGTTTATAAAGACCTGCCAAAAAACTCCAAGTTCAGTAATGCCACCTTCTTTTCCCGTCTATCATTATTACTTGGAGAAACACCAGAAGCATTCAATGTTTGGAACAATTATAATATTGATGTCTATATCAAGCTAGCCAACAATGTTGACCAGAATCATCTTTCAGCGCTCATTGCTGAAAAAGTAAGAAGCCATTATGATGATTGGGCTAACGAATCAGGTCAAACCTTGTTTCTCCATCCAATGAAAGACTGGCATTTAAGGTCGGAATGGAAAGATGGAAAACAAGTATTGAGTAGTGAAATGAAATTTGTGAGGCTGTATGGCGTAATAGGCGTGTTTGTTTTGTTATTGGCCTGTATCAATTTTATGAATTTGAGCACCGCTCGCTCTGAAAAAAGAGCCAAAGAAGTGGGGATTAGAAAAACATTAGGCTCAATGAGAAAACAGCTCATTTCTCAATTCTACATTGAGTCATTACTTTATACTTTGGCGGCCTTCTTAATTTCACTTTTGCTGCTCAAAGCATTACTACCTTGGTTTAATGAAACCGCAGGAAAAGCCATTATCGCACCTTGGAATATAGCTGAGTTTTGGTTGCTCGGTGTTGCATTCATACTCTTCACAACACTCGTTGCGGGCTCCTACCCTGCGGCTTATCTTTCTAGTTTCAAACCACTCAAGGCGCTTAAAGGCGGACTTAAGTTTGGGAAAAGCGCATCCATTCCTCGTAAGGTGCTTGTAGTGTTTCAGTTTACTATTTCAATTGCTTTAATCATTGGCACCATAACCGTGAACAACCAAATTCAGGCAGCCAAAGACAGACCTATCGGGTATTCGCCCAAAGGCATGATTACCTTAGCACCAGCATCTCCTAACTTTAGAAATCAAAAAGAACTATTAAAGAAGGAAATTCTTAACACAGGCATGGCCGAAGCTGTTGGTTTTTCTGATTACTCGGTAACGAGCACCTTTGGTTGGAACCATGGTTTTTCTTGGGAAGGAATGGATCCCAACTACGATAAGTCATTCAACACAATTACCATTTCTACCGGATATGCTGATGCAGTAGACATGGAGTTTATTGCTGGGCGCGACTTCAACCCAAATTTAGAAACGGATAAAAACTCCATCATTATCAACGAATCTGCTTTGAAAGAAATGAACCTTGATAACCCTATCGGAGCGGTAGTTAGGTACAACCCTGGATGGAGAGAAGCCAAAAATTATACAATTATTGGCGTGGTAAAAGACATGATTAAAGGTTCTCCTTTTCAGCAAACCGATCAGTCGGTCATGTTTTTAGATCAAGAACAAGACTATATGAGTTATATGTTTATTAGGCTCAACCCAAATGTAAGCGCTAGCCAATCACTACCTGCAATCGAAAAAGTCTATAAAGAAATACTTCCCGAAGCACCATTCGATTATCATTTTGCCGATGACGATTACAATAGAAAATTTGAGGGAGAACTGAGAATTGGTAGTCTGGCAAGCTTTTTCACATTGCTAGCGATTCTTATCAGTTGCTTAGGGTTATTCGGCCTTTCAGCATTCGTTGCCGAACAACGCACCAAAGAAATTGGCATTCGAAAAGTACTTGGCGCAAGCGTAATCAACCTATGGAAATTGCTCTCAAAGGACTTTACCTTACTGGTTATAATCTCATGCTTTGTTGCTATTCCAGTCTCTTACAATGTTCTCCAAGGCTGGCTCGATGGCTACGAAGTAAAAACCCAATTGTATTGGTGGGTGTTTGCTATTGCTGGATTAAGCGCGTTGCTCGTTACCATAATCACGGTAAGCTTTCAGGCATTAAAAGCAGCAATTTCCAACCCCGTAAAAAGTTTAAGGTCAGAATAAACATACTTACAACTGGTCAGACCACACGAAGTAGTCTGACCAGTGTTTTTTTCTTTTAATGACTGGCGTTACATTTCGCAACCTTTTGCCTTAAGTGTTGTTTAACCATAAGACAGAACACAACCTCCACACATGGCCTCATAATTGCTTATAAAAACACCTATGTTCAGATTTAAGAAGCGTACATTCCTATTATTAGCCACTGTGGTGTCTTGCTTCTTTCTTACTTCTTGTCGATATGAGGAGCCTGCAATAACACATATTACAAATCCTGATTTTTTCACTACATGGGTCTTTACAGAAGAAGAAGCCGTTTGTAGTCAAGGCAGCACCTACCCTAGCGGTAGTCAAGAAGAGCATATTGAATTAAAAACACTGATAAACTCAAGCTATGAATACACCGTAAATGGTGAACTCGTACAAAAGGGCACCTTCATAGCCCTAAGCGAAAAAATAACTTTTAGCCCTCCCATTTTCCCCAATAGTATTGACATCAACTCTACTTACGTATTAACCGGACCCAACTTGGTAATTACAACTACGGAGCTTCTGAATTCAGGAAGCACCGAAACCTGCACAGTAAAGCGGAAATACAGCAGAAAACGATAAAGGCATTTTTTCTTAACATCATTTACTGGTCTGACAAGTGTATGCAGTGACATATACGAAGTCTAGATTTAAGCACACCTCCTACAATAAATTCAACTTGAAAAACAGAAGCAAACAATTAACTTGAAGCTAATTCTGAGATATCAATTGGTTAAAAAATCTTCTATGCGAAATATTAAATCTCCTTTATTGTTCCTACTCGCCTTCTTTATCTTCACTAGCTGTTCATCTGAAAAAGAAGAGCCCTCAAAAACCGTAGTAATTCAGGGTGAACTTATCAACTTCGATAACGCCACCAAAACACTAAGCGCTAGAGGCAGCCTAGCAAGCTTAACAGGCATTCAAAACGTTGAGCTTTCTGTAGATGCCAATAATCGTTTCTCTACTTCTTTTGTATTGGAAGAAGAGGGTTATTTTAGTTTGGGAAGAAATCAACTCTACTTAAGCCCTGGCGATAGCTTGGTGGTGAGCCTTGATTATATGGATCCGAACAAGGCTACTTTTGAAGGCAAAGGTGCTGAAGTAAACCGCTATTTAATGGACGTTCCCTTTCCAAAAAGTGGTTCCTACCTTTCGGGTGGAAGAGAGGTTAAATCTCCAGATGTGCAAGACATCGTTAAACTGGCCGAAACAGAAAATGCAGCCCGGTTAACCAAACTAGAAAACGTAAAAAATGCTTCCGCGAAGTTTATAGAATTTGAAAAACTTAGACTCGATTTAGACTACATCAACACCCTAGAAAGTTTCCCGATTTACGCCAGTTTTAAAGATTACTTTGAGTTTAGTGATGAAAATTGGATTAAGGCCATGACGCCAGCCAAAGAAATTCTGAATGAAAAAACAGCCAACCTAGACCAGAATAAATACATAGAACACCCCAATTTCAGAGATATGCTAGGGGTATTCAGTAACGAGAAGTTCAGAAACAGTGGCTTTTTTACTGATTTCACCCTAACACCAGAAATGAAGGAATTCCAAAAAACAGAATCCTTTTTATACTCTCTTAAAAATGCGGGTTTAGTAGACAGCATTGTGGTTCAATCGAAAACCGTAATGGCCGAATTGAAAAACCCCGACTACCAAAATGCCATTGAATACACGCTTTCTTCTTACAATAGCCTCGACCCCGGACATGCTGCTTACGATTTTGTAATGAACACCGAAAGCGGTGAAAAACATCCGCTTTCTCAATACAAAGGTAAAGTCATTTATGTCGATTTTTGGGCAACATGGTGTGGCCCTTGTATTGCCGAAGAACCGGCCTATGAGAAACTCAAAGAAGATTATAAAGGCAAAGACATAGAGTTTCTTTCCGTTTCTATCGACACAAATGTTAAAGCTTGGGAAAACTATATTCAGAAAAAAGGCTGGACAGATAAGACTTATTTGATCAGTCAGGCAGAATTGGCCGATTACAAAATCAATGGTATTCCGCGCTACCTTCTTATTGACGAAAACTTTAATATTGTTACCGCCTTTGCTCCTCGCCCTTCAGAAGAGAAAGTACGCACCATGATTGACGAACTACTTTAAAAAATATTCATCACCACAACCAAAAGGGAACCGCTTAAATGGTTCCTTTTTTTATGACTTGTCGCCACCATCTTCAAAATCATTTTTATATATCGAGAATTATAGATATATTTGCATCATGGATTTAAAGCTAGCAACTGAAATAGCAAAATGCCTTTCAAACCCAACGCGGTTACAGATCATGGAATGGTTGAAGGAGCCAGAAACTCACTTCCCCCCACATGAAACGTTACAGCATTTTAATGATGGAGTATGTGTAACCTACATTCAAGAAAAGGCAGGTCTCTCTCAATCCACCATTTCGACTTACCTAACCAATATGGAAAAATGTTCCTTATTGGTTTTAACACGTCATGGTAAATGGTCATACTTTAAACGCAATGAAGAGACCTTAAAAGAGTTCTCTAAGTTCATTTTATAAAAAATTTAAACTTTCAAATCTATATATAGAGATATCTAAATGCTATGAATATCGTGTATGACATATTAGGGTGGACCGGGTCCGCACTAATAATTTCTGCTTACGCTTTAACTTTAAAGGAACAAAACCGCTGGTTGAACTTTGGGAAATACCTCAACCTACTTGGCGGCCTTTTAATTGCCATCAACTGCTTTCATTACAATGCAATTCCCCCATTTGTAACCAATTTACTATGGAGTGTGATTGCTACCTTAACCATTTACAAGTCAAGAAAGAAAACACTTTTAAAGAACCCAGTTCAAACTAAATTATAAAAGATGAAAATTTTAATTGTTGGAGGCAATGGTACAATCGGAAAGAAAGTATCAGCCCATTTTAGAGAAAAGAACGAAGTATTAATTGGCGCAAGAACCAATGGAGATGTTCAAATTGACATTGCGGACACTACATCCATTACATCTGCTTTAGAGTGCTTAGGAAAATTAGATGCCATTATCTGCATTGCTGGCGAAGCCAAATGGGCCAACTTTAATGAGCTTTCAGAAGAAGATTATTATATCGGATTAAGAAGTAAATTAATGGGACAAGTGAACCTGGTCAGAATTGGTCAGAACTATCTAAACCCAGGAGGTTCGATTACACTTTCAACTGGTATTTTGGCCGATGCCCCTGTGATCAAAACTACGAGTGCGGCCATGGTTAATGGCGGAATTCACAGCTTTGTACAAGCGGTTGATCTAGAAATGGAAAATGGCATTAGAGTAAATGTGGTCTCGCTTGGTATGGTAGAAGATGCTTACGACAAGTACAGAGATTATTTCCCTGGCCATAACCCAATCCCGATGAACAAAGCCATCAACGCTTATGTAAGAAGTGTAAACGGTAGAGGGCGTGGCGAAGTGATTAGGGTTTATGAATAGCAATATTCACCATCTAAAAAACTCCACTAGCAATTCTCTGAAATCTTCTTTTCATTTAAAATACCTATACGCATTCGACCATATATATCGAAAAACACTATGAAAAACCTATTGCAAAAAACTACCTCCTTACTTGTACTCACTGCTGTACTTTTTGCCTGTAAGCCAGAAGTAAAAGTAGCACCCGATAGCTTTACAGTAACGGGAACGCTTAAAGGGCTTGATACTGAATTTATGACCAGAAGCTATAAAGATGCCGAGGGAAATAGAGTTTCTGACTCCATTTTTGTGGAGAATGGAAAGTTTACCTACACCGCAAAAATCAGTGAACCGGAATTTATTGTTTTTTGGCCGAATGTGGAAAACACCATCAAAAGAACCGACAGAGGCTATTACCCAGCCAAATCTTCTCAATTTGCTTTTCTAGCAGCCCCCGGAGATTACATCGAGTTTAAAGGAGAGGTAACCGATTTTGTAGACGCCTACCCTACCGGAACTCCAGCTAATGACGATTTGGCGAGCATCAACAGCAAAATTTTTCCGCTATTGAATCAAGCTGTGAACATGCAGTTAGAGCAAAACAAGCTAGAGGACACCGACCCACGTTATGAAGTTCTTACCGATTCCATGAACCTACTGAATGAGAAAGTGGACGAAATGAAAAAAGAGTTTGTGACCTCTAACCCAAAGTCAGAAGCTGCTGCTTGGTACTTGTCAGATATGATGGTGCGCAGTCAGGTATCACAAGATGAGGCGATCAAAATTTTTAAGTCTTTCGATAAAAGCTTAGAAGGATACACTTACTACGAGGCTGTAGCGCAAAGAGTAGAAGGAATTGAGTCTACTATGGAAGGAAAAATCATTCCGAACTTCACCAGTAATGCCACACCAAATGGCGAAACATTTGAGCTTTACAGTTTAAAAGGAAAATATGTATTGGTAGACTTTTGGGGAACTTGGTGCGCCCCTTGTATTGCCGAAATGCCAACCGTAAAAGAATACCAAGAGAAATACAAAGATCAGTTAGTAATCTTGGGCATCAACAGCGGAGACAGCATGGAAAAGATGGTTCAGTTTCTTGATAAATACGACTACGACTGGCAACAGGTGTTGGCCCAAAACGAAACTGAAGACCTTGTACTAAAACTCAATGTAGCGGGCTTCCCAACTAAGTTTATTTTAGACCCTGAAGGAAAAATCATCAAGCGTTTTGTAGGCAGTACCGAAGAGGCTTTTGATGTTTTAGATGAGATTTTAGAGTAACCCCTCTATATAACCATAAAGCACAACAAAGGCCATTCTAATGATTAGAATGGCCTTTGTATTTCATCAGGCTCAGAGGCTAACTATTATTATAAAACAGTAAACTTACTTTAATGGCACCAAGTGCGCTTTCCAATTAGCAGGAATATCATCAATTCCGTATACATTCAACCCAGCTTCGGAAGCACTTGCAGATGACCTAAGAAGAGTTTCGTTAATGAATTCATTTTCGAGCTTATACATAGCTCCAGTAGCAGGGTCCACTATCAACATACCTACTACTCCACCTAGTAGTAAATTACCCCAATACCAACCATCAACTTTAAAAGTTATAGGTACAATTTTTTCATCATAACCAGCTTTTGCGAACTTAACTTGGTAAGCCGCTCTTTTGAAGAATCCATCGCCCGACTTCAGCACTACTGTTGCGGGTGTATTGCCTTTGTAAATTTCTGTGCCCCTTGCATCCGTTACTGATATGGTAGATGCTGGATTGCTGTTGATGCTAACAGGATAAGTACTTCTACTTAAGATACTAGCACAGCTCGATAAAATCACAGTCATTACCATGATTGAGAGTAGAGATAATTGTTTTTTCATTGTGTTGTATTGTGTTGTGATGTTAAAAAATAATTGAGTTTTCAGTTTGAAATAAGAATAGTCATTAAAAAAATGAGTCTTGAATTTCAGATGCGCAAACATAAAGCCAAAATTGATTTATCAGATAGTTTACACATACATTTTGCCCGATTAAACATCATTTAAATCATTCACATTAGAATATGAGATAAAATCATTCATTGACAAAAAGGTTTTGACTGTCCTCAATTGCTGTAAATTAAAAAGTCCATCTCGCATTGCTGCAAAATGGACCTTCTATTGCTACAAAGTATCTTAGGTTAAAGTTAACTAATTCCAACCACCACCTAGCGCCTTATAGATATTAACCATGGCGTTCATTTGCTGCATTTTAGTTTCAACCAGTTCAAACTTAGATTCTAAAGCATCGCGCTGTGTCAACAATACTTCCATATAATCTGCCCTTGCCGATTTGAAAAGGTCATTTGAAATACTGATTGACTGTGAAAGCGCATCAACTTCTTTCGCTTTCAAGTCATAGCTCTGCTTTAAATTTTCAATGTTTGAAAGCTGATTGGCTACCTCAACAAAAGCACCTAAAATCGTTTTCTCATAATTGAAAACAGCCTGAATTTGCTTTGCATTGGCATTATTATAAGTGGCTCTAATCTCATTCTTATTGATCAAAGGCGCCATAAGATCACCCGCCAATGAGTACAGTAATGACTCAGGGGCTTTTAGCAAAAAGCTTGGGTTAAAAGCTTGAAGTCCAACACCAGCACTAATTCCTACAGAAGGATAAAACCTAGCCCTGGCTACTTGCACATCCAATTTCGAAGCCTCTAGCTCTAATTCTGCCTGTCTAATATCAGGTCGGTTGGCTAGCAATTGCGAAGGAATTCCTGAATGAATTTGTTTAGGCAACAGATCATTGAAAGTTTTAGAGTCCCGCTCAACTGATTGAGGGTATCGCCCCACCAAAAAGTTGATCCTGTTCTCCGTTTCAATGATTTTCTGCTGAATATCAAATTGTAAACTACGAGTATGGTATACCTCAGCTTCGAATTTACGCACCGCCAGTTCTGTAACTCTAGCGGCTTCTTTTTGCAGCTTTACAATTTTCAAAGCACCAGTCTGAATTACAATGTTCTGTTTGACAATATCTAACTGATTATCTAATGCCAGTAACTCATAATAAGAGTTGGCAATTTCAGCAATCAGATTGGTGACCATAAAATTCTTCCCATCAACAGAAGAGAGGTAGCGTGTTAAAGCTGCCTTTTTAGAATTACGCAGTTTGCGCCAAACATCCACTTCCCAAGTGGCATAAGCGCCAACCATAAAGTCGCCTAGCGGTTCTGGAAATTCTCTGCCTGGTTCGATATCCGTATTCGCCTCTAGCGCACCATTACGAGTATATCGTCCTACTTTGTCTACTCCCGTTCCCGCTCTTAAATTCACCGAAGGCAAGTATTCCCCTTTCTTCGCACTTACCTCGTTTCTTGCAATTTCAATTTCTTGAAGAGTAATATTCAATTCTTGATTATTGCTTAGAGCAGTATCAATTAATGATACCAAGTAAGGATCGGTAAAGTATTCTCGCCATTGCATATTGGCGGTGTTAGTGGTATCCTGATCGCTGTAATAACGATCAGGCACATCTGTATTAGCCACTTTTTGCACTAATTCTGGAGCCGTACAAGCCGAAAAGGCCATTAACAAACTGGCTACGACTATGTGTTTATATTTCAATCTATTACGCATTTTTAAATCGTTCTTCGGTTAATGGTCTGTCGTGTTCATCTCTAATTAATTGACGGCCTTCTGCCATTTTCGCAAAAATGAAATAGAGCCCAGGTATGATTATTACCCCGAAAATTGTTCCGAGCATCATACCCCCTAATGCCGAAGCGCCAATGGTTCGGTTACCAATTGCACCGGCTCCAGTGGCTATTACAAGCGGAATCAAACCAGCCACAAAAGCAAATGAAGTCATTAAAATTGGTCGGAAACGCGTTTTTGCTCCCTCAATAGCTGCTTCAAGAATTGTAAAGCCTTGCCTATGTTTCTGAACAGCAAACTCTACAATTAATACAGCATTCTTTCCAAGTAAACCCACCAACATAATCAGACCGATTTGAGCATAGATGTCATTATCTAAGCCCATCAATTTGAGCAATAGAAATGAACCAAATACCCCCACAGGAATTGATAGAATAACCGCAAGTGGTAAAAGGAAACTTTCGTACTGGGCTGCCAAAACAAAATACACAAAGGCCAAAACAATAATGAAAATATAAATGGCTTGGTTTCCGCTACTGGCCTCGTCATATGACAGTCCTTCCCAAGCAATATCATAGCCTTTAGGTAGGGTTTCCTTGGCCACCTCATTGATTGCCTGAATAGCATCTGCAGTAGTATATCCTTTAGAAGGTAAGCCCCTGATAGAAGCTGAATTATACATATTATAACGAGTCACCTCATTTGGCCCTTGCTTCTTCCCAATTTTCATAAAGGCTGAATAAGGCACCATTTCTCCATGATCGTTTTTAACAAAGAGTTTTAATACATCTGAAGGAAGTTTTCTGAATTGTGGGTCTGACTGCACATAAACTTTGAAGAAACGTCCGAACCTGATAAAGCCCTGCTCATAAGTACTACCAATCAAAATATTGAGGTTTTCCATAGCATCATTAATAGAAACCCCTTTTTGCATTGCCAATTCATTGTCTATCACCAATTCGTATTGTGGGTAATTGGCAGCGAAGAAGGTAAACAGACCTGTTAGCTCTTCGCGCTTGCCCAAATCCTCAATAAACTGCTTATTGATTTTATCAAATTCCTGATAGTCTGTATTGGTAGTTTTATCTAACAAACGCATTGAAAAACCACCTGAAGAACCGAAACCAGGTACTGCTGGTGGCTCGAAAAACTCTACCACAGCCCCAAGCCCTTTCGACTTTTCTTCCAGCTCTTCCATGATTTCCTTCACAGATTCTTCTCGATCTCCCCAAGGTTTGAGGTTGATAAGACAAGTACCTGCATTAGAGCCCCTTCCTTCAGTCATAATTTCATAACCTGCCAATGAAGAAACCGATTCTACCCCGTCAATTTCTTCACAGATTTTCTGAAGTTTTTGAGATATCTGATTGGTTCTTTCCAAGGTAGAACCCGGAGGAGTTTGGATAATCGCATAAATAGTACCTTGGTCTTCGCCCGGAATAAAGCCTGAAGGAAGTACTTTGCTTTCTAAATAAATTCCCGCACAAAACGCTATCAAAATACCGAAAGTCACCACTCTTCTGTTTACAATTCGCCTTAATAAAGAAGTATACTTCCCGGTCATTTTTTCAAAGCCATTGTTGAATCCATCGAGGAGCTTGTTCATTACCGTTTTTTTCTTGGGCTTACCATGATTGTTCTTTAAAATCATGGCACAAAGCACAGGCGTAAGCGTAAGCGCTACTACACCAGAAAGCACAATTGCCGAAGCCATGGTAATAGAAAACTGCCTGTAGAAAATACCCACTGGACCAGTCATAAATGCCAACGGAACAAAAACGGCTGTCATTACCGCAGTAATGGCTATAATAGCACCACTGATTTCGTGCAACACTTCTTGCGTAGCCACATAAGGAGAAAGGTTTTTCTCTTCCATTTTGGCGTGCACTGCTTCCACCACAACAATGGCATTATCTACCACTATACCAATGGCCAACACCAGCGCAAAAAGCGTAATTAGGTTAATGGAAAGACCGAAAAACTGCATCACGAAAAACGCACCAATTAACGAAACAGGAACGGCAAGCGTAGGAATTAAGGTAGATCGCCAGTCACCTAGAAATAGGAAAACCACCACAGCAACCAGAATAAAAGCTTCACCCAAAGTGTGGAGTACTTTATCAATTGATGCATCTAAAAATTGAGATACATCATAGCTAATTTTGTAGTCCATTCCGGGAGGGAAATTGGCTTTCATTTCTTCCAATTTCGATTTTACCTCGGCAATTACATCACTGGCATTACTTCCATAATTTTGCTTTAATACAATAGCGGCAGAAGGATGCCCATCTAAATTAGAGTAGATATCGAAAAACTCACTCCCCAATTCTGATTTGGCAATATCCTTTAAGTGAATGCTTTCTCCTTCAGAATTAGCCCTAATAATGATGTTATCATATTCCTCGGGTTTGTTAAACCTACCTTTATAGGTAAGTACATACTCTAAAGATTGGGCTGCAATACCAGAGCTTTGGCCAATTCTACCTGGTCTACCAATAATACTTTGCTCTGCCAAGGCTTCCATCACTTCCTCCACAGAAATATTATAGGCGCGCATTCTATCTGGGTTCAGCCATATACGCATGGCATAAGTTCTACTACCCAAAATCTGCGATCTGGCAACCCCTTTAATCCTGTTTATTTCGGGGATCATCTGAACGTTAGCGTAATTGTAAAGGAACTTCTCATCCATACTTTCATTGTCCGCATACAGGTTAACATACATCAGCATACTTGGCTGAATGGGCGTAATGATTACCCCTTCCCGTTGCACTAATTCAGGCAGCAACGGCATTACTTGGTCTACCCGAGTTTTCACCCGGATAACCGCCAGATTGGGGTCTGTACCGGGTTCAAAAACCACGTTTATGGTAGCTTCTCCAGCACTTGTAGCATCTGTGGCCATATAGCGCATGTCTTGAACACCATTGATTGAATTTTCTAAAGTGATGAGGGTAGACTTCACCAAAACATCGGCACTAGAGCCAGGGTAAGCAATAAATATACTAACCGTGGTTGGTGCTATTTGGGGGAACTGAGAGATAGGCAGCTGCTTAATGGCCAGCCCACCTATGAAAATGATAACGACCGAAATCACAATTGCGAAGACGGGTCTGTGTAATATTTTATTAAACATCTTTTCTGATTTTTAGGAGGTAGATTATTCAGCGTATAAATTCAGATTAGACAGTACTGCCATTGGCTGCACAAAGTCATAGCTGATCTCATCGTTTTCCCTAACCAAGCGTAGGCCTTCTAGAAGGATTTTATCGTTTTCTGACAAGCCTTCTGAAACCGCAAATACATGGGGCATTTCAGCCGCAATTTTAATTTCTCTAGACCTAACTACATTGTGTTCGTCTATCACGAATACATATCTTTTGTCTAGAATTTCGAAGGTAGATTTCTGAGGAATTAGCAGTGCGTTTTCCAGTGGAACGCTCATTAATACGTTGCCTGTTCCACCATGGCGCAATAGGCCGTTCGGGTTGGGGAATGTTGCTCTGAAAGCAATATTTCCTGTTTCGTTATTGAAGTCAGCTTCTATCGTTTCAACAACTCCGGCCTGATCGAACTGCTTATTATTGGCCATTAAGAGCTTCACGTTAACGGCCTCAATACTCTGTATTTGAGATTTATAATCTAAGTATTCAGCCTCTGGCACATTGTAATACACCCACATTTGGCTATTATCAGAGAAGTTTGAAAGCAGCTCGCCTTCTTCTAATAAGCTTCCTTCACGAACATGAAATCTATCAATGATTCCATCAAAAGGAGCTCTAATTTCTGTGAACTGTAAATGAACTTGTGCTAATGACAATTCGGCCTTGGCCTTTTCTAGTGTAGCCTGCGCTAAAGCCAACTCATTTGGAGCTACCACATTGCTATCGGCCAACTTTTTAGTGTTTTGGTATTCTATTTCTGCAAAATTGACCTCAGCTTGAGCCTTTTGTAATTCGGCTTCATAAAGTTTAGGCATAATCTTAAATAGCAGTTGACCTTGCTTTACAGACTGACCTTCATCTACATAAATTTTCTGCAAGTAGCCTCTTTCTTGAGCACGTAACTCAATATGGCGAATAGAGCGAATTTGACTTACATAATTTTTGGTTATGGAAGTGTCCATGCGAGCAGGACTTGTTACTGAAAACTTGGTTTCAATTTCATGAACTTCCTTTTTTGATTCACAGCTTGTGTATAGCAACAATGCACACAAACTCGTAAGCATGAGAATTTTCTTCATCACAATTTTGGGATTTAAAACAATAAGATTTTAAGGGTATTTCTTTTGAGATTAGTGCAAACAAGCACAAAATGATCTCTTGTGACTTTTATAGGTCACTTAGCTATAGAATTTTAGATCAGGCTATCTAACAAAACCTAACCTATTGATAATAAGTATTATATGCGAAAAACCTGATATACAATATACCAGTGGCGAGAAGTTAAATAGGAAAAACGCTGTGTAAAAGTTACTTTTTTAACCCTTCGGCTGGAGAAAAAGCCAAGCAACAGTAAGCACAAAATAGCAGCCATATATGCGCTACCTGCAAGATGCTTTTTTGAAGAAGTTAACTCTTCCTCAATCTCAGTTTCAACAACATCAACATTGAAAGTTTTTTCAGAACCTGACAATGGAGCTTCTGAAAGAAAAAACTGATGATCTTGAGCAACTAGAGGTATAACTTCAGTGCTTTCATTCAACAGTTCAGAACACTTTGCAGAATCCTGATTTAATTGTGCGTATGGATAGCCCCAGACATTCAATATTAGAATGCCAATTGCTAAAAAATACCCTAAACGCAGATTTTTCATTAGGCGCCAAAGCTACATTACCGTAATAATATAGCCAAATACAGATTTGTTAATTTTTCATTAAATATCAAAAATTAAAATAAGCTGGTTTTATAAGATGATGTAGAGTGTAGTACCAACCTTACTTTACGTCTCGCTGACCACTGAACAACCAAAACACCTCTGCCTATCGAATATATTGAGCAAGGCTGCCAATTATAAATTTCTAACATAGCTAATTTTGAAGTAAACGATAGTATTGTTGACCACCAAAGACATTGGGCTGACTAACCGGAACACATTTAAGAGGGACTATTTGAATATAACGGCACTTTTTATTTCATTACACAGCCTTGATTTCCATAGTATAACACTTTGATTGCGGACGCCTTTGAATAATGAGTAAAAGACAACTTATAGATTATGTGCAAAAAATTGTCGCACTAAACGATATTGAAACAGAGGAGTTTGTGTCTTGTTTTGAAGAGGTGAATATAAAAAAACGACAATTTATTGTTCAGCCAAACTTCACAAATAGCCATAGGTCATTTGTAGTAAAAGGTGCTTTCAGAAGTTATATTGTATCGGCTGAAGGACAGGAACATACACTTCAATTTGCCATTGAGAATTGGTGGGTTTCAGATTTCAATAGTTACATCTACCAACACCCTGCAACTCTATTTATTGTTGCGTTAGAAGACAGTACCATCCTACAAATTGAATTCGAAAAAGAACAAGAGTTAAAAGCATCTAACCATAAATTCGAAACATTTTTTAGAATAATAGCAGAAAAAGGCCTAGCCTTTGAACATCGAAGAATTCTCTTCAACCTTACTCAGTCTGCGGAAGCACGATACGAGAATTTTCTGTTGAATTTCCCCAATTTCGTTCAACGCGTACCTCAATACGCGTTGGCTTCATACCTAGGAATGACCACCGAGTTTTTATCCAGAATCAGAAATAAGAGAACTAAAAAATAGTTGAACTAGATCAACCTTATTTCTTAAACTACTTCATATTTATTGCTTTTGAATTGCTGGACTTTTGTCATGTCGATATTGACAAACAATTCAAAAAAACAAAAATGGAACAATCCTTAAATGAAATTTTATCAGCCAAGAACGAGCTGGTAAGAAAAGGGCAAATTGTAGAAGCCACAGAAAAGTATTTTGCTTCGAATGTAAAAACTCTAGACTTTGATGGTACCGTAACAAACAGCAAAGAAGAGATGCTAGTCAAAATGAAAGGTTTTGCCAACTCAATTGCTAAAGTGAATGATATCATCATGCATAATGCTGCCTTGATTGGAGATATTTCTTTTGCTGAATTTACTTTCGACTTTGACATGAAAGACGGTAGTAAGGTTTTTTGGCACGAGATTCTTAGAACTGTTTGGCAAAACGGGCAGGTAATAGAAGAACAATATTTCAAAGCTTAAATTAGGTTGGTATGAGATTCGTAACTAAGAATATGCACGCTTTTCTGGACTACCCTGTAGCTTTAGCACTTATAGGTTTACCATTCATACTTGGCTTGGGAAATTCAAACTCATTCGCTTTACTACTGTCTGTAGCTACAGGAATTGCAGCTTTTATCTTAACCCTGCTTACAGACCATCGATTAGGTGTTTACCGAATCGTTCCATACAAATGGCATCTCATAGTAGATGCACTGGTAGGACTTGTATTTGTTACAGCCCCTTTTCTCTTTTCATTCAGCGGAATAGACGCCAACTACTTCTGGATAAATGGCGCAGCCGTTTTAACAGTGGTGAGCTTGCATAAACCTGAACAAGCCAGTGAAATAGATTAAGGGTAATTAATTTCTAAAAAACACCCCCACTCGAGATAAATAGAAGATAAATACTTTCAGAAACCTAACTATTTATAGTAAGGAAAAGGAGCAAATAAGGTTTGCACCAATCTATATGGTAAAACATGAAACCACTGCGAGCATGTCAAAAAATTCTTCTGAATAAGATCGATAAAGAATGAATTCACTTGAGTGGACTTTGTGATATCAAACAAGGTGACATCCAGTTTTATTACCATTTCCTTTAAAAAAGGGGGAACAGATTTTCAATCAGAAAAAGCATTTAAAACAAACATTCAATAAAATTTAGAAACAATGAAAAAGTCGATTAACATTTTAGTAGTAGTAATGATGATGGTACTAGGTACAAATGTCAGTGCTCAGAATAAAAACGCCAACAATATTGATGACAGTAAAATAGCTCTACAAGGTTATAGCCCTGTTTCGTATTTGGATTTAGGTATCGCTCAAAAAGGCCTAAAAGAACACAAAGCTACCCATGATGGACTAGCGTATTATTTTACAAGCGAGGCTCAAAAAAAATCTTTCGAATCAAATCCAAAAAAATACTTACCTCAATACGGTGGATATTGTGCCTTTGGTGTTTCAGTTGGTGCAAAATTCAGGGTTGATCCAAATAAATTCGTAGTAAAAGATGGGAAATACTTCTTGTTCCTATATGATTTGGAAGTAGATGCACAACAACTTTGGATTACTGGTAATCACAAAGAGCTAGTAGAGAAAGCCAATATGAACTGGACAAAGTTGAGTAAATAATAATTAGGTGAATGATTTAAGGTATTTGGTGTTAGACTAAAACGCCCGATACCTTAATGTTTTTTAAATCAATGAAAAGAAGCGTTAAAGTTCTGATTTTAAAAACCATTGCTAATCATAAGCGCCAATAAACTAGCTTTAGCTACTGCTTCAGAACTGATTTCCTGTTCCATTGAAAACACTGAATTTCAGGAGCAACTTTCCGTTCTACCAACAGACCAACACTAGATTAAAGAAATATGTAATACACAGGTTACACTATATATTTTTACTTTATATAAACCCATAACCATGAAAATTGAGTTGAAGCGACTTTCAGAAGTAAAAAAGTCTATGATTATTGAATTAATGAATAATCAGTTGGTAAGACGACAAATGCCCTTGCTGACAGAATATTTTAATGAAAGTATGTGCGATGCATTCATTGCTACTAAAGAACAGTTATGGGCTGAAAATGGCTACGGACCATGGGCTTTCATTGTCAATGGCCAATTCGCTGGCTGGGGTGGTTTACAGCCAGAAAAAGGAGAAGTAGACTTGGCTCTCGTACTACATCCAGACTATTGGGGTTTAGGGAAATTCATATACCATCAAATTATAGACAAAGCATTTAATGAAATGCAGCTAAAATCAGTAACTGTACTATTTCCTCCTACAAGAACAAGAACTAAAGGCCTAATACGGCTAGGATTTAAAGAAGATGGTGAATTAGAAATTGAAAACAGAAGGTTTATTAGATACAGAATAGAAAACCCTAACCACAACGCTTAAAATGATCAAACCGAAACTTAAATATCAACATATAAATTAGTAAAAAGTGGGTAATTTGTAAATACAAGCCTCACCTCTGATCCTCTTTCTTATGCCTAATTGCTTAAACCTATTTCAGAACAATATCCTCACTAACCATCGTTTACAACGAGGATTATCGCTACTGTCAATACTCTTCACCAGCAGATCTACTACATTAGTCCGTTATTCGCACACTACTTTTAATCCTGACCTCGAGAACTAAAGATGTTCGCCCTTACAGCCCTTACAGGGCTTATTTGATTTTGTGCTAACAGGTAACGGGCTATGCCCGTCCCTACAATATCTCGCCCTTACAGGGCTTTCAGTTCAAAAAAACCTAGCTTCTTAAAACACATAAAGAGCAAAAGCAATCAGCTTCACAAAGCCCTGAAAGTGCACCATATCCAAACGAAGGGTGCAAGCCTTCGTAAAAAACCACCTCTCCTACTTAAGCCCTGAAGGGGCGGAATAAATTACCTTGACAACGCTATTAGAAGCTTTCCCCCTGTCGCAGGTTCTCCGAACCTGTGACGATTATAATTCAGGACTCTGTCCTGATTACCCACTCCATACAACGGACAGACTATCGCGTCACCTCGCTTTGCAGAAGCTTCGTAGGCATGAAAGTGCGGACATCAGTGCAAATATTGGATTTCAAATGTCTCACTCATCAAAGGGAACAATCAATATAAACTACAATCAAGGTAAAAATAATTTACTACTCCGCTTGCTTACCTTTTTATATTAACTACATTTAAGGTAAATAATAAAGCAATGGGTAAACATAACCTTGGTGAATTCGAGGAAATCGTGCTCTTAACCGTGGCCATTTTGCATGGCGAAGCCTACGGAGTAGCTATTATCGATGAAATGGAGTCGCGTTTGGGTCGCTCGGTAAGCATTGGCGCTTTGCAAACGGTATTAAGAAGATTGGAAGACAAAGGTTTTCTCACTTCTGAATTTGGCGAAGCTACCAAAATGAGGGGCGGTAAAAGAAAACGGTTTTTCACGGTAACCAGTTTAGGCAAAACCACTCTTCGCGAAGCCAAAGAACAGCGCCTAAGCTTATGGAAAGCCATTCCAGAAATAGTACTTAACGATTAATCGTCATGCGGTCACATGACAATATTCAGCCTTCAAAGTTTTGGCTCAGGTTCTTCAGGTGGTTCTGTAGAGCGGAGTACAAAGAAGACATTGAAGGTGATTTATTAGAACGGTTTGAGGCGAATGCCGAAAACCACGGAGTACAAAAAGCAAAAAAGGTATTCAAAAAAGACGTGCTAAAGCTGTTCAGGCCCAGCATGATCCGAAAATTAGAAGGAAATCAAAAACTCAACAATTACGGTATGTTCAAACACAACTTATTAGTTAGCTACAGAAATTTTCTGCGCTACAAAAGCGCCTTTTTCATCAATTTAATTGGCCTTTCTAGCGGACTGGCCTGCACCCTACTCATTTACCTTTGGGTAACCGATGAAATGAGCGTAGACAAGTTCCACCAATTGGACGACCGCCTCTATCAGGTCATGCTTCACCACGAAGAGTCAGGTACGCTCAATACGCAAGAAGACACGCAAGCCATACTGGCCGAAGCCTTGGAACAAGAAGTACCGGAAATAGAAATTGGCTTACAGGCCACCCCCTCCTTTTGGTTTGGGAAAATGCCAGTAACGGCCAATGAAAAAACAATAAAGGCAACGGGTAAATTTGCAGGCAAAGAGTTTTTCGAAATCTTTTCCTTTCCGTTAATCGATGGTGATGCCAAGAATGTGCTCCAAAACCCCCAATCCATCGCTTTATCGGAACAACTGGCTGTTAGTTTATTCGGAGACGTTGGAAAAGCCATTGGCCAAATGGTAGAATGGCAAATCTTAACTTTTAAGCAAGACTTAGTAGTGACGGGCGTTTTTAAAGACCTTCCTGCCAATACCACCGAAGACTTTGACTTCATCCTTCCGTTCGAGATTTTTTCTAACATACTTGGCGAAGGCAAGCATTGGGGCAATTATAACGCATTGACGTATGTGGTGCTGACAGAGGGCACCGATGTAGAGCAACTGAACAAAAAATTAGCACCCTTTATAAAAGAGAAAGCACCTAAATCGAATGTAACACCCTTTGTACGAAAATACTCTGACAAATACCTCTATTCAAAATATGAGAATGGTGTTCAGGCGGGCGGAAGAATAGAATACATTAGACTATTCTCCATTGTATCAATTTTCATACTTTTTATCGCCTGCATCAACTTCATGAATTTATCTACTGCCAAGGCTTCGCGCAGGACCAAAGAAATTGGTGTGAAAAAGGCCATTGGCGCAAGAAGGCAAACGCTCATTTGGCAATACTTAGAAGAAGCTTTTCTGATGACATTCATTTCCATTGTCTGTGCTCTTGCCTTGGTCATACTTTTGCTCCCTCAGTTTAATCAAATCACGGGCAAGCAAATCAGTCTGGAATTCAGTACAGAGCTTATCACTATTCTTTTGGTCATACAGATATTTACAGGCTTTGTTTCAGGTAGTTACCCAGCACTGTATTTGTCGGGTATAAAAGCCGTTGCTATTCTTAAAGGCAAGGTCAGGAATTCACTAAGCGAATTATGGATTAGGAAAGGATTGGTTGTTTTTCAATTTGCCTTATCCGTACTTTTAATTACTTCAGTACTGGTGGTGGCCAAACAAATTGAGTTTATTCAAAACAAGAATATAGGTTACGACAAAGAGAACCTTATTCTTTTCTTGAATGAAGGAAACTTAACAGAAAATGAGGAAGCTTTTATTGGGCAGTTACGAAACACACCGGGAGTTGTGAATGCCGGTAGAACCTCGCACACGATTCTCAACGGAGGCAATTATACCACTGGCGTGCATTGGGAAGGCGAAAATCCAGAAGTGCAAACGCGCTTCGGCAACATGCCAGTATCATATAATTTTATTGAAACCCTTGGGGTAGAAATTATTGAGGGCAGAAGTTTTTCTAAAGACTTAAGTACCGATAACACTAAACTAATTGTAAATGAAGAAGCGGTTCGGGTGATGGGAATGACGGACCCCATTGGTAAATCAATAACATTATGGGGCGATGAAGTTCAGATTATTGGCGTGGCTAAAAACTTTAATTTCAATTCATTACACCAGCCCATAACCCCTATGTTCTTTAAATTAGAAAACGAAAATCTATTGAATATTCTGGTGAGAATTCAGCCAGGTCAAGAGAAAGCAACGATTGGAAGAGTTGAAGCCCTTTACAAAGAGTACAACACCGATTTCGATTTCAACTATACTTTTCTAGATCAAGAATATGCAGTTCAGTATGCTGCAGAAGAGAGAGTCGCAGTATTATCGAAATACTTTGGAGGAATAGCCATTATCATTTCATGCTTAGGGATTTTTGGATTGGCTGCCTTTACCGCAGAAAAACGCTCTAAAGAAATTGGCGTAAGAAAAGCTTTGGGCGCCAGTAATTCAAACATCGTTAGATTACTCTCTGTCGACTTCAACCAAATGATCGGGTTAGCCATTCTGATTGCGCTTCCTCTAAGCTATTTCTTACTGAAATCATGGCTGGATGAATTCGCCTATCATATCGATCTTGAAATCTGGTATTTCCTAATGGCCGGCCTTGCTGCGCTAATTATTGCATGGCTTACCGTAGGCTTACAAACCTTTAAGGCCGCCAAGGCAAACCCAGTAAAGAGCCTTAGAAGCGAATAAATCACCTATTCATATAATTAAAAAATCAGGTTTGAATAGGTCAATTCAAACCCGCAACAGATATGTAGAATAGTATTCCCCAAACAGCAAAGCAGTAAAAACTTAAAATTTAAACAACACAATTATGATTCAAAATCAGTTTACAAAAACAACAAAGGGTTGCTATACCCTGCTATTAAGCGCTATCGTTTTTCTCTTTAGTTCAAGTGAACTTAGAGCGCAATCAATCCCTAATAATCAGGACGAATTGAACCAAGTCATACTCCATTTCGACAGCCTTTTTTGGAAAAGTTATAACACTTGTGATGTCAAAAACATGGGTGAATTGCTCACAAATGACATTGAGTTTTACCATGATAAAAATGGTTTAACTACTTCAAAAAAGGCCCTTCTGGAAAGTATACCTTTCGGACTGTGCTCGAATGAAAACTCAAAGCTAAGAAGAGCAGCAGTTGAAGGCAGTGTTAAAGTCTATCCTATGAATAACTATGGAGCCATTATTTCAGGTGAGCATATTTTCTATGTTAATCAGGCTGGTAAAGACGAATATGCAGAGGGAAAAGCCCAATTTACCCATTTATGGAAATTCGAAAACGGAAAATGGAAAATGGCTCGTGTTATCAGCTATGATCATAAGTCAATGCCATACACCAATACTAAAGCGGCAGTGACGGTTTCATATAAACTATTGAGCGAGTATGCTGGCCAATACAATGCTCCACAAACTGGACTGGTAACAATAACTAAAAAAGAAAATTCATTAGAGATGTCAGCAGGCTCAATGCAAATTGTCCTTAAGCCGCAAAATGACCATCTCTTTTTTCACGAACAGAGCAGCCTTACTTTTGAGTTTGTAAAAGATGTCAATAACAAGGTTGTCAAACTCATTGTAAGAGAAAACGGAGCGATTGCTGAGGAAGCAACGCGCATTAATTAACTCCTAAGACATGGCTCTCACCATATCTACCACCATGGTGAGAGTCAATTGCAAGAACCAACAACCGACAGAATCATTCTAGTCTAGTGTTTAAATATCAACTGATATAGTACTACTTTTGCGGAACTAAGCAGCAAACATGGCGAAAGAGGAGCCCACCAAATTAAGTCCAGAACAGATTCGCCAGTGCATTGAGGTACTGGAGAGCCTAAATAACAATACCAACCAAATCTTCGATATTCCCAAAGAAGAACGACTGGCTCTGATTATAGCGGCAGGCACTTTTTCTCGTCCAAGCAAAGAAGAACTTTTGAAGCGCAAAAGAGGCGCTAAAAAAGTAATCAAGAAGAAAATAGCAGCCAAAGATAAGGAAGCAAGAAACGCCACTGGCATTAGAAGTGCACGAGAAGCCGCCATTTTCATTGCCCCTACCATGATTGACCTCACGGGCAAAGAGCATGAGAAAGAAGTCGAGCTGGAATCGCCACGAGAATGCTACGTTTGCAAAACCACTTTCAATAAACTTCACCATTTCTACGACACCATGTGCAAGGAATGCGGTGATTTCAATTACGCTAAACGTTTTCAAACCGCAGACCTCACCGGCCAAGTGGCATTGGTCACGGGCTCTAGGTTGAAAATCGGTTACCACATTACTTTAATGATGCTGAGGGCTGGCGCTACCGTTATCGCCACTACCCGCTTCCCTATTGATTCGGCTTTGCGTTTTTCTAAAGAAGCCGATTTCAAAGATTGGGGACATCGTTTAAAAATTCATGGCTTAGATTTAAGACATATTCCCAGCATAGAAATCTTCTGCAATTTCATAGAACAGCAATACGACAGGCTCGATATATTAATCAACAATGCGGCACAAACGGTGAGACGACCTGCTGGTTTTTATGCGCATTTAATGCCCAATGAAAGACTCAAATTTGAGGAATTGACACCTTTCGCCCAAGACCTATTGGCTGATCACAACGACTGTATTCAAGAATTAAGAACTTTAAGTGCTGGCTTTGCCGAAGGTGAAAACAAGAACTTGCCTGTCAGTTGGCATGGCAAACAGCTTGGTATTGGCCTAAGTGCTTCGGCTCAGCTCTCTCAAATCCCGTATAGCATCGACAATTCACTTACCGCCAAGGAGGTTTTTCCTGAAGGGAAATTAGATGCGGATTTACAACAGGTGGACTTAAGAAAAACCAACAGTTGGCGATTGAAACTAGGCGAAGTGCACACCAACGAAATGCTAGAAGTACAACTGGTAAATTCCGTTGCTCCTTTTGTATTGTGCAACCGATTGGTGAACCTGATGAAAAAGGAAAACACTGGCATTAAGCACATTATCAATGTGTCGGCCATGGAAGGTAAATTCCACCAGTTTCATAAAGAACCGCGCCACCCGCATACCAATATGGCCAAAGCTGCTTTGAACATGATGACACTTACTTCGGCATCGGACTTGGCCAAATTCGGGATTTATACCAATGCGGTAGATACAGGCTGGGTAACAGACGAAGACCCCGCAGAATTGGCCAGAAGAAAAGAAGAATTACATGATTTTCAGCCTCCATTAGACATTGTTGATGGCGCTGCAAGGGTGTTAGATCCTTTATTTGATGGAATTAACACTGGAAAACATTGGTGCGGAAAATTTTTAAAAGATTATAAACCTACTTCTTGGTAGGTTTATCATTCGGTCTCATTCACCCTTTTCCAAAATACCGATTTACCAAACAAAGGCATTTTCATATAACCCCTCACTTCTAGTTGGTTGCCATCCAATTTGAGAATGCAGTCGTATGATTTCCCCTTTTCAGGGTCGTATACTTTTCCGCCTACCCATTGTGGAGCTTTAAAAGTAAAACCTTCAATCAAATCAATACCAATAAGTGGTCTGTCTTTCAAACTTTCTATTTCGTTATTAGAATCTCGGATAATATGATCATTGTCGGCACTTGCTTTCAGCCAAATAATTTCACCCGAATAGCGGTCATCTTCTTTATAAATCCTCACTTTGGCCTTCTTCCCTTCCGTCCACCAATCACCTAAAATATTATCAGCTGTATCGGACGGTGCATTAAAAACAGACATCGTTAAAAAAAATATGGTGGCAATTAATTTCATAGGTAATCTCTGTTTTAACCTAATCATGCGGTCTATTGTTCTATAATCACGAAGGCTTTAATCAAAGATTGTGTTTGTTCAAAACCCTGACAATGCCTTTAATCATTTGCGAAATAATCGGCTTATAGGTACAGCTCAAAATTATCAGATGTATTTTTAAGCTTGTCTGTTTATAAAAAATACTTCAGCTTAGCCCAGAAATTCAATCTCACATTAAATAATATTAACTGGAATAGACAGTTCTCTGAATGAATAAATTACTATTTTTGAACGAGTTTAAGCAATCGTGAATAAGCAAGAAAAGAAAGTCAGAAGGAAGAAAAAGGTTGGTTCATACCAATACGGCAGTGTCATTTTTAGCGTGACCTTGGCGCTATTTGTAGTAGGGCTTTTCGGAATGCTCCTTTTACATACCAACCGTCTCACTTCGGTGATTCAGGAGAATATTGAGATTCAGGTATACCTCAACAAAAACACCTCAGAAAATCAGCGTAACCGCATTCAGCGAGAGATTTCCACCAGTCCTTACGTGCTTAAGAAAGAAGACAAACCTCAAATTACCTTTATTTCGAAAGAAGAAGCGGCACAGCAGTTTGTAAAAGATACAGGCGAAGATTTTTCAGAATTTTTAGGCGATAACCCACTGCGCGATGCCCTAGTGGTAAACATTGCTCCAGAGTTTCAAACCAATGCTAAACTAGATAGCATTGCCAATAAAATCGAAACCATTAGTGGTGTTTATGAAGTCACTTTTGTAGAAAGCCTTGTAGATTCCATCAACAAAAACCTTAGAAACATAGGGCTAATCCTTTTAGGCTTTGCTACCATTCTTCTGATTGTAGTGGTTATGTTAATTAACAACACCATCAAACTTGCCCTTTTTTCTCAAAGATTTTTAATTCGAAGTATGCAATTAGTAGGTGCTACCAGCGGTTTTATCAAAAAACCATTTCTGAAAAGAGCACTTTTTCATGGTGCCATTGCTGGAGTAGCTTCTTCATTATTGCTGTATGGATTACTTCAATTTGCCAATACCAAAATAGAAAGATTAGCCGAGCTTCAGCAAGAAGTTTTCATCTTAGCGCTTTACGGCTTACTCATTATTCTGGGAAGCTTTATTGCCTTTATCAGCACCTATAGGGCTATGAACAAATATTTAAAAATGTCATTAGACGAACTATACTAATATGTCTGAAAATAAAAAGAACTTCGCCTTCGGGAAAGAAAACTACAAATGGATGCTCATTGGATTAGGCGTTTTGCTATTGGGCTTTATCGTTATGTCTTTAGAAAGCAACCCACAAGGCCAAGGTTTTCTTGGGCTTACTTTAGGGCCAATCATCATCCTTGCGGGTTTCATTATTGAGTTTTTTGCCATTTTTAAGAAAGATAAAAACGATTAATGACCATTATTGAATCGATTATTCTTGGCATCGTTCAAGGGTTAACAGAGTTTTTGCCTGTAAGTAGTAGCGGACATCTAGAAATAGTAAAAGCCATTTTAGGCGACACTAGCGTTCCACAAGAAAGTTTATTGATGACAGTAGTGCTCCATGCAGCAACTGCCCTAAGTACCATCGTAATTTTCAGAAATGAAATCGGTGAATTGGTCATGGGGCTTTTCCAATTCAAGAACAACGACCAGTTCAAGTATTCCTTAAAAATAGTAGCCTCAATGATTCCTGCAGCCGTTATTGGCGTGCTTTTCGATGAAGAAATCGAATCGCTATTTGGCGGACAACTGTTATTGGTGGGCTGTATGCTTATTCTCACGGCTGGCCTTCTATTCTTGGCCGACAAAGCCAAAAAAACCGATAAAGCCGTATCAATGCCCAACGCAATCACTATCGGTATTGCACAGTCCATTGCCATTTTGCCGGGCATTTCACGTTCTGGCGCTACCATCTCTACCGCTGTACTTTTGGGCATCGACAGAGAAAAAGCGGCTCGTTTCTCCTTCTTAATGGTGGTTCCATTAATCTTAGGAAAAGTAGCCAAAGACATCCTTAGTGGCGATATCGCTTCTAGCCAAATTGAAAGCGCTTCACTTATCGTTGGTTTTTTAGCGGCTTTTCTGGCAGGCCTTGTGGCTTGTAAGTGGATGATTGCCTTAGTGAAGAAAAGTCAATTGAAATATTTTTCATTCTATTGCTTTGCCGTTGGTTTAGGTGCAATAATCTACACCTTTATATAATGTCGAAATCTCTAGAAATAGATCCATCCCTTAGTAAAAAAGAAAATTTCAAAAACGGTCAGGTTATTCTAATCGACAAGCCTTTAGAATGGACATCTTTTGGGGTAGTTAAGAAAATCAGGTACAACATAGGGATTAAGAAAATTGGCCATGCAGGCACTTTGGACCCGCTTGCTTCTGGGCTTTTAATTCTTTGTACAGGAAAAAAAACCAAGTCTATTGAAAGTTATATGGCCGATGTAAAAGAATACACGGGCAGCTTTACATTGGGCAGCACTACACCTAGCTATGACTTAGAATCTGAACCAACTCCCGCTGTTGATATATCACATTTAACAGCCGAAGTAATCCATCAAAACACTGAAAATTTCATTGGAGAAATCACCCAAACCCCTCCTATTTTTTCTGCCATTAAAGTAGATGGAAAGCGTGCTTATGATTTAGCGCGTGCGGGTAAGGATGTAGAATTAAAATCAAGACAAGTTACAATTTCGGAATTTGAAATAGTAAGCTTAGATTTACCTAAAGTCAACTTCAGGGTGGTCTGTTCAAAAGGCACTTATATTCGAACACTGGCGAATGATTTTGGAGAAAAGTTAGGCGTTGGCGCATATTTAAGTGCTTTAAGGCGAACTAAAATTGGTAAACATTCGGTTGATGAAGCCTGGCAACTTGAAGACTTTATAAACTACGTGAAAACGATAGAATGAAAATTCATCTCGGAACAAACGACATTACAGAACTACGCAATGCAGTAGTCACCAGCGGTACTTTTGATGGCGTACACGTAGGCCACCAGAAAATACTTGCTCGCTTGCGCGAAGAAGCCGACAGAATTGGCGGAGAAACGGTACTAATTACTTACTGGCCTCATCCACGCCAAGTGCTCAAACCTTGGGATAATTCTTTAAAACTGTTGACCACTTTCCCTGAAAAAGCTACCGTTCTAGAAAAGTATGGAGTAGACCATTTGGTGAAAATTCCATTTACACAAGAATTTGCCCAAATGAGCAGCGAAGAATACATTCGAGTCATTCTGACTGAACGTGTTCATACCAAAAAACTAATTATTGGCTACGACCATCGCTTTGGGAAAAACAGAGACGGTGGATTGAAAGAACTTCAAGAATTCGCCCCTAAATACGGTTACGAAGTGGAGGAAACTCCTAGACAAGACATTGACGAAATCGGAGTTTCTTCTACCAAAATCAGAAGATCACTAGAAACAGGAGATGTAAAAACCGCCAACGAATACCTTGGCCGTCCGTATTCTGTAGCAGGAATGGTGGTGCACGGACAGAAAATTGGAAGAACCATTGGCTTTCCTACCGCCAACATTCACGTAAAAGAAAGTTATAAACTTATTCCAGCCGATGGCATTTATGCCGTTCAGGTATGTAACAAGTACACCAAAAGAGACGGTATGCTGAACATTGGCAACCGCCCAACCATTGGTGGCGATGACAAAACCATCGAAGTACATATTTTCGATTTTGATGAAGACATCTACGATTCGGAAATTAGTGTAGAGTTTATAGATTTAATTCGAAGAGAAGAAAAATTCAGTTCGGTAGAAGCACTTAAAAACCAACTGAAGCAAGACGAAATCGCTGTAAAGACCTGTTTGTCAAATTATAAAGCAAAAAATCATGATCAATAAGGTAGTTGCCAATGCCGATGAAGCTGTAAAAGACATTCCTAACAATGCTGTATTGATGTTGGGCGGTTTTGGGCTTTGCGGTATTCCTGAAAACTGTATTTCTGCCCTGCTGAAAACGGGTGTAAACGGATTGACCTGCATTTCTAATAACGCTGGTGTTGATGATTTCGGGATTGGCTTAATGCTTAAAACCCGTCAGGTAAAGAAAATGATTTCCTCTTACGTAGGAGAAAATGCTGAATTCGAAAGGCAATTGCTTTCTGGTGAACTGGAAGTAGACCTAATTCCTCAAGGCACTTTGGCCGAGCGAATCAGGGCTGGGGGGGCTGGAATTCCAGCTTTTTATACACCAGCAGGTTACGGTACCGAAGTAGCAGAAGGCAAAGAAACCAGAGAATACGATGGCAAAATGTACTTGCTCGAAAATTGGCTTAAGGCTGATTTCGCTTTGGTAAAAGCTTGGAAGGGAGATACTTCTGGTAACTTAATCTTTAAAGGAACCGCTAGAAACTTCAACCCAATGATGGCTGCTGCGGGTAAAATCACCATTGCCGAAGTGGAAGAGCTGGTAGAGCCTGGCGAGTTGGATCCGAATCACATTCACACTCCCGGTATTTACGTGCAGCGCATTTTCCAAGGAAAGGACTACGAGAAAAGAATTGAACAGAGAACGACTAGGCTTAGATGATTTGGTGATGTGATAATTTGGTAATTTGCAGATTTAAGACCAGAAAAATGAGGAATGATAAATCAAACTTGATAGTGGATTTGACCTTAGCATTTTCAGTTAAAATTATCGAATTCACTGAGCTTCTTGAAAGCAAAGGTAAAAGAGTAATCGCCAATCAGTTACTAAAATCAGGCACCAGCATTGGAGCAAATACTTACGAAGCACAGAACAGCGAAAGCAAAAGAGACTTTATTCATAAATTCAAAATTGCCGCAAAAGAAGCGGACGAAACAATGTACTGGTTAAAACTTTGTGAAATGGCTCCTAGTTATCCTTTTGATGAAACAATCAAAACAGACCTAGTTTCTATCTCGAAGATCATCTCAAAAATAATATCCAGCAGTAAAGACCCGTGATTTGATGATTGGTTAATTTGATGATTTGAAAATAATCGGGAAAACTGATTCAGTGAATAATTATCAAATTAACACATCCTCAAATTTTCAAATTATGTTATCACCAAATCAACACATTCTCAAATCTTCAAATCATTATGTTAGATAAAATCGGAATAGCGAAAAGAATAGCACAGGAAGTTCAAGATGGTACTTATATCAATCTGGGAATTGGTATTCCTACCCTTGTAGCCAATTTTATTCCTGAAAACATCAGCGTTGTGCTACAGTCTGAGAATGGATTATTGGGCATTGGCCCTTTTCCGGAAGAAGATGAAGTAGATGCAGATTTGATCAATGCAGGCAAGCAAACGGTAACCACTACCAAAGGCTCTGCGCTTTTCAGCTCTTCTCAGAGCTTCGAGATGATTAGAGGCGGCCATGTTGATCTTACTATTTTAGGCGCTATGGAAGTGTCTGAAAATGGAGACATTGCCAACTGGAAAATTCCAGGTAAAATGGTGAAAGGAATGGGTGGGGCTATGGACCTTGTGGCTTCTGCCGAAAACATTATCGTGGCCATGCAGCATTGCAGCCGCAGTGGAGACTCTAAACTTTTAAGTGAATGTAGTTTGCCCATTACTGGTTTGCGTTGCGTTAAGAAGATTGTAACCGATATGGCTGTTTTGGATGTACTTCCTGAAGGTGGTTTTAAACTTTTAGAACGCGCCCCTGGCGTAACTGTAGAAGAAATCAAAGCAGCCACCGCAGGCAAGCTAATCATCGAAGGCGATGTTCCTGAAATGAAGATTTGATTAAGATTTAATTCGGAGCGTCATTCTGAGCCATAATTTTTGGGCAAG
>NZ_JSVA01000024.1:0-959 GCF_001267955.1 Roseivirga seohaensis subsp. aquiponti
GTCAACCTATTTCAGGACGATACAACTTGCTTAGCTTCCGGGCACGACCCCAGTGCTTACGGGACTTTCACCCGTTGGAACGGCCATATTTTTGGCCTATATTCACCATTCAAGGCACACACAAGGTGTATAGTGCATAGCACCCTACGGGATGCTACGACACCATACACAAACCGTTGTAGGTAATTAAAATATGGGAAATCAGATTTGCGGAATATTGATAAACTCGTTACCGAGAGAATTTTCGGAAGATGAACTGGATTCAAAGAAATTAAAAACTAAAATAATAGCCAATTCAATTTCAAGTCTGTCTCCTAAAGATTTAAGTATTACTTTTTCTGATGACAATACATATATCTTTTTAGATCAGATATTCTACAAAAACATAAGTGAAGAAGATACTTTAACTGACCTTGAAAGTGATTTAGTGGACATCTTTCCAGAATCTAAAATTCTAATAGTTGCAATAAATGATACGGTTGATTTCACCGGATATAGTTTGATTAAAAACGGAATAAAAATTAGAACTAAAGCTGTTGTTAAAGATCAAATCTTTCTGGACTATGGTGATATATATGATATTGAGCTTAAAATGCTGGAACAGTATCATCGAATGCGAGAAGGAAAACCTAGGAACTTGACTAAAATGCGTGAGTTATATCCAGTTTATTCCGATGATAAACTTTATGTTATCGATAGAGATACAGCAATTAAGTTTTTTAAAAACAGACAACATTTCGCAGATGAACTTCCATATTTTTATAAAGACGGAACAAGCGACAACTTGCTGATTGAAAAACAAATTGGCTCATTTGTAAATAGCGATATATACGAATTAGAAAAACTGAATTGGGTAGTGTTTCAAAGAAGAAAGTTAAACTTCAAAAAAGACTCGCTTAAAGAGTATATCTATCTGGCAAAAAAATAAAAAAACCTACAATCGAGTAGACGGCCGTGAG
>NZ_JSVA01000025.1:0-20216 GCF_001267955.1 Roseivirga seohaensis subsp. aquiponti
ATAACTAATAACTAATAACTAATATCTGATTACTGATAACTAATATCTGATTACCTGATGCCTGATAACCGATAACTCAAAATACAATGGTCAAAAATTATCTTAAAATCCTAGTTAGAAATTTTGTTCGCAACAAAACTTTCACGCTCATCAATATTAGCGGATTAACGCTGGGCATTACATGCAGCTTAGTCATGTTCTTGATTGTAAAACAAGAGCGCAGTTTTAACCAAAATCACGAAAATCTTAACTCGATATACCGTGTAGGACATGTTGATGTAGAAGACGGTAGAGAATACCCTCAGGGAGGAGTGCCATTGGTCATGCCTGCTTCCATTAAAGACGAAATTGTGGGGGTAAAAGAAGTAACACTGATTTCGCACGAGCGTTACGGACTTATTTCTGTGAATAATGGTGGTGAAATTAAATACTATGAAGAAGATCCCGAACTGGTCTATATTGAGCCTTCTTTCTTTGATGTTTTTGATTGGGAAGTGTTAGAAGGTAGTGTAGAGTCGGTTTTTAACCAACCCAATATTGTTGCTTTAAATAAAACGCTGGCAGATAAATATTTCCCCAACCAATCGGCTGTGGGGCAAACCATAAAGCTGAATAAGGAAACAGATTTGAAAGTGGTAGCGGTAATGGAAGACGCTCCTAAAAACTCGGATTTCCCCTTTGGGATTTTTATTTCCATGGAAACAAAAAAGGCCAAAGACCCTAAGGAATTTAATAATTGGGGGAGCATTTCAAGCGACAACGTGGCCTTTGTACTTTTAGAGAATAATGTTGAACCCGCCAAGATAGATGCTCAATTTCCAGATTTTGTAGAAAAGCACTGGGATAAAGATACCCGTGAAGCACGCACATTTTTGTTAGCCCCTTTTACCGAATATCACTTCGATGAGCGTTTCGGTACTTTTAGTGGCCGTGTAGCGCCAAAAACCATTCTTTATGCCTATATCATTATTGGTGTATTACTTATTGTAACCGCCTGTTTTAACTTCATTAATATGTCTACTGCCATGGCGGTTAAGCGATCCAAGGAAGTGGGCATGCGCAAGGTGCTGGGTAGTACAAGAAAGCAGTTGATATTAAGGTTTATTGGCGAAACCTTCGCTATAACCCTTATTGCTTTGCTGATTTCCATGGCCCTTACCGAAAGGCTTTTACCCATGGTGATCAATGATTTTATAGGAATTGAGGTGCCTTTTAATCCTATTGCAGACTTAGCACTTCTTGGCTATTTGATTGCTATTCTTTTGGCGGTGTCGGTTTTGGCTGGTTTATATCCAGCAATTGTACTCTCAAGTGCAAAACCCATTTACGCACTTAAAGGAAGTATGACCAAAGGAAAAGGCAATTTGTTCTTCAGAAGGTCGCTGGTGTTTACACAATTCTTAATCTGTCAGATTTTGATTTTTGGAACCGTGGTGGCAGTTCAGCAAATGAACTATTTCAGCTCTGTAGATATGGGCTATGATCAGGAATATATTCTAAACATCAATTTGGCTGAAACCGACAAAGGAACTCGTGATCTATGGGATTCTAAAGTTCAGAATATTCCAGGAGTTGTTTCTTATTCTTTCAATTATAAGCCTCCTTTTTCAGGCTCTCAGTCAGTTACCAACGCCTATTATTATGGAGTAGATAGCGCAGTAAACGAACTCAATACCCACGTAAAAATGGCCGATGACCAATATCAGAAAACCTATGGTTTGGATTTGGTAGCAGGCGATTGGCTAACAAAAAGCGATACCGTAAATCAATTTGTGGTCAACGAAACCTTTCTGAAAAAACTGGGCATTACCGACCCGAATGAAGTTATTGGCGAACGAATGATGTTGTGGGGTTTTAACGCTCCAATTGTAGGAGTGGTGAAGGACTATCATGTTACTACTTTATCTGAGGCCATAGAGCCAGTGGCCATGTTCAACCGCCAAGAGAACTTTAGAACACTGGGGTTACGGATCAACGGCCAGAGTTCGGCTAATGTAATTGCTGAACTAGAAACCATTTGGTACGACATTCATGAAGAATATGAGTTCGACTATACTTTTTTAGATAAGGAGATTGCAGACTTCTATGAAGGCGAAAGGAAAATGTCGCAAATGCTTACTGTCTTTGCCTTCATTGCCATTTTCATTGGTTGCTTAGGCCTCTACGGCTTGGTGTCGTTTATGGCAAATCAAAAGGCCAAGGAAATTGGAATTAGAAAAGTATTAGGCGCTACGGTAGCCAACATCATGAGCCGTTTTTCAATGGAATTTATTGTCTTAGTCGGGCTATCATTTTTGTTGGCCGCTCCTTTGGCCTATTGGGGAATGAACAGTTGGCTTGGGCAGTATGAATACCGAATTGCCATTGGGCCAATTATTTTCTTGATCAGTATTGGCGCATCACTTCTGATAGCCTTAAGTACTACAGGTTACCGTTCTATGCGAGCTGCTACTGCCAACCCTGTCAATTCACTTAGAGACGAGTAAACCTTAAAGCTATGCTCAAACAAACCTTCAAATTTGCACTCAGGAGTTTCAGGAAATCAGGTTTTCTACACTTGATTAACTTATTGGGTTTAACGCTTGGACTTAGTGTCTTCTTTATGATTTCGCTTTATATCTATCAAGAAAAAAGCTACGAAAGTGATTTTACACACAAGGATAGAATTTACCAATTAAGCCATACCATGCTAGGGTATAGGACGGCACTTGGGGCTCCTAACTTACCATATGTACTAAACGAAATACCAGAAGTAGAAACATTCACAAGCTTTAAACGAAGCGCATCCACCAAACTGGCATGGGATGATCAAGAGCAGATTGTGAAAATGCTCAGGGTTGATTCCTCTTTTCTCGAAGTTTTTGATTTTGTACTGTTGAAAGGCGACCCAGAAACAGTGTTGGATGAGCCAAATTTTGCAGTGATTCATGAAAAATGGGCGAAAGATTTTTTGGGGAGCACTGATGTGATTGGTAAACTGATTCATGTTACAAAGCACGACCTGATAAAAGACAGTACATATCAAGTACCGGTTATTATAAATGGTGTAATTAAAACGCCCAAATTCAAAACACAGCTGCAATTCGATTTATTGGTTTCAGAGCAAAGGCCTGCAACCATGAGCGATGGAGTGGGGGGCTGGCAAAACTCTACAGTTTATAACTATATAGTAGCAAGCCCTGCAGCTACAGAACAGTTGCTCGACAGAAGGCTTTCGGATATCAGCTATAAATATGTTTACCCTAAAACAGTAATTGGTGGTCAGGGTACAAAAGAGGACTGGAAGGCTGAAAGTCTTTATTCTGATTCTTATGCTGAGTCTCTCTCTACCCTCAGAACAAACTCAGATACGAGTGGTAATTTGATGCCCGCATTAAATACTTCACAAGTGAATACTCTCACTATAATTGCTTTAGCGGCACTGATTATTTCTGTCTTCAATTTTATTAATATTTCTACCGCCCGTGCTTCTATGAGAATGAAAGAAGTGGGGGTAAAGCGTATAATGGGCTCATCGAAGTTAATGCTGATTTTACAGTTTATGCTTGAGTCTTTTCTGCTTATTCTTTTGTCCTCAGTGATGGCTTTAGCTCTGGTGGAGGTTTTGGTAAAGCTCAAACCTGAATCTATTGGGATTGTAGTTGATTACTCAGTGCTTCATTCACAAGAATGGGTTTTCGGGCTCATTGTTTTTATTTTAGTACTTACTTTTCTTGCGGGTATTTATCCTGCAGTTTATCTCTCAAGCGGAAGGTTGGCGGTTATTCTTAAAAGTGGAACCGCTAAAAATAGCTTCAGCGTTCTGAATGCTGGTGCACTCAGAAAATCTGCTACGGTATTGCAGTTTATGTGTTCTATAGGGTTGATCACGGCTGTTATTACCATGTTTCTGCAAGTGGACTTTTTGAGAACCAGAGATATTGGCTATCAATCAAAAGGGGTATTGGTAATTGATAATACATCATTGTTAAAGGAGTCGAAAGAAACTTTTGCCCATGAGTTATCTCGCTTACCTAGTGTAAGCGGTGCAGCCTACACTACTCGCTTGCCAAGCAGTATTACTTTAGAGGGAGCTCAACCGATTCCTATTAACGATTCCACCAATATGTCCTTCTCAATTTTCGGGGTAGATTCAACATTTTTTGAGGTAATGGATATGAAATTCGTTCATGGGCATTCCTTTTTTGAAAGCACAAATTCAGGTGCCACTGAAATATCACCAGAATATGTGCCTGTTGTTATAAATGAGATAGCTGCCAAACGGCTAGGGTTCGAAAATCCAATAGGTCAGTTTATTGGAGAAAGGGCTAAAGTGGTAGGTGTAGTTCAGGATTTTGTGTTTAGTGACCTAAGAGAATCCATTGAACCTGTTTTAATGACATCTCGTCCTGGAAAAGGTAGACGTTACGCATTTAGCCATCCATTAGTCGTTAAGTCTAGCGTAAGTAAACCCAATATAGATGAAATTCAAGATGTTTGGTCTCGGTTTTCGCAAGAGGAAATGAAGTGGCATTTTTTAGAAACCAACTACTCCAGCTTGTTGAAGATTGAAATGCAAGGATTTAGGGCTGTTTTAATTTTTTCTATAGTAGCGATAATTATCTCATGTTTAGGTTTATTGGGTTTGGCCATGTTCATCATAGATCAACGCACGCATGAATTCGGTATTAGAAAAGTGCTTGGCGCATCAGTAGCAGATATCATGAAGTTATTCGGAAGTAGCTTTGCCAAACTAATGTCTGTGGCCTTTCTAATGGCACTTCCTGTTTCAGTATATTTCATGCAAAACTGGCTATCTAATTATGCCGATAGAATTAGCCTAAATGCATGGATTTTTGGACTAACTGCTCTGATAATGATAATCATTGTCGCTGCCACCATCCTCTTCCAATCCCTCAAAGCCGGCCGCCTTAACCCAGTAGATACCTTAAGAAACGAATAAACCTTAAAGCTATGTTCAAAAACAACCTTAAACTTATTATTAGAAAACTACGGAAAGAGAAGCTCTATTCCTTTGTGAACATTGCTGGGCTCACCGTGGGGCTTACCGCGTTTTTACTCATTGCCCTTTATGTGCGCGATGAACTCAGTTTTGATAATTTCCACGAGAATAAAGAGAATATTTATCGGGTGATTAGTAGTGAAAATGGGGAGAAATACAAAAGTACCATTGCCAGTGACTTTGTTGAGTTTTTCAGAGAGGACATTCCTCAAATTGATGGTCATGCTCGGATTGCTGGGGGAGGGATTTCTTTGTTGAATTTTGGAGAAAGGAATCTGAATGTAGAAAATGTCTTTTTTGTTGATTCAAATTTCTTTGAATTTTTTGATTTTGCTCTACTCAATGCCAATAGAAAGACTGTTTTCTCAGAAACAAGCCAAGTGGTAATAACCCAAAGTTTGAGAGAGAAATTATTCGGAGATACGAATCCAATCGGTCAAGAAATTCAGATGAATAAAGGTAAGGTTTATACAGTGGCTGCTGTGGCTACCGATCCTCCTAAAAACAGTACGATTCAATTTGAAATGTTGGTATACGAAAGGGAGTATTTCAAAAACGTTTGGGAAGAGATGCATTCAGTTAGAAATATTACCACCTATGTATCTATTGTGCCTAGTGCTTCAAAAGAGGCGGTAAGTGCTGGGATTACTAAGGCTATTGATAAACCGGTATATCGCGATATGCTAGAGGGCTATACCTATGAATTATTACCCTATACAGACCAAAGACTTTATGCACCTTACCAAAGAGATGGGTTTCAAAAAAATGACATCCGCTATATCACACTTTTCTCAGGTATTGGTTTGGTGGTTTTGCTCTTGGCTTTAATCAATTATGTCAATTTAGTAACGGCCCAATCCATGAGTAGAGTCAAAGAAATTGGCTTGAGAAAGGTGATTGGAGCGAATAAAGTACAATTGGTTTTTAGTCAATTATCAGAATCCGTGGTCATTACATTGGTTTCCTTTGTATTTGCTTTTGCCATTGCCGAACGCTTATTGCCTTTTTACAACCAATTGCTCGATAAGTCAATCACGCTTCAATACGGCAGTTCTGAATTCTTTATTTGGGTGTTTATGGCTGGTTTAGCCTTAGGTGTTTTGGCTGGTTTATATCCAGCGTTTTATATCTCCAAATTCAAGCCTTTGGCCTTGTTGAATAAAACTACGGCTGCGGTTGGTAATAAAGGGTATTTAAGAAAGTTCTTGGTGCTGTTTCAGTTTATATCTTCTGGACTGTTGTTAGTGGTGCTGGCCATCATGTTCAGTCAAATGAATTACTTGAAAACAACGGATTTAGGTTTTAATCCAGACTTGGTAATTCAGGTACCACTGTATTCAGACCTAGAAGGAGGATATCAGGCACTTAAAAATGAAGCTGAACGGATTGGAGGAGTCAAATCTGTGAGTGTTACAGGTTGGACGGTTGGAAACGCAACGTCATCAAGTTTTTTTGATGGCCCAGATAGCGAGAGTGAGGATACGAATGGTTATCGCTTTCATTTAGTTTACGCGGATAGGAATTATCCTGAGATACTTGAACTGAAATTTCTTCAGAAGGCTGAAGGATTTGATTCTAACCAATTCTATAAAGGTCAAATTATAGTTACTGAATCATTGGTAAAGAAACTGGGTTGGCAAGAAAACCCAATTGGCCAGAAAGGATATACCTATAAAGGTGAACCAATGGAGGTTGTGGCGGTAATTGATGATTTCCATACATTTTCACTAAAGCAGGAAATGGAGCCAATGTTTATTACTCCAATAGTGGATCGGGGGGCTAATAGTTTGTTGCTGAAAATGGATGCAGTGAATGGGCAAAAGGCGCTTCAAGAGTTTGGAGAAGTTTACGAGCGCATGGCACAGCGCCCTTTTGAGTTTTATTACCTAGATGATAAAATCAAAGATTTCTACAAGAAAGAACAAGGCCAGTTTATGCTCTTCCAAATTTCTTCAGGTTTGGCCGTCTTTATTTCCCTCCTAGGTTTAATTGCTTTGACGATCTATACCTTAGAGCAGCGCAGAAAAGAAGTGAGTATTAGAAAGGTGCTTGGTGCATCAATTCAAAATCTGCTGTTTTTGCTGAATAAGGAGTATACGCTTCTGGTGTTTTTGGCATTTCTCATTGCTTCGCCTATCGCTTATTATGCCATGCAGGGTTGGTTGGCTGAGTTTAAGTACCGCATCGAAATCACACCACTCATATTTATTGGTGCATTCTTAAGTTTCTTGGTTTTAAGCTGGTTGGTTACGCTTTTACAATCCTTACAAGTATCTAAAGCAAACCCAGCCGATACGCTTAGAGAAGAATAATTACTAGATCGAAGAACTATGTTATCAAACTACCTGACTATCATTTTTAGAAAACTCCGTAAAGAGCGGCTTTATAGTATAATCAATCTTTTGGGCCTCACCGTTGGTCTTACCGCATTTTTATTGATTGCACTTTATGTGCGTGATGAACTGAGTTATGATAAATTTCATGCCGACCATGAGCAGCTGTACAGGGTTTACGCTACTGATACTACCCGAGATGTAAAACAAGGGGCAATTGCGCCTGATTTAGCTGGAATTATCCTGTCCGATATTCCTGCCGTGGAGTCTGCAGTGCGAATGATTAGTGGTGGAAAAAAGAGCCTTTTAACTGTTGGTGATGAACGCATTTATTCCGACAAGGTGATTTTTTCAGATGCTAACTTTTTCGAAATGCTGGATTTCAGGCTGGTAGAGGGTGTTGCCCAATCGGTTTTAAGTCAACCTTACCAAGCTGTAATTACTACCGCTCTTGCAGAGAAGCTATTTGGAGAAGAAAACCCGATTGGAAAAACGATTACCCTAAATAAAGAAAGAGAGTTAGTGGTAACGGGAATCAGTGAAACCCCACCTGCCAATAGCTCTTTAAAATTTGAAATGGTAATAAGGAGTGGAGTAGCAGAGATGGATACTCAAAGACCTGCAAGTATGATGCCTGCGCTTACTTATCTTAAAATTTCAGAAGAGCAAGACAAAGTTCAGGTGGTGAAAATGATCAATGAACTCAAGGCCAAATCGAGCTATGGCATTTTTGTGAAGGATGATGTGTTTGGACTATTGCCAATCACTGACCAAAGGCTTCACGCCAAATTTACTTATGCAAACTTGACAGATCAAAGTGACATCCGCTTTGTCTATTTATTCTCTGGTATTGGTTTGGTAATCCTCCTTTTAGCTGTGATCAATTATATCAATATGGTTACCGCTAGTTCTCTGAAAAGGGCCAAGGAAATTGGGCTTAGAAAGGTGATTGGTGCTCAAAAATCTCAATTGGTTTGGTATCAATTGGTAGAATCTGTGGTGGTGACTACCATTGCTCTAGTCATGGCTTTTGCACTTACGGAAAGACTATTACCTCTAATGAATAACTTATTGGGGAAAACGATGGAATTGAGGTATTTCAGCCTCGAGTTTTTGTTTTTCGTCCCTTTAATGGGGCTTACCATTGGTGTGTTAACCGGGCTTTATCCGTCATTTTATATCAGTCGATATAAGCCATTAGTGCTATTGAAAAATAACATGAGCGGAACCGCAGGCAAGGGTGGCTTAAGAAGAGTTTTGGTTGGCTTTCAGTTTTTGGTGGCAGGGATTATGATTTTGGTTACCCTCATTATGCATTCTCAAATGAAGTTTTTGAAAGAGCAGAAAATGGGGTTTGATCAGGAACTGCTGGTCTATGTTCCGCTTTTTGAAGACTTGAAAGGGGAGTCTCAAGTCTTTAAGAATGAAGTGCTTGGTATGTCGGGCGTTTCAGAAGCCACAGTAACCAATTGGATGTTCGGTAATCATACTTGGAGTGGGGTTTTTGGAGGTTATTATGATAGCGATACCGAAGAGCGGCCACCTTATGTTGAGGTATCCTTTGTGTTAGGAGATGAAGATGTGATCAATACTTTAGGCCTAAAAGTGCTGGAGGCAGAAGAGGGCTTTGATATAGCACAACTCGATTCTACAAAAATTGTAATCAGCAAGCTTGTTGCCGATGGTTTAGGCTGGAAGGATGAAAGTGTGATTGGAAAATATGTGTATCAATATGCAGGCTATAAAATGAAGGTAGTGGCTGTTATTGAAGATTTTCACTCTTCTTCCTTAAAGGATGAAATTTTACCTTCTGTGATCTTGAATAGAGAAAGTTGGTCTGAAGAAAAACTTTTAATCCGCTTTGAAAGCCAAGGACATCAGGCCACACTCAAAGAAATTAAAGAAAAATACGAAAGCCTTTTGAACCGACCTTTTGAGTTTAGTTATGTAGATGATGAAATAGAAAAATACTATAAGGAAGAAGCCGATCAAGTGGCTTTGTTTAATACTTTCTCTGGCTTGGCCATTTTCATTTCATTATTGGGTTTAATGGCTATGGCTACCTATTCTGCTGAGCAGCGAAAAAAGGAAGTCAGTGTAAGAAAGGTATTAGGTGCTTCTATGAGGCAGCTTATTCTTTTGTTGAATAAAGAGAATGGTGTTTTGGTGATTGTCGCTTTTTTAATTGCTACCCCCATTACAGTTTACGTTATGCAAGATTGGCTAGCTGAATTTAAGTATCGGGTTTCTATTCAACCTGTAATTTTTGTTTTAGCCCTAGCGGGGTTTTTCGCACTAAACCTGCTGGTGACTTTGTTCTTTTCTATGAAGGTCTCTAAAGCAAACCCAGCCGATACGCTTAGAGAAGAATAATGATAAGTAGGTATTTGAAGATATACTTGAGTTAAAAATCCTCAAGTATACCTTCTAGTGCTTCCATGGTAATTGGTTTTACAATGTAATTGCTGACTACTTCATAAGTTTCGGCCTTTTTAAAATCTTCATTGTCAATTGAAGAACTTACAATGTAAAGGGTTATTTTTTTGTCAGTTTTTATTTTGGTGAACTCATCTAAAAATTGCCATCCATCCATTACAGGCATATTTAAATCCAGCAAAATGAGCTCTGGTAAATTGTTTCCTGAAGCAATTATTGCTGACAATCCTTCTAGCGCTTTTTTGCCATCTTGAAATACCATAAAACCATTACAGAAGTTGGCCAATTCCATCATTCTCTTTGCTCCAAAAACAAAAATGGGGTCATCATCTATAATACAGGCAATATCAATTTTCTTCATAATTTCAAATACACTTTAAATGTTGTTCCTTTATTGAGTTCGCTTTCAACTTCTATTTTACCATTCATTGCCTCGATTTGATTTTTTGTAATGAATAGTCCAATTCCTCTAGCATCTTCATTTCCATGAAATGTTTTGTACATGCCAAACAGTTTACGTCCATGGAGTTTCATGTTCATTCCCATACCGTTGTCGGTAAATTTAATGACCACAAATTCTTTTTTTACAAATGCATCAATGCTAATTTGGTTTGGTCGGTCAGCCGATCGGTACTTGACTGCATTGGAGATCAAGTTAAGAAAAATACTTTCTAAATAGGCAGGAATTGCCTTTACAAAAATAGAAGAAGACACGTTGATTTCTATTTGTGTTTTGCTTTCTAGAATTGTAGCATGAAGATTGGTTTGTGCTTTTTTAATATATTCTAAAAGATTTAATGAGAGTAAATTGTCATTGGTTTTGGTGCTCATGGCCACCACTTCATTCAGGTGTTGTATGGTTTCTTTTAGGTTTTCTGAAGCTTCGGTTAATAATGGAAAAAAGGGGTTTTGGGTAGCTTCTGGCACTTCCATTTTCATCAGCTCTGTAAGCATTGAAAGGTTACCTGAATGAGACCTGAGGTTGTGAGAAACTATATGTGCGAAATTGAGAAGGCGCTCATTTTGCTCTTGGGTCACGTCAAGCAGAGATTTCACTTCTTCCTCTACTCGTTTTAAATTTGAAATGTCTGTTGCTACACCCAGATAGCCCTTTACCTCGTTATATCTATTTTTAATGGCGGTTACAGTTAGCTGAACAGGAAATGTGGAACCATCTTTCCTCATATAGGTCCATTCTCTGGTTTCGTATAAACCAATGGAGGCTTGGTAAATCAGGGTTTGCATACCCTGAATACTAATGTTGTAATTCTCTGATAATTCTTTGCTTCGCTCTTTAATTTCGCTAGCTAAATGAATGATTTCGGGGGTTTGTTTGTCAATCATTTCGCCTGCAGAATAACCTAAAAGATTCTCTGCCCCTCGATTAAATGATTTAATAATTCCATTTAAATCGGTTTCTATAATGCTTACTTGTGTACTAGCATCTTGTATGCCTTGCAGCTTACTTAAGCTTTCTTGTAATTCAAATTGAGCTTGTTTTCTTTCTGTAATGTTATTGATTTGAGAAACGAAATGGCTTGGTAGGCCCGAGCTGTTTTTTACCATAGAAACGGATAGTAAAACCCAAATAATATGGCCGTTTTTATGGAAATACCTTTTTTCCATTTGGTAACTATCAATTTTACCCCTTATGAGTTGGTCTAATAAACTGTAGTCTTTCTCTAAATCATCGGGATGGGTAATGTCGTCAAAAGTTAGTTTTTCCAGTTCATTTTTTGAGTAGCCTATGATTTGGCTTAAGCTTTTATTTACCTGTAACCATTCGCCTTTAAGCCCCACTAGGGCCATACCGTTCGCTGCAAATTCAAAGGTTTGGCGGAACTGTTCTTCTTGAAGAGATAAAAGTTTGTTGGCTTTGGTTTTTTCGTCAATGTCTTGAAAAACCCCATAAACACTTACTACTTCATTATTTTCAATTTCAGGAATTCCAACAGTACGTACCCATTTGTGATTTCCTTTATCGGTAATAATTTCAAGCTCTAAGTCAAAGACTTTCTTTTTGTCAATGCAGGCCAAGAAATGTTTTGTGAGCGAATCTCTGTTTTCTCCTTCTTTATAAAAACTGATTCCATCTTCAAGGTTTGGAGTATAATTATCATCAACTTCATGAATGTCTCGGGTTACTTTACTCCATGTTACTGTCTTTTTTTTGAGGTCTACTTCCCAAGTACCAATACTCGCCACCTCATTGGTTTTTTCAAGTAGCTCTTGATACCTAGAAAGAAGGTGTTCTTTTTTCTTAATAGAGGTAATGTCGGCAGTATACATTAGAATGCCGCCAATCTCATTTTTTTCGGTGTACCATGGTCTAACATCCCAACTGATCCACTGTGTAGTGCCATCATTGCCAATAAAAGAGTCTTCTTGTTTCTGTTTTATAGCTCCTTTTAAACATTCCTGATGAATGTCTTTCCATTCTTGGCTAATATTATTAAAAATGTCGTAGTGACTTTTACCGATGATATCGCGTCCTTCTAGGTTGTAGTCTTTTAACCATTGCTGTGAGGCTGCCAAGTAGCACACCTCGCGATCGAACATGGCAATTGCAGAGGGAGCCTGCTCAACAAATAGTTTACTACGATCTTTAATGGGTTGGTTTTCTGAATTATGCATTGGCATTATAGGTACTTTATGTTCTCATAAGCTGATGTATTATGACCAATGAACATTACAGCTTAATGCAATATATAAAAACATAGTTTTTTTACAGGAATTGTTTTTTGAAGATTGGATGATTATTAATAACAAGAGCCATTCCTACAATAGAAATGGCTCTTGGTTAGGGCTCTCACAGAAGTGTTTACTAATCTTTCATCTCTTCTGCGCTTGGGCCTTTTCTGAACATTTTTTCAAAGGCTTTGCCTATCTCATCTAGTGCATTTTTTAAATGATGTTTGGCTTCTTCAATTTTAGGTTCATTTTTAACCCTAAAATCGTCCATTTTCTCTTCTAGCTTGTCGCGCTGAATTTTTAACTTTTCGATGGTTTCTTCCATTTCTTCGCGTACTTCTCCAGAAGCGTCTTTTGCCTTTTCAATAAGCTCGTCAATTTTATTGCGGAGGTCTTTTATCAGTTGTTCCGCTTCATCTCTTATTGCCATTATTCTGTCGGTCTAGTTCTAATAGTTGAAGTTACGTTAATCCAGCACCCTACTTTAATCGAGGCTCCTTCTTCTAAGTTCAATTCAAAGATCTCGGTTTTTGTAGGGAACTGTGCTCTTGCACTTTCCATTCCTTTGGTATTGCCGGCCTTTTTATAGGCATCGTAAGCAGCAAAGAAAATAGCCCTATCTGCAACTTGACTTACGTTTTGCTTACACTCATCAAAGCTGTTCATATACATGGAAGCTATAAGGTTGTAGGCTTCTTCAACCACACTTTGATCAAGTTCGGCTGCTTTTATAGCTTCGTTTCTTGCTTTCACTTTTTCGCCAGAAAGGGCATATGCCTTGGCCAATGAAAGAGTTGTTTCAGCTTTTTTTGCTTTGTCTTGTTCTAAGCTAATCGCTTCTTCTAGGTATTTTATTGCCTCAGGGTACTCTTTGCTTGAAAGTTTTCTTCTACCAATAATTCCAGCTAAACCAGAAGTTGGCTCAGCTTTATGTACTACCTCAACGGCTTCCGTAAAGAAGTCAGAATCAGAGCATTTGGCGGTTAGCGATAACTGAAAAATCCTTTTGGCTAACTTTACGTTGCTTGGGTTCTCTTTCAGTTGTGGGTAGAGTTTCTGTTCAATGAAGTCGCAATTCACATCAATAATAGTGGTAAGAGCCTGATCAATTATTGATTTGTATTGTTCGAATTTGGCTACATCCTTGCCTTTTGCAATTCGGTCTTCTATTACTTCTGTGATTTTAGCGTGGATATCTAAAGCCTCATTCTCGCTCACATTTTTATTCTTTATGAAACTCCTTTTTAGGATGTCCATATAGGCCACCAAATTGTTATTGATTACTTCATCGGGTTTTTCAAAGGCTCTAGCAAAAGCCTTTAGGGCTTCATCGTATTTCTCTGCATTATCTTTGTGAAACTTATAATACCTAAAAGCCACATTGTTTATTTCTGTATCGCTAAGCGGAAATCTCTCGTCTTTCAACTTGTATACCGTAAACATAGAGTCTAAATAAACCATCTTTTTGGTCTGGTCGGTTTCTTTTTCCGCTATTGCTTCATAAGCCTTATAACTGTTGATATACAGGCCTTCATAAAGATCTGGTGCGTTTTTCAATAGCCAAGCCAGAGAGTTAGCAGCTTCTCTATATCTTTCTAATGCCATATCGTCTAACGACATAGCGAATTTTCTTTTGGCCTCTTCAGCTAGTTGAGGATCATCAGGATATGTTATATCTGGATTTTGAGCTAACACTGGTAAAGCTGAAAAAACCAGAGTAAGGCAGAATATTAACTTTTTCATAATTGTAATTTTAAGGAGCCAAAATTAACGCAATTAAAAATCACGATAACCTACACTCGTTATTAAATTGTTACGAATGCTTAACAAATAAAGGTTTGAATTTGAAACTGTCTCCATCAAACAATCCTAAATCACTAAGCTTTAAAGATGGTATCACTAATAATGCCATAAAGGACAAACTCATAAACGGTGAATTTAGTTTGCTTCCCATCTCTTTAGAAATTCTATCGATGTTTGAATAGGCTTCGGCTACATCATATCCATCTTCTGCACTCATAATTCCTGCTACGGGTAATGCTACTAAGGCTTCTTCTTTTTCAGAGACGACACTAACCCCTCCTTTAGCTTTAATAATTAGGTTTACTGCTTTTACAATCGCTTCATCCGTAGCACCCACGGCAATAATATTGTGAGAATCGTGGCCTACACTAGACGCAATAGCTCCTTTCTTTAAGCCGAAATTTCTAATGAACGCAATGGCCGGCTTTGCTGGTTGATAACGGTTTATCACCACCATTTTCAGTACATCACTGTCTACATTCGATACTAAATTCCCATTTTGGTCGGTGGAGGCTTCTGCTTCAATACAATTGGTGACCAATTGTCCGTCCAGGGCTTCGATTACATTGATTTTACCACCTTCATCTGCAACTTGAATTTGGGATTCAGTAATCGGATCGCAATTGAAATTATTGATGATAAGGTTTTCCACTCTTGGAATGAGCGTTTTTCCATTTTCTGCTACTTTTTCACCATTAATGTAAGTAGCTAAAACTTTAAAATTACTTGGGTTATCAATAGTGATGAAGTCTGCTGGGTCTCCAACTTGGAGGCTGCCTACCTCTAAATTATAGTGGTCTATCGGGGTAATACAGGCGGCTTGAAGAATATTAAACAACTCATGGCCTTTGGCGAGTGCTCTCTTTACCAATAGGTTGATATGGCCTTCGACTAAATTGTCAGGGTGTTTGTCGTCAGAACAAAACATGATCATTTCAGGGTGGTCATGCAGTAATTCGATTAATGCCTCGAAGTTTTTAGCTGCACTGCCTTCTCTAATGGCAATCTTCATTCCGTGCTTTAGCTTGTCAAGCGCTTCTTCTTTGGTAAAGCATTCATGATCGGTAGACATTCCTGCTTTTACATATGCCTCTGCTTTTTCGCCTCTTAAACCTGGTGCATGGCCGTCAATAGGCTTGCCTAATGATTTGGCGATGTTTATTTTTTCATAAACCACAGGGTCGTTAAAAAGCACGCCCGGCCAGTTCATCATTTCAGCTAAATATTTGATTTCATCTTTTTCGAGTAGGTACCGAACTTCATCAGGGCTTATTTCTGCACCTGCGGTTTCGAAAGTGGTAGCAGGCACACAAGAAGGCGCTCCAAAATTGAACTTGAAGTTCACCTGCTTACCGTTTTCAATCATGTACTCCACGCCTTTTACCCCCAAAACATTGCCTATTTCATGAGGGTCCGACACTGTGGCCACGGTTCCATGTACTACCGCAAGTCGGGCAAATTCTGAAGGAACTAACATCGAACTTTCTACATGAACGTGTGAATCTATAAACCCAGGCATAATGAATTGACCGTCTACAGTATCTGATGGCTCAATTCTTTCTATTCTGTTATCTTTGATGTGGAGGATTCCTTTGAACAACCTTCTGTTTCGTACATCTAAAATATGGCCTGAGATTTTCATGCTTTGATTTTAACTTGGTGTTGTGTTTTTCGGAAGTAAAGTTCGCAAAAAGGAGCAAACCTACATGAGAAAGTTTGAATAGTAATAATTTCAACTTACTCACATTTGAAGAGAAGAAAAAACATTCAACCATGAGATTTAGAAGTCTATTCACAACCATTGTTCTTTTATTCGCCCTATTTAGTTTAAAAGCTCAAAACGATTATTTCTTTGCAGAGGGCACTCGTTTCGATCCTAAGATTCCTAGCCCAGAAAAGTATTTGGGTTACCCGATTGGTACCTTGCATACTCGCCACGATGCCATTGTGGGCTACATGCGTGAGCTCGCTAGAATTTCGGATCGCGCAAAGCTCGATACAATTGGAGAAACCTACGAACACAGGCAACTGGTGGTATTAACCATCACTTCACCTGAAAACCATAGAAATTTAGAGTCCATCAGAAAAGAGCATTTAAAACTCACTGATCCAACCCAAAGTGTGGGCGATTACACCGATATGAAGTCGGTGGTGCTTTTGGGCTACAACGTACATGGCAATGAGCCATCGAGCTCCGAAGCGGCCATGCTTACCGCATATTATTATGTGGCGGGCCAATCTGCCGAGGTAAGGGCGGCATTAAAAGACGCAGTATTGATGGTAGACCCAACCTTTAACCCTGATGGCCGTGACCGCCACTCTACTTGGGCCAACTCCTATTTAGGTGATCCCATGGTGTCAGACCCAATTGATGTGGAACATAATGAGGCTTGGCCACGCGGAAGAACTAATCACTATTGGTATGACTTGAACCGCGACTGGCTGCCATTGGCGCATGTAGAAAGTCAATCAAGAATCGATTTCTACCATAAGTGGTACCCGAATGTGGTGACCGATTTTCATGAAATGGGAACGAATTCGACTTATTTTTTCGAACCCACAAAACCATTTGGTTCAGAAAACCCAGTAGTGCCGAGAGATAATTATGATGGTTTGAATAACCTTTTCGCAGGTTACTTCCACGAAGCCTTAGACGAAATTGGTTCTTTGTATTTCACTAAAGAACAGTACGACAACAGCTATCCTGGTTATGGTTCGACTTATCCAGATATTCACGGGGCTTTAGGTTTGGTTTTCGAACAAGCCAGTTCTAGAGGGCACGTGCAAGATTCTCCAACGGGAAAAGTGGCTTTTGCCTTCACCATAAAAAACCATGTAACCTCTAGTTTGGCAACAGTGCGTGCTTCGGTAGGAGAGCGTGAAGTGTTGCTTAAGCACATGGAGAATTATTTCGATTCTGCTTTGGAAGAAGGTGCAAAGAACCCAGTAAAGGGCTGGGTATTTGGCGACCCTGCAGATGACGGAAGAAATCAGGCATTTATTGATTTGTTGTTGAGACACAAAATCAAAACCGTGGCGCTGAATGATGACATTGAATTGGACGGGAAAACCTATAAAGCAGGAAATGCTTTCTATGTGCCTAATGCGCAAAAGCAATACAGAATGGTGCGCACCATGTTCGAGAAAGTAACCGATTTTCATGATAGTATTTTCTACGATGCTTCTTCTTGGACAGCCGCTTTAACCTACAACATGCCTTATGCCGAATGGAAAGGGAAACAAGATTTATCGGGCAAAGAATTAACCAGAAACGACCTGAAAGGCACATACGCTAGGGTTCCGAAAACCAATTATGCTTATTTGATTGAGTGGAACGAATACTACGCGCCTAAGGCTTTGAATTACCTTTTGGAAAAGGGCGTTTATGTGAATTATGGCAGTAAGCCATTCTCTATCGAAACGAATGAAGGCGTAAAGGAATATGGCTATGGTACCTTGATGATTCCAGTTTCTCGTCAGGAAATGGATGCCGATTTGGTGCATGCTTATGTAGAAGAAGCCACCGAGATTGCTGGTATTCGTGCACAAAGTGTGAAAACTGGTTTTAGTACTTCGGGTGTAGATTTAGGAAGCGGAAGCTTTACTACAGTAAGAAAACCCAAAGCAATTATGCTGATAGGCGGAAACACTAATAGTGCAGAGGCAGGTGAAGTATGGCATTTGTTCGATTCTAAAGTGGGAATGCCTATCACCAAAGTAGATATGGACAATGCTGGAAGAATCAATTGGAGCGATTATAACACCCTGATTCTTGTTTCTGGGTCTTACAATTCTTTAGGTGAAAGCACGCTAGACAGAATTAAGCTTTGGGTAAGAGAAGGCGGAACGCTGATTACCATTAAAGGGGCAACCAGTTGGGCCATTGGCGCGAAATGGGTGAATGAAAAATATGCACCACGAAGTGAAAGGGAAACACCTGAACGCATGGACTATGTGACCTCTCGTGATTTCTACGGAGCGCAATCCATTGGTGGCTCAATGTATATGACGGATATCGACATTACACATCCAATTGGCTTTGGCTATACCAGCCGAGAGTTGCCGGTGTATCGAAATCATTCTACCTTAATTCAACCAAGTTCCAGCCCAACCAATACGGTAGTTAAATACACTGAAAACCCGCTGTTGAGTGGTTATGTAAACAAGGCTAATTTGAAAGATATTGGCGGAACAGCCTCATTAATTGCCACTGGCATTGGCCGTGGAAATGTTGTCATGTTTGTAGACAACCCGAATTTCCGTGGCATGTGGTATGGCACCAATAGGCTATTGTTTAATGCGGTGTTCTTCGGAAATTATTAAGGTATTGAATGTGAGCCGTTAAAACGGTTTTTTAGTGTAGAATAAAATAGCCCATGGCTTAAGCCGTGGGCTATTTGTTTGAATGTCTTTGAGTAATGGTTTTAACCATTTAAACTGGTAAGGAGTTATTGCTGAACGGATGGCGGTATGAAACGTTGCGCATTTTGAAACACAAACGTATCAGCCCGCTAAGCCGTTGATTAAATGTTCTTTTGTTCAAATTTAGCACTATCCGCGCAATGTTTTATGACCGCGTGTTAGCGGCTGGCATTTTATAACCATAGTGTCAAATATATATTTATATCATTATAATCTTTGAAATTCTCAAAATATAATCCTATTGAAGTGCTACGAAAAACAAACCTTTCATTAAAATGAATCGATTTGGTAATTCCTATTTTATAATCAATATCGTCTTTAAATATCGAAGTAGTCAAGGTCGTGTGAAATTTAGGTTTGTTAAACCATTTAGTAAAGCCAAAAATTCCACCAATCATTTCTTTATCGTCAGTTGCGTAGTTTAATCCAGTAAAAAGACTGATTTTATCTCTAAAGTTAAAACCATAATTAAATAGATGATTCTGAAAAATGGCATTTGTATCAACGAATTCAAGTTTTCGTTTTTGGTAATTGTAAAACAAAAAGTCATTAGTCTTTGAGTTTTTTATAAATAAATTACTTTTTGATACATTAAATCCAAAATCGTAATTATCATTTCTGTCGAATTTATATTGAAATCCAAAACCGAAATCAGCATGCTTTTTACCTATATAAGTCAGATAAACAGAAGAATTTAATCCTAATGGTAATTTGGTCGAACCGTGATAACCAAATCCAAAAGAGTTGCTAACATAACAAGTTTGTGACATTCCACCAGAATTATAACACCCTCTGTGTGGCAAGTCATCTTTAAACTCTTTATATTTTCCTGATAATTGCAGAGTATCAGAAAGGGCTTTTACAAAATCCATTACAATCAATGATTCAGGGATTGAATCTTGAGCAGAAGGTGTCCAATAAGTTTTATACCAATATTCCTTTTTATCAGAATGCTCGACTATATAAGTAATTCCATCATAGCCTCCAGACCAATCTTCTATTTTATCATCAGATTGTAAGCCAAGAATTCCAGATTTTTGAATAATCTCATAGGTTTCAAGTGCTTTTAATGAGTCAAGTTGAATTTTTTGGTGTAAAGTTTCACTCCGTTTTTTAATACTATGGAAAATATAATTTGTCAATTCTCCATGTATTTGATTATTAGTTTTAAATATCTCTACAATCTGTCCGTGATTTCTGAATCGAAATGAAAAATCGGCTCGCGAGGTATTAAAATCAGTTAGTTCCAGCGTTTTATTAAATTCTTGATTCCGATTGTACCAAAATGCAGTATCCCCTTTAATCACTTTGTCTTGTGAATTTACATTTTGAATCAATGTCAGAATTAGTAATATGGTTATTTGTAGCTGTCTCATTTGCTTGCCGCTAACGGTTCGGGTATAAAACGTAGGGCATTTCGGAGCTGCAAACTTGTCTACTGAGACTAAGTGTGCTTAGAACCGAAAACTTGCGGAAACCACTGTCCGCCCTATGTTTTATACCCATTGTGTGTGCCTTGAATGGTGAAT
>NZ_JSVA01000026.1:0-13017 GCF_001267955.1 Roseivirga seohaensis subsp. aquiponti
TGTTTGAAAAATACGTCATCGGTATGACGAGGCACGAGGAAGAAAGAATCCGTCTTTTTGGAGTGTCTTTTCTTGACTCTTGACACCTTTTACAAACGGATTCCTACTTCACCTTTCGTTTCACTTCAGGCTCATCGGAATGACGGTGATTTTTATGTCAACGGAGTAAATAAAAAAATTAAACCCTGAATGTTAATCTCTTAACTACAGCAAAAAATAATACCCAAGTTTCTTATGCATAAGAAAATTATGTATACTTGTGCATGTCATCGAGTAAACTATTAAAAGGAAGTCTGGCCACCATTGTTCTCAAGCTGCTGGAAGAGAACGAAAAAATGTACGGCTATGAAATCACGCAACGGGTAAAAGAAATTACCGCAGGTGAATTCAAAATCACGGAAGGCGCCTTATACCCTACCCTTCATAAATTAGAAGCCGAAGGAATGCTTTCTACCGAAACACAAAAGGTAGACAATCGCATCCGAAAATACTACTCCCTTACCAAAGAGGGTAATGCCGAAGCCCAGACCAAAGTGGCCGAACTGGAAGAGTTTCTGTTGAATTTACAAAAGTTGTTGAACCCTAAATTAGGCATGGGATGAAATTAACGGTAGAGCAGCACGAACAGGTAGTCTTCTACCTTCAGCATTTAGACATTGACTCTCAAGAGTTATTCGAGGAGTTCTACGATCATATTGTTTGCTCCTATGAAGCTAGGCTCAAAAAAGAACCTGAGTTGGAGATTAAAACACATATTTGGCATCGTCTTCAGCCTGAGTTTGGTGGTGTAGGTGGCTTCAAAAAGGTGATTAAAAAACATGAAAAAGCCATTGGCTGGAATGTCAGCAAACGCGTATTCATTACTGGCCTATCGGCTTTTAAGGGAATAAACTTACTGTATTCTTTGGGCATATTTCTTTCCGCTTGGGGCTTAATGGCAACCACTCAAAATCTAACCATAATGGTTAGTTTAATTATTGCCTGCTTTGCCTTGCCTATGGCGGTTGTTATTCACAAACACTATCAGTTCAAAAAATCGATTCGAGAAAATAAGCCTGGTTATTACAGGAACCTGCGCAACAGTATTATTATGACTTACTCAACGATTTCACTGTACTTGCTCTATAATTTAGGGCAGCTTGTCTACGGAAGTCTAAATAACTACCTAGGTTTTAATCACCTCTATACTGAAGTTCCTTTGTTTCAAGCTACCCTGATTGGACTTGCTGCGCTTTACTACTACACCATGCTCACCGTTATGAAGCACGATTTCAAAACCAAACTGCTGACCACATGAGCCTGACCACTACACAGCATGACATATTGGTGAAGTACCTCAAAGACGTGGGCATTGGACATCAAGAGCCTTTCGAGGAATTTTATGATCATATTGCCACAGCAATTGAAAACGATAGACCTGAAGAATTAAGTGAGTACCTAATAGAAGTCATTCAACTTTCTTTTGGCGGAGTAAAAGGAATCAAAAGAATTGTACTGAGCCAAAGAAAAGCACGATCAAAAATGATCTGGAAGAGGATGAAGGAAATCTTCTTAAGCCTTTTTGGTTGGCCCGCAATTGGTATTGTAATGGTAAGCTTCATTCTCGTCCAAACCAGCTTTATTCAACTCGGAACAAAATTCACAATACTTATAACTGTTGGGTTAGGCCTTATTCTACCATATATAATCATTGCTTATGGTACCATTAGCTTTTATCAAGATTGTAGAAACAAAAACAAAGGATATCGAAATTCTGATCTGAATAGCTCTTTATGGCTGTTCATCCATTTGCCTTTTACATTCATTAATATTTTTGGAAACTTCTTAATACCAGTACTTGTAGGAAGAGAAGCCTTCAAGATTTTTGCAACTGAAAATCTCTGGTTCAACACTTCCCTATGCGCCATTGCACTACTTTATGGCTTTACCTGCTTAAAGCTTATGAAAGAGCAGTTCATTTTTAAACTGGAGGTGGCATGACAGCAAAAGAAGAGAAGATCATTTCGGTATTTATGAAAGATCATCGACTGCTATTTGAGGAGTTGTATGCTGAATTTTATGATCATATTGCTAGTTCATACGAAGCGAGAGCAGACAAAAGCCAGGACATTAACGCTCACCTTAAACAGGTTTTAAAGGATTTTGGCGGAGAAGATGGAATGAAGAAAATTGTCTGGGGACGACAAAAGGCTTATGCTCGCGCGTATCGAAAAATTGTGTTCAGTCATTTCAAAACCTACTTCAGGTGGCCTTTGCTAATGACTACGCTTCTCATCTCCATTCTAATTTTTCAGTTAACTCAGGTTTTTCAACCGTATTGGGTCATTTTCTATACCCTTATTGCCACAACAGGTTATAGTGTATTGTCTGGATTTAGAGTTATTATTACGTACAGAAGAAGCTGCAAAACTCTAAAATTACCCTATAAGTCCAGTCTTAAAAATGAGGCGATTGGTTACCCTGTTATTTGGGGGAGCTTCTTAATCAACATCTTTAGCGCGATGAATTTGAGGGAGTTGGTAGCCAACCATTTCGACACACACGGTAATCTTATAATTGCCGTAACAGTAGTTTTATCTACTCTATATATGGTCTATTTCCTTGCTGCTGAAAAGGCATATAAATCTGAACACAAACTCAAAGTTGATCTAATATGAAACTAGCACACTATCAAATTGAGCATATTCGAGAATATATTGATGGACAAAACATTTGGTACGATGACATCAAGAGTGAATTGCTCGATCACATCATTTGTAATGTGGAGCATCGGATGGCAACCAGTGACATCAAGTTTGTAGAGGCCGCTGCCTTAGCCATTGAAGAAATCAATCCTTCGGCAATACAAAAAGAAAGACTGAAGGTGGAACACATTGCTACTTTTAAGGAAGTTTATCAAGAGATTATTGGCTTGTTCTCTGGCTCTAAAATTTACTTGGCCGTGGTGGCTATTTTGGCTGGTGTACTTCTGACCACAGTCAGTAACGATTTGGAGGAAACGCTAAGATTATTTAGCACAATGGCTTTAACCGCCCTCTTTTTAAATTTCTTTGCTCGCACTTATTTCAATCGAAAATTCAAGCCTCTATACAACTCGTTCTTCATGAGTCGGCTCAATACTGTTTATACTTCTGCATTACTTTCTACTTCACTAGTTGGCTTATTGTTAACCGACTGGCTAGTTCAAAACCCGGTGGCTTTGATTATTTACATAAGCACCTTCAACCTTTACCTCATTGCAAGTTTTAGGGTATTAAACCGAACTTTCAACAAACTCAGAAACCATGTCGCTTACCGTTGAGCAAATAGCAGCAATTAAAGCCTTTATCAACAAAAGGGGCTTCAATACCATTGAAGTGGAAATGGAAGCACTTGATCATATGGCCAGTAAGGTAGAAGCATTGCTTGAAGAAAAACCCGATATGAACTTTGATTTGGCCATAACGAAAGCACATGCAGACCTAGGCGTTTTTGGCTTTGCTACTTTTGAGGATGCGATAAATTCAGGTTACGCTGCCAGCCTTAGAAAAACCAGAAATTCAGAACTGAAATCATACCTTTTTGGCTCTAAGGGGCTAATTACCTTAGCTATAATTACCATTGCATTTTCAATAGAAAAAGTAATTCCTACTCCAAATTCAGAAGAAATTGCAGCGATTAGCCTCTACTCATATGGGTTTATTCTGTTGTTAATTAGTGTAATTACAAATATAAAAGTCTACCGAAAATGGCGTAAAAAGTCGCTTGTTATCCAAAATATTTCTATGACCGCTAGTGGTGGCTCCTATCTTATTGGACAGTTAATTAAAACCATGATTGAATTTGAACTGATAAACCAATCAGCCATTCCATTAGTATTTATTGTTACTTTTTCAATAATGACTGTGAATTCACTAATAAGCTTTAGCATAATTCGTGATGCTATTAAATCAAGTGAAGAGAAATATTTAAAATATGCCTAGTACTCCTCTTACTCAAGAACAGATTACAGCCATCAGGACTTTTATCAACAAGCGTGGCTTTAACACCATTGAAGTGGAAATGGAGGCGCTTGATCATATGGCGAGTAAGGTTGAAGCTCTGCTAGAGGAAAAACCCGATATGAACTTTGATTTGGCCATTACCAAAGCGCATGCATCCTTCGGGATTTACGGCTTATCTACTTTGGCAGAATCAATCGAAGGCGGTTTGCTTCAGCGTTTCAAGCGACAGTTCTTTAAAGAGCTTCTATCCTATTTCAACAGTTCCAAAATACTTATACCCATTGGATTGGCTATAATAGGCTACTTTCTTCTAACCCAATACCCTGCAAACGATAGAGGAATGTTTCTTCGTTTGGGATTTCTTGTTTATGGATTCCTTTTGGCTATTATCCCCTATTACATCCTTAGAAAAGGAATGAAAAGATGGGAAAAGAGATCCAGCTTTGTCAAAATGAGCACTTATGGCTTGTACATTACTCAATTTGGCTTTGGTCAAATTTTTGGCATTGCTACTGAAACACTTTATAAATCAGGCTCATTGATTTTTCCTTATGTATTTATAGCTGGCTTTGTATTAACCTCGCTTAGCGTTTTCATCAATTATGATTTAATGAAATGGGGAATCGCTACGGTGAACGAAAAATGGGCAAAGTATATGCCTGAGGTGGCGGTGTAGTTTTTAGACCCTCAATATTAGTAGATTAAGTTTAAACACCACAAAAAAAGTCTGCTGAAATAAATCAACAGACCTTCTGTTTTACTTGATCAAGCTGTTTGGCCTAATCTCTATTTCCTTTATTCGGCCTTGAGTTTCCGCTGCGTTGACCGCCAGAATTACCTCTAGGCGCTCCACCGCCTGAACGTGGGCCATCCGAATTTCTTCTTGGGGCACCTCCTCCAGAACGTTGTCCTCCAGTACCGCCAGACTTGCGTTGTCCCCCGCCCTGTCCGTCCGTTCTTCGCTGACCACCCTGACCTTCATTTCTTCTTTGTCCGCCTTGACCACTACTACCTTGACTTGAACCTCCTTTACGGAACTCCCGTTTTCTTCCTCCACTCGACCTTCTTGGTTCATCTTTTGGTGCAGGTGGTGCAGCGCTTGGCTCATAACCTTCCATAACTTCGATCTGAAGCTTTTGTCTCAAGAGCTTCTCTATACCATGCACCAAATCATGCTCATCGTGACTGACTAAGGAAATAGCTTCACCACTTGCTCCTGCCCTACCTGTACGGCCAATTCTATGCACGTAATCCTCTGCCACATTCGGCAACTCAAAGTTGATTACATGTGGCAATAAAGGAATATCCAAACCTCTGGCTGCAATATCAGTCGCTACTAATACTCGGGTGGTTCCATTCTTAAAACCTTCCAAAGCTTTGGTTCTTGCGCCTTGGCTTTTATTACCGTGAATCGCTAAAGAGGCGATTCCATTTTTCGTAAGCTTTTCGCTTAGCTTATTAGCCGCGTGTTTAGTTCTTGTGAAAATCAATACCTGACTCCAGTTACCTTGAGAAATCAACTTGGTTACTAAAGAGGTTTTCTTCACCTTATCTACATGGTACACCTTCTGAATCACCAATTCCGCTGCGGTGTTCTTTGGTGTAGCTTCCACCAAAATGGGGTCGGTCATAAAACTTCCTGCCAACTGCTTAATTTCAGTAGAGAAAGTAGCCGAGAACAATAGATTTTGACGCTTTCCTGGCATTAATGCCAATATCTTTTTGATGTCGCGCAAAAAGCCCATATCAAGCATTCTATCGGCTTCATCTAAAACTAAAATTTCTACCTGACTTAACGATAAAGCCCTTTGGTTGTATAAATCGAGTAAACGACCTGGGGTAGCTACTAAAATATCCACTCCGTTGCGCAAAGCACGCACCTGTGGATTTTGGTTTACTCCGCCAAAAATAACGGTAGACTCGATGCTTAAGAATTCACTATACTCTTTTACGTTTTCATATACCTGAGCAGCAAGCTCACGTGTGGGTGTTAATACCAAAGCCCTAATTGGTCTTCTTTTAGGCTGTTTGCTTTCAGATAAAATCTGTAGCATTGGCAAGGTAAAACCTGCCGTTTTTCCCGTTCCGGTTTGGGCAGAAGCTAGAATATCTTTTCGCTCTAAAATGGGGGGAATTGCTTTTGTTTGGATGGGAGATGGCTCAGTATAACCCTTTTTTGTGATCGCGTGTAAAAGCGAATCAGAAAGCCCTAATGACTTAAATGACATATAAATTAATTACGAAACAAGCGAACGAGAGCGCCCACTAAATGGTGGAGCTTGTCACTTGATGATTTGACTATGTTAAAATATTAAGCAGAAGAAATGTCTGGTCAATTTCACAAGCCATTTCGAAGTGCGAAACAAAGGTACACCTAATTTCTACCATTGTTGGGTTTTATTGAGAGTTTCGGAAACAAAAGGATGAGAATCAAAACCAGATTAGACCTAAATTTAATAATATACATTAAGCAAACTGAAGCAATCATTCCCTTATATTTAATGTTAGTAAATATGGAATTCTTATTCCAGCCTTCTAATTAAAATCAAACATGTGAAAGACTACAAAAAATTAGTTGACGAGACTTTATTCTTTATTGCTCAAAAAGGATGGGCCATTAACGAAAACTCTTTCTACGATTCGTTAGCGTTGTTTTTAGGCGAGAAATTAGACATGGCTTATGTGCTAATTGACAAAATTGGCGAAGAAGAAGGGAGCGTAGAAACGATTACATTTGCTGCAAATGGTGAGATAAAAACCAACATTTCATACCCTCTTCAAAACACCCCTTGCGAAAACGTAGTAGGCAAAAACCTGTGTGTTTATTCTAACAATATTCAGAAACTTTTCCCTAAAGACGATATGTTGGTGCCTCTAAAGGCTGAAAGTTACATTGGCATTCCTCTATGGGATTCTGAAGGAAAGGCAATAGGCTTAATTGCTTTATTAGACACAAAACCAATCACTAACGCCTCGGCCATTGAGACCATCCTACAAATTGTGGCTGTTCGGGTAGCTCATGAGATAGAGCGGAACAATTATGAACAAGCGCTGCTTAACAAAAACAAGGAATTAGAAAGGCAAAACAAAGAATTAGAACAATTTACTTATATCGCTTCACACGATCTTCAGGAACCCTTGCGCACCTTAACAAGTATCAATCAGCTGTTTCAGAACGAGTTTCAAGGGAAATTAAATGAGCGAGGCGATACTTATTTAAAGTTCATCAACCAATCGGCTCAGAGAATGCAACTCTTGGTCAAAGGTTTATTGGATTACTCTAAAATTGGAAAGCTCGACAACTTTACTGAAGTGGATTGCAACCAAGTAATTAGTGAAGTTTTAGCTGACATTTCACTGACTATAAATGAAAGCAAGGCAAGGATTACAATTGAAAATTTACCTATAGTGCGAGGCTATAAAACTGAACTGAACCAGCTCTTTCAGAATTTGATCGTCAATGCAATGAAATTTAAGGATAAAGATGTAATCCCTGAAATCGAAATTTCAGCCACTGAGCTCGAAAAAGAATGGTTGTTCTCTGTAAAAGACAATGGTATTGGCATAGATGAAATTGATAAGGAGAAGATTTTTGTGATCTTTAGAAGGTTACATGATAGAAGTAAATATGAGGGTACTGGGATTGGCCTTTCCAACTGTAAAAAAATAGTAGAGCTACACAACGGGAACATTTGGGTAGAATCTGTGTTAGGAAAGGGAAGCACTTTCCTTTTTACCATTCCCAAAGTTTAAATCTGTGAATAATAAACTCAACTGCATATTGCTGATCGATGATGATGATGCCACGAACTTCATTCATCAAATCATCATTAAGAAATCTAATATTGCAGAACAGATTGTCACAGCCTTAAATGGGAAACAAGCAATTGAATTTTTAACTAAGAATGGTGAAGACGCTAATACCGAGAATACTCTCCCTTCATTAATTTTTCTCGATATCAACATGCCTGTAATGGATGGATGGGGGTTTATAGAGGCCTATCAAAAACTCTCAGAAAGTGTGAAAAACCAGATCATTCTCGTTATGCTCACCACCTCGTATGATCCTGACGATAAAAAGAGAGCCCTACAAATCCCTGAGATTTCTGAGTTTGAGAAGAAACCTTTAACCTTTGATATGCTCAACCAACTTATGGAAAAATACTTCCCCGAAAATAGTTAAGTGAAGAAAACACCTCTCTTTTAACAAAAAAACCTGTCAGTCTAGAAACTAACAGGTTTAAAAATCATAGCTCTCTCTTCAAGCTAAAAACTTTCTCTCAGTTCGAAAGTCTTGCGCATTCGGTTGATCATTTTTGTAGACTCTTCGAAGTTCAGCGTTTGCTGTCCATCTGAATAAGCCTCTTCTGGTTTTTCATGCGTTTCGAAGATTACGCCATCGGCACCTGCCATAATACTGGCCAAAGCGATAGGCTCTACAAAGTCGCGGATACCAATTCCATGCGATGGATCTGAAATCACTGGTAAATGCGTTTTCTCTTTCAAAACAGCAATCGCATTCAAGTCCATGGTGTTTCGTGTGGCACTTTCATAAGTACGAATACCTCTTTCGCAAAGCAAAAGCCTTTCGTTCCCCCCACTGAAAACATATTCGGCAGAAGAAAGCAGTTCGTCAATGGTGCCAGAAATACCACGCTTGATCATTACGGGTTTATCTACTTTACCCAATTCATCCAGCAGGTTGAAGTTTTGGGTGTTCCTTGCACCTACCTGATAGATATCGGTGTACGGATACATTTCGGCAATTTGAGAAACCTGCATTACTTCGGTAATGATTTTAATACCAGCTTCTTTGGCCAATTGATACCACAATTGTAAACCTTCAATCCCCAAACCACGGAAAGAGTAAGGCGAGCTTCGGGGTTTGTATACTCCTCCACGCATAATAGAAATGCCATTTTCTTTCAAGTGACCAATCACCTTTCTGATCTGGTCTTCACTTTCGATAGAACATGGCCCAGCCATAATTTGAAAACCACCTTCTTCAATCACAACGCCATCGCCAAGGTCGATAATGGTAGGTTTTACCTTCCACTTTTTCGATACCAGTTTATAGTCGTCCGATACAATATGAATATCGCTGATGCCTTCCATATGGCCGATTTCACGGATATCGAAATCTTTTTTACCAGTTCCAATCAGGTATTCTCCCTTTTGGGTAATCACGGTAGTCGGCTTATATTTCAAGCCTTTCACCCTATTGACAATGGCCTCTTTTTGGGCCGCGTTAATGCCTTTTTCGAATTGTATAATCATAGTATTTAGTCATTGGTCAATAGTCATTGGTCAATAGCGAGAGCTATAACCTTGACTATGATGTTATATTTTTAATTTACGATATACGATTTATGATGTACACTCCTCACATCATTATTTGCAGTATGAGTTACTAAATGAAATGGTTTTTAAAGCCGCTATGAACTCTTTCTCCGTTCTATCAGAAAGGCCCCATCCATAGAAATTAAACTTGGTAACATCAACTCCATCTACTTTTAAACTATCAATGAATACTCCGGAAAACCCACCAAGCGTATCTAATGGTGTGACAAACTTTACCTTGAAGCAGTCAATACTATCATATTGATAACTATGATGAGGTTTATACGCTCTGATAAAAGTTGAATCATTTGGAATCATACCCTCTTCATTAGGTTTCCAATTTTCCAGATAACTCTCGTACATTTCAAAAGCTATATCTCTTTCTTCAACATCTTGTGAAAACCATCCTAAGTCAAATATCAAGGTATCCCCTTCGGAAGTAATAACTCCACCTACATAGCTATCAATGCCTTTTAATCTGATCTTCTCCCAATCACTTGGTACTTCCATTTCGAACTTTTCAAAGTCCACGAGCTTAAACTCTCCCTTCTCACAGGCGAATAATGAAACTACTAGAGAAATGACAAGAAGGAAATTACTAAATTTCATAGCTGCTAGATTTATTCCTGTTTTTCTGATTCACTGATATACTGTTCCACTGATTCCTGATCACCCAATCACTGATCTTACAAAACCAGAAATCTTCTCTTCCAAATTCCCTTCTTCCGAAATGGCTTTAATAAAGGCGCTGCCAATAATGGCTCCGTTGGCATTTTCGCAGGCTTTATCAAAGGTTTCTGCATTTGAAATCCCAAAACCGATGAGGGTCGGGTTTTTCAAGTTCATATTTTTTACGCGAGCGAAATAGTCGGATTGATCTAATGAAATACTGGTCTTTGCCCCAGTGGTACTCGCTGAAGAGACCATGTAGATAAAGCCGTTTGAATTTTCGTCAATCTGCCTAATTCTGGCCTCAGAAGTTTGAGGAGTGATTAAGAAGATATTATACAAGCCATGCTTTTCGAACATTGGCTTATAAATTTCTAAATACTCAAACATCGGTAAGTCAGGCAGAATCACCGCGTCTACTCCTACTTCTTCGCACTTTGCGCAAAAATTTTCTACACCAAACTGCACAATTGGGTTTACATAACCCATCAGCACAATCGGTACAGAAACCTTGTCTCTAATGCCTTTTAATTGATTGAAAAGTACTTTCAATGTCATGCCGTTTTCCAAAGCCACCCCATTGCTTTCTTGAATGGTCGGGCCATCGGCAATGGGGTCGGAATATGGAATTCCAATTTCGATCAAGTCGGCACCCGAAGTTTCAAGCGCTTCTAAAATTGTCGTAGTATCGTTCAGTTGAGGATAACCCGCAGTAAAGTACACGTTCAATACGCGCTCCTTTTTGTTCTGAAATAATTTATCTATTCTGTTCATTTTTGTGTGTCTTGGGTCTTGCGTAATGAGTCTTGAGCTGATCACTCAACACTCAATACTATCTACTCCATACTCCTAATACTTTCCCCATTTAATGTAGGTCTCCAAATCCTTATCTCCACGGCCAGAAAGGTTGATGACCACTACATCAGAAGGATTGAAAGTCATTTGATTAAGCGCGGCAAAGGCATGCGCGCTTTCTACGGCTGGAATAATTCCTTCGGTTCTGCTTAATAGCACGCCTGCTTTCATGGCTTCTTCATCGGTTACACTGTAGAATTTCGCTCTACCGGTTTCAAATAAATGGGCATGTACTGGGCCAATTCCAGGGTAATCCAGTCCTGCAGAAATTGAATAAGGTTCTACAACTTGGCCGTCTTCCGTCTGCATTAAAAGTGTTTTACTACCGTGAAGAATACCTGGTTTTCCTAAAACCGTAGTTGCTGCAGATTCTCCCGTATGATTTCCCAAACCAGCGGCCTCCACTGCTACTAATTGCACGTCTTCTTCATTATAATAGTGGTAGAAAGCGCCAGCAGCATTGCTACCTCCGCCTACGCAAGCGATGACGTAATCTGGGTTTTCCTTACCCTTCTTCTCCAACAATTGGGCTTTAATTTCTTTGCTAATAACCGACTGAAAGCGAGCCACCATTTCAGGATATGGGTGAGGCCCCACTACCGAACCGATAATGTAGTGCGTATCGGTTGGATTATTGATCCAATGCCGCATGGCTTCGTTGGTGGCATCTTTCAAGGTTTTGCTACCACTTTTAGCCGGGCGAACTTCAGCGCCTAAAATGCGCATCCGCTCTACGTTTGGTTTTTGACGCGCCATATCTACTTCGCCCATGTACACAATGCATTCAATGCCCATCAGCGCGCAAACCGTAGCAGTTGCAACCCCGTGCTGGCCTGCACCAGTTTCGGCTATAATTTTCTGTTTGCCCAGCTTTTGCGCCAACAGGATTTGGCCTACTGTGTTGTTCACTTTATGCGCTCCTGTATGGCAAAGGTCTTCTCTTTTAAGGTAGATTTCCGCACCGTACTTTTCGGACAAACGCTCTGCTAAGTATAAAGGGGTTGGGCGACCGACAAAATCACGAAGCAAATGATTGAATTGCTTTTGAAAATCAGGTGCCTGAACAATCTGTTCGTAGTTCTCTCGTAGTTCTTCAATGTTTGGGTACAGCATTTCAGGAATGAATGCTCCTCCAAAATTCCCGTAATACCCTCTTTCGTCTACTTGTATTTTCATTTCCTTTTGTTTTCTAAACTCTTATATATTCGAACCGTCATTGCGAACGCTTGCGCATTAGCTTCAGTGTTGGCGCAGGAAGTAGACTTGTCGATAGACAAGATTACGACCGCGGCAATCTGTTTATTCCAACCTCGAGACTGCCGCGTTCTTTATCTCCCTCTGGTCGAAAAAGAACTCGCAGTGACGGCTCTTTACACTGTCCGTTCGAACCGTCATTGCGAGAAACAAACCTTACGATAGTGAAGGTTTGTGACGAAGCAATCTGTCCGTTTCATCACGGTTCCATTGTTAAAAACAGAACCACAAACTCAATTGAATAAACCAATACAGCCATTATCACTGGTAAAATCATTAATCTTTTATCTATGTTCAGCACCTTCACTGGTCTTCCGAAATACAAATAGGCTAAAACCAAGAACTTTAAAATTAAAGCAGGAAATATAGAACCGAAATCTATTTCTCCATTGTATTCAAAACTATTCCAAGTCCTCATTACAATCACTAATAAACTAGAAGTAGTACTAAAAACTATCAGAACCCACCCAACTCTCGTCAAGAGCAAATACAAGAGCCCCCCCACGAATGAAATGACTCCAACAATACAAAGCCTTATATATACGTAATTGACCATGAAATCACTTGTGAAAGATTAATCAAATACCAATCCTCCATAAGTGTAAATCACGAATGCATTCACAAACAAAGTCAGTACCCCGAAGATCAAATACCCAAAGTTCACTGGCTTTTGTGTCTTTGGATAGAAGAACTTCACAACCCTAACAAAAGGATTGATTTCAGCTTCTTTCATATGCCCACTTTCTTCGGTCATTATAACATATTCTTTATCACTCTTTATCGTCCCGAAACTTCGAGTTCAGGACGTCTGTTCGAACCGTCATTGCGAGGAAATGGACGTTCGATAGACAAGTCCATGACCGAAGCAATCTCACTGTATCTAAAAAAGAGATTGCTTCGTCACCTTTCTTTGCTA
>NZ_JSVA01000027.1:0-17612 GCF_001267955.1 Roseivirga seohaensis subsp. aquiponti
ATGACCCATTGGCTATTAATATTTTTCCTTGTAAAACTGTATCGCTTATTTAGGACGGGACATGATAGAAAATAATAGCTTTGGTAAAAACAACTTTTTATTATGTCTGTTACTTTTCCATTCGGCCTTCCTCAAAACCAAAATTTTTCACAGTTTATTTATTATCCTAATTTTTTGAATCCTGGAGAAATAGATATGGTGCGAGGGCTGTGGCAGCGAAATGAAGAGTTGGAGGCTAAGCTGAGTAATGGTGAGGAAGCCTATGATGATGCTTTAAGAAAAACTAAATTAGCCTTTATCGAGCCTCAAAAAGAGAATCAGTGGCTCTATGAGAAACTTGGTTCTTTGGCCATTAAGTGTAATCAAGAGCGGTATGGCTTTGATATTTTAGGCTTTCATTACAACCTGCAGCTTGCCAAATATGGAGAGGGTGACTTTTTTAACTGGCATTTAGATTTTGGTGTAGGTCCAATTTCTAATCGTAAGCTGAGTATATCCGTACAGCTCTCCGATCCTAGCGAATATGAAGGAGGCGAACTTCAGTTTATGATTAATGATGACATTATTAATGCGCCTAAAGAAAAAGGTACAGTTATAATATTCCCGTCTTTCATAATGCACAGGGTTACTCCAATAACAAAAGGAACACGACAATCAATTGTAGCTTGGATTGCAGGGCCCCCTTATCGTTAATCAGGTTTACTTAGCGTTGATTGTAGTAATTTGAACTACACCATAAAGACCTTCATCTCCATACCTTGAAGTGGCCTGCATGCCTCTAATTGTTTTGATACTTTTAACCATTACAGGCGTAAGTAATCCGTTGAGGTTTACCAATGAGCTTCCTACAGGAATGCCGTCTACAACAAATAATGGTTCCCGATTGGTGGCGTTAGTAGTGTTATATCCACTCATAAATACTTTAGCATTACTTCCACTTCCCATTACCCTTAGGCCTTGAACACTTTGAAGTACTTCTACTAAATTATTGTATTGGGAATAATCTTTTACTGCCTTTTGTCTATTGGCAGTACCAGAGCTGCTACTGCAAGCCACGAGAAATAAGCTGAAAGCAACAGTGACAAATAAGAATTGAATTTTTTTCATGGACTTCGTTTTTAAGAGGTAAAAAAAGGGCTCACTAAAAATAGAGAGCCCTTAAATTAAAGATAAAATGGTTTATTGCTTAGTTAATCTTATTTCAGATCTAATGCTTGATAAAGCACCACCCCCTGTATCAGCTCTAGTGTGATAAAGGTAAAGAACGATTAAATCAGCACAGCCGTAGTTTCTAGCGGCCTGTGGTCCTAACACAGCCTCGATTTGAGAACTAACAGGAGCACCATCATAAGCCGAGCGTCCAGTGTCATCAACATAAGATAGTTGAGCTTCGGCACTTAGATCACCAGTTTCAGGATCCTGAGTTACAATAAAGTCATTTCCTTGATTGTAGAAGTTTACAATTGTAAACTGATTTGCTCCAGGGCCTGCAACAATTTGGTAGTCGTTACCATTAAGAGTCTCACCTACACGGCTAGAGTGTCTTGTTTCTCTAGCTCTCCATGTACCTGCCAAGGCGCTTGGCTCAGTTACCGTACCACAAACCACTGTTACTGGAAAGCTCAATGCTTGAGGCGAACCTGTTGCCAATAGTTCATTGTCTGTGTTTCCGCCAGTAATAGTGGTTTCACCATTGCCATTAGTGGTTATAGTATTGGATGTTGGGCCAAAAACAGTCCCATCATCAGTTGTTACTTCACCAGTAATGTTATATGCTTCACCAAATTCTAAATCAACCCCTGTAGCAGCTCTAATATCAGAAGCTTTTATCTCCAAGGTAGTAGGGAAAGTAGTGTACTCATCACCTAACTGAACTCTAGTTCCGCCAACATTGATGCCCACATTATATGAAGCTGCATTGTTGTTAGGGTCGTAAATTAACGCTGTGAAAACGCCATTATTTGGGTCGTCACCTTTGAGTAACTTCTTTTGTCTGATATCATCGAAGTCAATCATTCCTCCTCTTTGAAGGTTTGTAATAGCTTCGTTTCTGACTTTTCGAAAATCACTTGGGTCTTGACAACCCGTCACTATTGCTAACATCATCCCGATAGAAAGCAACATTCCGATATATTTATTTGTTATTTTCATTTCGATTAGTTTATAAATCCAGCAGGGTTAGTATCCCAAAATACTTGTATCTGATTGCTGCTTTTTTGAGTAATGTTTTCGTTTACATTTAGCTCATTGGCAGGGTAAAGGAAAGACCTCATAAATGGACCAAGATCAATAACTGGATCCATTAAGAAAGAAGGATATCCCGTTCTTCTATAAGTATTGAATGGCTCGATGCCGTTAGTGTATGAAGCAATGTACCATTCACGAGCAATGATGTCCATTTTTCCGTCTTCGTCAGCGGCATCATAATCTGTCAACACCTCATTTACATAATCATTTACCTGTGAAGCAGGTGCAACGTGACCTGTTTCGTCTGACTGGAAGTTGATTACTTTGTCAATGTGTTGTCTAACTGCAGTTTCTAAGTAAGTTCTTGCATTGCCTGTTACTCCAATTTTTAGAGCAGATTCGGCCAGCATAAACTGAACCCAAGAAGAAAGCATGATTGGATGAATACCATCACCACCAAGGTTATCAACAACAGTTATTGGTTCTCCTTGATCATTATCATAAGCACCAGCTGCAGGGTATGCACCATACACGGTTCTTAACAATCCATCTGCCGGAGCAGCAGAATCATCACCGTGGTCTCTACCCCAGTAGCCATCACCTACATAGCAGAAAGTGAAGTTTGGAGCACCAGCACAAGTAAGTTGAGTACCCACTGGTGCATCTAAGGTTTGTCTATAAAAGTAATATCTCAATCTAGGATCTTGCACTGAAGAAGAGTCTTTCATGTATGATATCAAATTGTTAGGTCTGTAACCCGAAGCACCCGTTGTGTAGCTAGATGACATTAGCGGATGTCTACTTTCGTTTACAACGGCCGTAGTTCCATACTGAAATTGCATGTCTTGGCTGTTGTTTTGAATGTATTCACCTCCTGCTAAGATTGCGTCAATCTTAGTTTTAGAATCAGCGGCTGTTACCAAACGTGTGGTTAACAACATTTTGATTTTAAAGCTGTTGGCAAATCTTACCCAGCCCATTGCGTCTCCATCATAGTAGAGGTCGTTTACAGGCCTTTTTGCACCAGATTTTAAATTGGCGATTCCTTCATCAATTAGGTCATACATTGCTGCATAAATTGATTCGCCAGAATCTAGAGTTGGCTTTGGAATAGATGGGTCATTAGCTTCTGAATAAACAGCTTCACCAATAAGGTCTACCATGTTTACAAATAGAGTAGCTTTCATAATTTGAGCCATTCCTAAATGGTAACCTAAACCATCTTCTTCAGCAATGCTCTCCAAAACCTTAAAGTTGGCATTGAAGTTATAAAGGCTCGTCCACTCCCCATTCATGGCAGTAGTTGAGGTTACAGCATTATAGGTAGAAGCCAGAACTGTCATTCTCATAGAGCTTTCAACCGAGCCCGAAAATGATCGATTCAAGTTTCTGAAATCGAGCTGCATTTCATTCAATATAAAGTCGGGGCTGGCAGAAGAAAGGCCCAATGAGTTTGGGTTTTCTATCAGTGACTCTAACTCCAAAGTTTCACAAGAGATAACTAAGCTGAAAGCCATGATCATCCCTATAGATTTTATTAGTATGTTTTTCATGTTCTTCATCATTAAAATGTTACTCTAAGTCCTACTGAGAATTTTCTCATAGCAGGGTCTGAGATACCTAGTTCACCAAATCCATTTTCACCAGAAGTGTTAGCTTCAGGGTCTAACTTAATTCCTTTAGGGAAATGTGGGGCATACCAGAATACGTTTTGAACGTTTCCTGTGATTGTTGCACTGTTAAGTCCAATTCTGTTTACCCACGAGTTTGGAAGGGCATAGTTGAGGTTAATCTCTCTAATTCTAAATACAGAGGCATCAAACATGCTGTTTTCGTAAGAAGTGAACGCGTTGGTAAAGAAGATGTCGTTCATTGTTAACTGGTACCTGTTCGGTATTTTATTACCAGACTCATCTCTTAAAGGCTCACCGGTAGTAACATCGCCATACACACCAGGTAGGTAGAAAGAACCTTCTCTGTCTTCGGTATCGGTAGTTACACCTCTTTCGTAAATACTAGACACATAGCTTGAAGCCATGTCGCCACCGTGCGTATATTCTAACTGCACAGTAAGGTTAAAACCTTTGTAAGTAACACCGTGGATCATAGAATATCTGAAATCCGGGTTCGGATCTCCAGTTATTTTTTGATCTAAACCAACATCGCTACTGATAATGAAATTACCATTTGCAGGGTTGATCAAGGCATTGCCTTCATCGTCTCTTACAATGTAAGTAGACCTGAAAACACCCAAAGGCTGACCTACAATAGCTGTATTGTTTCCTGAGTACTCAACAAGTTCTTCAGGTAATTCCTTCACAGTAGTTTCGTAAGCAGTGAAGTTGTTAGTGATAGAGTAAGTTAAGTTTCCAGTTCGTACAGGGAATACAGTAACCCCTAATTCTAAACCTTCGGTATCGATTCTACCAGCGTTAATTGAAGTGCTGGTAAATCCAGTTGATGGAGGAAGGTTTGAGCTAAAGATTTGATCTTTACTGATTCGGTTGTAATAACTCATGTCAATATCCAAAAGGCCATTGAATAGAGTAGTTTCTATTCCAAACTCAATTTCTTTTTGTCTTTCAGGCTTAAGATTTGGGTTAGGCTGAACGCTTGAAACAAAGTTAGCAGTGATGTTGCCGTCAGTATCTGACACAAAACGAATTGGGTCAGAACCAAGTACCGCTCTTGTTCTGTAAGAACCAGGGAAGCCAGCAGAAGAACCGTATCCTAATCTAAACTTCAAGAAATCTACAAAAGTTGGCATCATATCAGGCAATGCATCAGACATGATGAATGAAGCAGAAGCACTTGGGTAGAATAAAGAGTTGTTTTCTTTTTCTACTTGAGAACCCCAATCATTTCTACCGCTTAGGGTTAGGAAAGCATAATCCCTATAGGAAAGCTCTGTTTGAGCATAAAGCCCCAATACATTGGTTCTTTGTTTCGAATTTCCAGCAGGTGCGTAAGACAAAAAGTTGCTATGTCTAAAGAATCCAAAAACCACTTGTTCAGTACTGTTGATTCCAAAGCTTCTCGTGTTGATACTTCTCATATTGAAACCTGCCTGACTTGTAATGGTTAAGTCTTCATTAATTTCAAGGCCAGTAGTGTTTAATAAGAAGTTGTGGTCAAAGTTAGATCTTGTAAACGAAGACTGGTTTAAGAAACCAAGGCCAGCGTTGTATCTTACTCCACCATAATTTTCTCTTTGGAAGCTTTCAGTAATGTAATTGTCATAACCTACACGGTAGCCAAACTTCAAGAAGTCTGTTACATCATAAGTTAAACCAATTTTCATGAAAGTTCTATTGGCATCTGATCCAATCATATGGTTCTTCTGCTGCCATAATGGGTTATCTCTATCTGTTCTGTACCAAACACTAGAGCCATCAATAGGGTTTTCAAATGGAAGGCCATTCAAATCTAAGTTTCTAGGCAAGAACAAAGTTCTACTGAAGATATCATTTGGTGGATAACGAAGTACATTGTTCGTAAATGTAAAAGTACTTTGTAAGTTAAGCTTATCAGCTAGTTGAGTGTTAGCACTTAATGAAAGATTTAATCGGTCTGATGTATTTGACTCTATATAACCTCTTTCACTGTTATAACCTACACTAAAGCCCATACTGGTTTTTCCGATTCTAGCATTACCGAGTAATGAGGTGTTTCCGCCACTTCCGTTATTAAAGAAATCTTTAATTTGGTTAGGGTAGGCTTGGTAAAGCACCTCTTGTCCCTGGAATTGAGGAAATGCTTCAGCGAATCTAGGTTGGTCTAAATGGTGAGGTACCATAAAGTTATCATCAAATCTACCTCCCCAGTTTCCAACAAAGCCTACATTAGGAACATTATCTGAACCTTGGCCATATGTGTTTTGAAAATCAGGAAGCCCAGTGATTTGATTGATATAGAACTGTTGAGAAACAGTAATAGACAAATCTTCAACTTGGTTTGCTGATGCTGTTTTGGTAGTAAAAATGATTACACCATTTCTACCTTCTTGACCGTATAGTGAAGAAGCGGCAAGGCCTTTCAAAACTTGAACATCTTCAATGTTGTTCGGGTCTAAGTCATCAATTCGATTCCCCTCATAGAAAACACCATCCACAATGTATAGGGGCTGGTTGTCTCCGTTAATTGAAGATACACCTCGAATTACAACGTCACTTCTACTTCCGAGCATACCTCCAGTAGATGTAATCTGAACACCTGGAATTTTTCCCCTAAGAATGTTCTGAACATTAGACTCAGGTCGCTGTTCAATGCTTTCAGATTTCACTTCACTTAGTGCAAATCCGAGTGCTCGCTTTTCTCTGGCAATCCCTTGGGCCGTTACAATAACGTCACCTAGATTAGTTGCTTCTTCGGTTAGTTGAATGTCAACTACAGTTTGACTACCGATGACTACCTCTTGAGTAACGTAACCTATAAAGCGAAAAACTATCGTGGTTCCGCTTTCAGGAACAGATAGTTCGTACTTCCCATCTGGGCCAGTAGCTACCCCAATAGTGGTGCCTTTAATAACTACTGAAACATTTGGGATTGGTATCTGGTCAGCGGCTCCTACCACTCGTCCAGATATTGTCCGCTCCTGTCCGTTCAGTGCTGTAGTAAGCAGCATCAGAACAAGGAACCGAAACAATTGCAATGGTCTCTTCATGTTGTTTTGTTTTTGTTTAAAATAGCTCTAAACCTAACCAATAGAATATTATGCAAAAATTCATTATTGGAATATAAGGGCTCATTTATGAAGCTTGTCGCCAAATTATATGTGGATTAATTTGGATTTTAAGGGAGCTGTTTAAGTGTAGATAAATGGATAGGAAGGGAAGAGTGTTTCGAGGGATGGTTAAATTGATATTTTTAAAATTATATCGAATATTGAAAAATGGAATTGAGATAAAATAATTAAGCTGGTTATTGAATTTAAGAGCTGTTTAAAGCAAAATTAATTTTGAAATTTGCTTTGATTTATTCACTTGATTATTATCCTTATTGGTAAAGTGAAATTTTATTTTTTACAATAATGATGATTGGCAGAGACCTAATGTTAACGGTATTTCCGTTCGTGTAAATACATAAACCGGAGTTAAACCTTTTAGCCTCTTTGTTGTCGGCATATTAAAGCTTTATACCTTGAGGCTAAATGCGAATAAGATTGTTTTGATCTTACTTACTTCAGATTATCTATATTAATGTTTACACCATTATAAAGTATGTGATCCTGAGCGACTAAGGCTCCTGAAGAAAGTTTTAGGTAGTTTTCCCAAGTAAACTCCATTCCCCCAAGAGGTAAAATAGACACCCACATTTTAACAGATTTGGGTTTATTGTTTTCGTCTAGAATCCAGACATAGGAATCGCCTGGCGTTGAACCGCCTGAGGTATAGGTAACCTTTAAACCTTCTCTTCCATCTTTAAGAGTAACAAGGCTTCTTTCCGTTCCAGGATCGAAGGCTTTGAAAGGGGCACAGAGCCAGAAACTATCATTATTGAAGTAGCCAAATGCTTGTTTGATCAATTCTTCTTTTCCTTCTTCTCTTATTTTTTCTGGGCGAATGACTTCACCGGTTTGGTTAATTGTATTGAGTAAAACCTCATTCTCATCCCACTTTACGAGCACTGAGTTTTCGGTTCTATTCCATTCATAATGATGAATTCCCTTGAAAGTCCATGAAACGTTAGCAGTACTATCCCAAGCAGATTTGTTAAGGGATTCCATCATTTCAAGCGCTAAGTTGTCGGCTTTTGGCCCAGCAGTTCCTTCCGGTAAACTTTCATTCTTAACCAAATAGAATACGAAAAGCCCTAGGATTAGGGTGAGGAAAATTACTGCAAGGATTCGGAATAGCTTTTTCATACCCAAAGTTAAACGGGAAATTCATAACGGCTCAATTAAGAACTTCCTGTTTAACCAACTTGGTATGTGATGCTACTTTATACGTTTTCTAAAGCCTGCTCAATATCCCAGATAATATCGTCTTGATGTTCTACTCCAATAGAAAGGCGGATAAGCTGAGGGCTGATACCATATTTCTCTCTGTCTTCTGGAGAAACTCCTGCGTGTGTCATTGATGCTGGGTGTTCTGCAAGTGATTCTGTACTGCCAAGGCTCACGGCAAGCTTCATTAGTTTTAAGCTATTCAAGAATTTAAAAGCTCCTTTTTCCGTTTTGTCGGCTTTTATTTCAAAAGAAACCATTGCGCCTGTACCTTCACACTGCTGGTCGAAAATACGTTGTTGGTTTTCGTCTTTGATATTTCCTAAATAGAAAACTTCGCCCACTTTTGGGTGGTTGATTAAGAATTCAGCAACGTTCTGAGCATTTTTTTCCTGAACATTCATTCGTGCTTTTAGGGTTTCTAAGCTGCGCATTAGTAACCAACCCGTCCACGGCCCTGCCATGTTACCTAAGAAGGTGCGCATACCTTTTACACGGGTCATTAATTCTTTTGAACCCAAACAAGCGCCTGCTATTACATCGCTATGGCCACCAATATATTTTGTGGCAGAATAAAGCACCAAGTCGACACCATGTTTTAGCGGATGCTGCCAAAGTGGCCCCATATAAGTATTGTCAACCGCTACTAAGGTTTGGCGTTCTTCTGTACTATAGCGATTGGCCAATCGCTTGCACATCACCATGTCTATCAGTTGATTAGTAGGGTTGGCAGGTGTTTCTATGTAAACCATATTTACCTTATTGCCAAAACCACTTTTTTCAACTCTATCGATAATGTCCTGCTCAGCATCTTTGGCATCGAATGAGATAACTTTAATACCAAATCGAGTAATGATTTGCTCAATAAAATGACTTGTTCCACCGTATACAGGTTGGCTATAAAGCAGTACATCTCCTGGACTTAGAAACTCCATTAAAACTGTAGTGATGGCAGACATTCCACTTTCAAATACAGCACAATCTTCGGCTTTGTCCCAAAGTGTTAAGCGGTTTTCAAGAATTTCAAGGTCTGGATTATTGAGTCTGCTATAGATCAAACCTAGCTCTTCGGTTTCGCCCTTTTCACGCAAACCGTAGGCTACTTCAAAAAAAGCTTTACCTTCTTCTGCGGTTTTAAAAACGAAGGTACTGGTCTGAAAAATTGGGCATTTTAATGATCCTTCGGAAAGCTCAGGCTTGTAGCCGTAAGACATCATTAAACTCTCTGGGTGAAGCTGTGGTTTGTTCATGCTGTTTTTTTTACAAAATTAGCATGAAAGCAGTCTGTTCTTTAATAGCTTGTATAATCAGAAAATATATCTACAAATTCTTTTTCGTTAGAATTTAATTCTGAATATTAACTCAGGATAACTAGTATTTAGAAAAATTTGCTACACAATGGTTGATAAGATTGACAAACAGATTCTACGCCTATTGCAATTGGACGCCAAAAAGACAACTAAGGAAATTGCTGCAGACTTAGGCTTAACCACAACGCCAGTGCATGAGCGAATTAAGAAGCTTGAAAGAGAAGGCTATATTCAGCAGTATTCTATTCGGATTGATAGGAAAAAAGTGGGGTTGATGATGATGGCTTTCTGTAGCGTTTCATTAAAAAATCATGAGCGTGCTTTTATAGAAAAGTTTGAGCAGGATATTCAGTTGTTGGATGAGGTAATTGACTGTTACCACATTGGTGGTATGTTCGATTATTTGTTAAAGGTTTTAGTGCCTGATATGGATGCTTACCAACACTTTATTTCTAAGAAATTGGCAGATTTAGATAATATAGGTAACGTACAAAGCTCTTTTGTAATGTCTGAAATTAAGCATTCAGCTCAAATTCCAAATCAGTTTCTTTAGGTTAGAAAGTTCTTTTTCCAAAAAACTTCTGATCGAGCGAGTACTTTCCTGGGCCAGTAATGAATAAAAAGAAAAAGGTTAACAGGTACATTGCTGCTTTTTCTTGAGTGCCGAAAGGGTCGGAAATATGAACAACAAAGAGCGCAACCGCCATTGTAACCATTAGAGGTACAAGCGCAAAACGACTGAATAGGCCAACTATTAATAGAATAGAGCAAAGAAATTCGGCCAGTACAGCTAAGATAAGCGAAACTTCTACCCCCAAACCTATAGGGTCGCCAAACTGGAAGTTACCTGCAATGAGATTTGAAAACTTTGGGTAGCCATGGGTAAGCATCATAAGGCCTACGCCAGCCCTTAAAAGTAATAAACCAAAACTTGTAGATGAACTGTGATTTCCAGGGTTGAGAAGTTTTTTGAACATGGCAATAGTTTATTTCTCTAAGGTGAAAAATAAACTAGTTTTTGCAAAATTCTTTTATGTATTCGGCAGCAAGTTCATCGCCTAGTCTTTCTGCTTTTTTAAAGTCTGAACATGCGTCAGACAGGTTGTATTTAGGTGAGTTTTGCTTGGCCATTCCTCTTCTTGTAATGGCATCTGCATATTCTGGGTCAAGCTCTAAAGCTTTGTTATAGTTTTCAATGGCACCGTCCCAATATTCACTCATAAAAAACACTACACCTTTATTAAAATAGGCTACAGGTAAGTTCGGGTTGATTTTGATGGCCCTGTCAAAGTCGTTCACTGCAGAGATCACAGCTTTCCCTCTTGCATATGCTGCCCCTCTATTTACCAGGGCCTGAACATTGTTTGGATTGGCCCTGATTACTTTGTCTAAATCGTCTACCGCTTTGTTGTTTTCAAAGAGTTTTACATAAGCATTGCCTCTTAATTCTAGGGCTTCCATATTATTCTCGTCTCCCGCCAAAAGAGCGTTCATGTCTACTAATACTCCCTTATAATTTTGAAGCTCAAATGAACATTTTGCACGTGCAATCATAGCCTTTCGGATGTTTTGCTTGGCTTTAATTAATAGAGTAAAATCGTTATAAGCACCTTCATAATCTTCAATCTCCATGCGAGAAAGGCCTCGGTTAAAAATGGCAAAGTGATTGTCGGGCTCATATTTTATGACACTAGAATATTTTGCTTCTGCAGCCTCATAGTTGCCTTCCGAAAAAAGTATATCGGCTTCTTCTTGTGTGGCTTCCATACTACAAGCGCTTAGCGCAAAAAATGCTATTAGGCAGAAAAGAGTTTTCAGGGAATTCATGCCTCTAATTAAACTAATATTTTAGTTTAATCAATGAATTTTTTATGAAAAGATTAGGCTTAACCTTGTTGTGGGGGCTAGTAACTGCCGTTGTATTTTCGAATAAACCATTCTGTTGAGACCAAAACCAAGAAAAGAAGCAGCAACCAAGGGTTATTAATAATGGATTGCAGCTTTTCATCTGAACGTGTAATGGGTTTTGCAGAAAGATTTTTAAAGTAGTTTGAGGCTTCGTTGATTCTATCTTGAGGAATAAACTGGCCCCCTGAATTGTTGGCTATATTTTTTAATAATTGATGGTTGGCCGTAAGGTTAATGTTCTCCAAATCTAATTTTTGAACTGAAAAAGTGCCTTGTGCAACCTCTCGTTTTCCATTCACTGTTGCCGAAGCTTCAAAACTATAAACACCAGGATTTAGCCCTGTCACTTTATAATTGTTGCCAGCATTATTTACATAATTGAGTTCCTGCTTAGCTCCTTGTTCATCAGTGATGGTAAGGTCAATGTTACGGTCATAAACTTTCTCGTAGAGCTCGTTATATACTGCGGTATTGAACTCAATAGCTTCGCTGTCATAATATTGATTTCGTTCAGTGTTTACCCTGAAATTACGTTTGTCGTCTTTTGTGGCTAAGTATTGAATCAGCTTGCCCATCAGGTTATTGAACATCTTTTGGTCATTGTTCAGGGCATATTCCTGGAGTGACCATTTCCAAAAATCAGAACCAGAGAATACTGCGGACTTTAACTCATCGCCATTATAGATACTCAATAATGGGCGTTGGGTAGGTACAGAACCTATTCGCTGATAAAGTAAAATATCTGCCTGTGTTTTAAACATAAACTGGCCATAAGGAACGGAAATAGGAGGGTATTCCGCAAGTCGTTGCGCCAATACTTCATCAATTTTAAAGAGCTCAAAATTCGAGTTGAAATGAGGCCCCGCATTGTCCGATTGTCCTGCATTGTTATAAGACAGCACAGGGTTTTTTTCGTTGATGGCACTCAAAGAACTTGTTCCTGTAATGTAAAAGCTGTTCGTTGTTTTAAGGGCATTGTCTAACCAAACTGGTAAACTTTCTATGGCAGGTAGCTGATGTAAAACAATCAGGTCGAAAGGGCCTTCAGGAATATCGGTGTTGATTCCCTCAATAAATACTTGCATTTCGGTACCCTCATTTTGGTCGATTACATTTCTTAGCGATTTGATGTCTGGGTGAGGTGCACGGGCGGCAATCAATATTTTTTGCTTGCTATCAACTATTTCTAGAAAAGCCTGTTGAGTATTGTTTAAGGTTGAATTTTCTCCTTCTAAAGGAAGAATCTGTACTTGGTAAGTCTCAATGCCTTTAGTTTCTGCATTCAGAATAAACTCAAGCGAATTTATTTGTTCATCTCCTTTTGGGCTGAAAGATTTTTCTTCAATCACCGTCCCTTTTTTCAACACTTGAACCTTCACACTTTCATTCACGAAGCCATTATTAAACACTTCAACCACAAGTGGAAAGCGGTTACCTTCGTAAACAATCTTGTTATAATTCAGACTTTTAATACTCAAATCTTTGGCTGGAATAGTGTCACCCAAACCGATGGTGACTACGGGGAAATTGAGTTGTGTAAACTGAGGTGAAATGCCGTAATTATGAATGCCATCGCTGGCTAAAACAACACCCGCCAAGTTTTGCTGCTCGTAATCACTGGAAATCCCTTTAAGTAGGGACTCTAGGTTAGTAGCATTTTGGTCGTAGTTAACTGCGTCAACGCTGGCCACATAATCTTGTAAACTTTTGACATTTACTTCATAACCTGCATCAATAATTTCCTCTGAAACTTCTGCAAGTTGCGTTTTCAACGACTCAAACTCGTCCACTTCATAAGTAGCAGGCATAGAAGCTGAATTATCTACCGCAATTACAATCACAGGCTTTTCTTCAAAAAAAGTTACTTGATTGAGCAATGGCCCCATGAGTAAAAAACAAAGCAGAGTGACGAGTACAAAACGCAGCCCAGCCAAGGCGCGGTTGGTGTTTTTAGACCAAGGCGTTTTTTTAGAATAAAGTAGAAATGCATAGAGTGCCCCAACCAATAAACAGAAAAGAATAAACCACGAAGGGACGTCTGTTTTAAGAAGAAGGCTAGCGAATATCAATTGACAAAAGCGATTATGGGGTGAATTCTGAACTCGATTTACAACAAAACCATTTAAGCTAGGTAAGATACGAGAAGGTAATTAAATAGTTAGCGCCTTTATTTCAACGTGCAAAATCCTGTTTTAAGGGAAAGTAAGGACGCGTTTTATACAATAAAAGCGCTAACTATTAACAATATTTAAAATCAGGTTAGCATTCCGCCATCTACCTGAAGCGTTTGGCCAGTAACATAAGCCGACATATCTGAAGCCAAGAACAAACAAACGTTAGCTACATCTTCTGGCGAGCCACCTCTTTTCAAAGGAATAGCATCTCTCCAGCCCTGTACGGTTTTTTCGTCTAAGGCGTCTGTCATTTCAGTTTCAATAAAACCGGGAGCAACCGCATTTGAACGGATTCCTCTTGAGCCTAATTCTAAAGCTACTGACTTAGTGAAACCAATGATTCCGGCTTTAGATGCTGCATAATTGGCTTGGCCAGCATTTCCTTTTAAACCTACTACAGAAGTAATGTTGATGATAGAACCTGCTCTTTGCTTCATCATGGTTCTGGTAGCAGCTTTTACGGTATTAAAGCAAGATTTGAGGTTGACGTTGATTACATCGTCCCACATTTCTTCCGACATTCTCATTAAAAGATTATCGCGCGTAATGCCTGCGTTGTTTACCAAAATATCTAGACTTCCGAATTCAGCCACTACAGCGTTTACCAATTCTTCGGCAGCAGCAAATTCAGCAGCATTCGATCTAAACCCTTTTGCCTTAATGCCAAAAGCAGCAAGCTCTTTTTCCAAAGCTTCGCCTTTTTCAACACTCGATAAATAAGTGAAAGCTACATTGGCCCCTTCTTGAGCCATTTTGGTGGCAATTGCTCTACCAATTCCTTTCGATGCACCCGTAACCAGTGCAGTTTTTCCTGTTAATAAACCCATATTTCTTTTTAACAATTAAATCTGCTTGCGGTTAACTCGACAAGCGTCTTTGGTTTTTAATCCTGTTCAAAGAAAACGAAAAGGATTAATACCTCCAATTCGACTATTTTATTTGCGAACATTTGGCTTAACTTTGCCGCATTGAACAGAAAAAACCTCATAAAATATGGCTACTAAATACGATTTAATAGTAATAGGCAGTGGACCCGGTGGATATGTGGCAGCGATTAGAGCGTCTCAATTGGGTATGAAAGTTGGCGTGGTAGAGCGCTCAGAACTAGGCGGAATATGCCTGAACTGGGGTTGTATCCCAACCAAAGCATTGCTTAAAAGTGCTCAGGTATATGAGTATGTTCAACATGCGCAAGACTACGGAATCAAGATTGATGGTAAGTTTTCTGCCGATTTTGATGGCATGGTAAAACGAAGCCGTGACGTAGCCGCTGGAATGAGCAAAGGAATTCAGTTCTTGTTTAAGAAGAACAAAATCGATCATATCGAAGGCTTTGGTAAGCTAAAAGCTGGTAAAAAAGTAGAAGTAACTGGCGCTGATGGTAAAAAAGTAGACTATTCTGCTGACAACATTATTCTAGCTACTGGTGGCCGTTCTAGAGAATTGCCAAACTTACCAATTGACGGAAAGAAAATTATAGGCTACAGACAAGCCATGGTGCTGGACAAACAGCCAAAATCTATGGTAATTGTTGGTTCTGGGGCAATTGGAGTTGAGTTCGCTTACTTCTACAACTCAATCGGAACGGAAGTAACTATTGTTGAATATATGGACAGAATTGTTCCGGTTGAAGACGCTGAGGTGTCTAAACAATTGGAAAGGAGCTTCAAAAAAGCAGGCATGAAAATCATGACCAGCGCTGAAGTAACTTCTGTAGATACAAAAGGTAAAACTTGTAAGGTTACGGTTAAAACTAAAAAGGGCGATGAAGTGCTAGATGCAGACGTAGTGCTTTCAGCGGTAGGTGTTTCTACCAACTTAGAAGGAATTGGCCTTGAAGACCTAAAGGTGAAAACCGAAAAAGGAAAAGTAATTGTAGACGATTTCTACAAAACTAATGTAGACGGCATTTATGCCATTGGCGATATAGTTCATGGTCCTGCTTTGGCTCACGTAGCATCTGCTGAGGGTATTATTTGTGTGGAGAAAATTGCGGGAGAAAACCCAGAAGCATTAGACTACGGAAATATTCCAGGCTGTACTTATTGTCAGCCAGAAGTAGCATCTGTAGGTTATACCGAAGCTGCCGCTAAAGAGGCAGGTTATGAAATTAAAGTGGGTAAATTCCCATTCTCAGCTTCAGGAAAAGCGAAAGCTGGTGGCGCTAGCGATGGTTTCGTAAAATTAATTTTCGATGCAAAGTATGGCGAAGTATTAGGCGCTCATATGATTGGAGCGAATGTAACTGAAATGATTGCCGAAATGGTTTCTGTAAGAAAACTGGAAACCACTGGCCATGAGATCATTAAAACAGTTCACCCTCATCCTACAATGTCTGAAGCCATTATGGAAGCAGCAGCAGCGGCTTATGATGAAGTAATTCATTTGTAAACCACAGTTTATAATAATATATTTAGAAGGTAAAGGGCTTGTTCATCGAGCCCTTTACTTTTACCACAAACAATAAACTAACCATAGCACGTACCCTAGATCATATTGAAGAGCAAGAATTGATCTTGAAATTAAAAAATCAGGACAAGGATGCACTATCGTATTTATATGATAAATATGGCGCAGCGTTATATGGCGCTGTTCAGCGAATTGTACAAGATGATGACGTGACCGCTGAAGTTGTTCAGGATATTTTCTTGAAAATTTGGAATAAGATCGAAATGTACGACCCCCAAAAAGGGCGTCTGTTTACTTGGATGCTCAATTTGTCGAGAAATGCTGCCATTGATAAAATACGTTCTAAAGAAATAAAAAGAAGTGCTAAAACTGATTCTATAGATGAGTACGTATATACCATCGACCGACAAAATAGCACAGAAACTTCAGTTGATGGAATTGGTGTAAGAGCGTTGATGGACGACCTCGTGGAAGAACAAAGGTTTGTTCTATTAAAGGTATATTTCGAAGGCTTTTCTCATTCAGAAATAGCCGATGAATATGATATACCCTTGGGTACAGTCAAATCTCGTTTGCGATCGGCTTTAAAACATTTAAGAAATAAAGTACAGTTGTAATTGGATATTAAAGAATACATAGCGTCTGGCATACTCGAAGAATATATCTTCGATACGCTCTCCCCACAAGAGCGTATAGAGGTAGAGTTGCGCCTAGCTGAGTATCCTGAATTGCGTGAAGAATTAAACGCCATTGAGGATAGCTTAGAAGGCATCGCCATGGCTACTGCAATCCAACCACCTGCCGATCTGAAAGCAAATATTATGTCGGCTTTAGGCGATAGTGAGGTGGGATTGAAAGAAGAGAATACGAAACAAAAGGAAGAACCAAAGGTGATTCCTATGCCACAAACCAATAGTGGAATGTGGAAATATTTGGTGGCCGCCTCGGTTACCATAGCACTGGTAACCTCATACTTGGCCTATGATTACCATGGAAAATGGAAGTCTTCTTCCGATGCTTTTGCCCAACTGCAAGCACAAAATGCGCAAATGGCAGAGCAATACAATCAAGTAAATAACCGCTTAGACGACTTGGTAGCTGATATTGATATTATCACCAATACGGATTTCAAACGCGTGAATATGGGGGCGGTAGATCCAACCCAATCTTTTGCAGCAAGTGTTTACTGGAATGCTAAAACAGATGAAGCTTACTTGAATATTAAACAGCTAAAAACATTATCTGAAGAACAACAGTATCAGCTTTGGGCCATTGTAGATGGAAAACCGGTGGATATGGGGGTGTTTGATTTTGATGTGGAAGGGTTGATGAAAATGAAGAATGTTCAGAATGCATCTATGTTTGCGGTAACCATTGAGCCTAAAGGCGGAAGTGAAAACCCAACACTTGACCTGATGCAAGTAGCCGGAGCAGTCTAAAGTCATAAAAGCTTTTACCAAAGAAATTGAAACCACCTTAGGGTGGTTTTTTTGTGCCCGCTTTGTGGTATTCGTATCTCCATTCCTCCCTGACTCCTTGATCTATCGTTTGCGTGTTGACTGATAGGCTAACCTTACTGCTTTCTTTTCCTGACGAGAAAAGGAACTTCGAAGAAGTAGGATTAGCTTCGAGAACTCTGTTGGAAATTACCGTCACTCTGAGCCATAATTTTTGGGCAAG
>NZ_JSVA01000028.1:0-1850 GCF_001267955.1 Roseivirga seohaensis subsp. aquiponti
CAATCGAGTAGACGGCCGTGAGCCATAAGCCCACGGTGCGCCTCTCACACCACCAAGCGTACGGGTCTCGTACTTGGCGGTTCATTGAATTTGAGGTTGCGTTTTTAAGTAGTAATCTAGCATTGATTTATAACCTTTTCGTCTTAGTCTAGACAAGGTAATAGTTGTCCTCAGTATAGGGCTCTGGGCTACTGCCCAACCTCCCATCCGAGTTCTACTCCAAGCATAGGCTTGTCCCTGTTCGATTCCCAATCGGATTAGGTTCTTACGTTTCCGCTCTAGCTTTTTCCAGTCGTGCCATATACAATACCTCAAACGGTTTCGTAACCACTCATCGAGCGTTTTAAGTTTGGCCTGAATACTTGCCAATCGGTAGTTGTTCACCCATCCTTGCCACACTTGTTTGAGCTTCTCCAATCGTTCTTCGAAACTGTAGGGCAATGTTTTCTTGGTTATAGCTTTGAGCTTACGCTTCAAACTCTGCCAGCTCCCCTGTTTTACAACTAGTTGATATTTGCCTTTCTCACCCTTTTTGTAGGTTGGTGTAAATCCATGACCTAACAACTCAAAGGTGTTTGGTCTGCGAATACCGCTTTTCGCTCGGTTGATGGGTAAGTCTAATTCCTCTTTCAAGAACAAATACACTTCATTCCCCAACTTCTTTGCCTCGGCTTTTGATTTAGCATAAATACTAAAATCATCGGCATAGCGCACGAACCGCAGTCCCTTCCTTTCGAGCTCTTTGTCTAGTACATCAAGTAATATATTCGATAGTAACGGACTCAGCGGACTACCTTGTGGCACACCTTTCCTGCGCTTGCGTAACCTGCCGTTTATCAGCATTGGTGCACGTAGCCATTTGCGGATGAGCCACAGTGTAGTCGGGCATTTTACCTTGTTGTAAATCAGCTGTAGTAGTTTGTAGTGTTGCACTTCATCAAAGAAGCTCCTGAGATCAATGTCTACAATGTCTTGGTACCCATCATTGATGTGTTTCAAGCTTTGCTGGACTGCCTTATGGATGTTTCTCTGTGGACGAAATCCGTAGCTCTGCTCTTCAAATTCTAACTCGAACTTGGTCGCTAGCTGACGGCTTACTGCTTGTTGCAACCACCTGTCTACTACGGTGGGTACTCCCAAAAGTCGGGTTTTACCGTTTCCTTTGGGTATCTCTACTCCTTTGATAGCCTGTGGCACATACTTCCTGTTCAGGATTGAGTTGGCGAGTGATTGGACGTTCGCTTCTCTGAAAGAGGCTAACTCATAAACACTCATCTTGTCAACCCCTATGCTCCCTTTATTTCTTACTACTTGGTAGTATGAGCTTGTCAGGTTGCGTGGATGTAGTACTTTTTCTATCATTACTCTTTCTCTGTCCGCTTAAGCAAAGGCTATCCGTAGATTCCTTTGCGAATTAAGACGCAATTCAATGTTCAGTCCTTCCCTACTTTGTGAGACCTCTGCTTTTCACAGCTCGTTTGCCCATTGGTACTATGACTTCTGCTGACTTCTCTTCAGTGTACTCGACACCTAGAGACCTCCCTCGGTAAGATGAATATCCTTGCATGTATCTCTGCTACATCTACTATTTCGGTACGTTCCCAGATTGATAAGTCAATCAGAGATTTGGACTTCGGCAGCATGTGGTACCTCATCCGACCTTATAGCCTCTGTATGTAGTTTCTGTTCGTCAGTACACATACCGCAGTCTGGCTTACTTCACTGCATGGATCACTCCAAACCAGCTTGCCACTTACTTAGCTTCCGGGCACGACCCCAGCGCTTAAGGGACTTTCACCCGTTGGAACGGCCATCTTTTTGGCCTATATTCACCATTCAAGGCACACACA
>NZ_JSVA01000029.1:0-8398 GCF_001267955.1 Roseivirga seohaensis subsp. aquiponti
ACCTGATTACCTGATTACCTGATTTAAGCCACCTTCAGCTTCTTAAACTTCGATTTCTCAAGTTTTTCTTTAGCGTATTCTAAATCGATTTCGAGCCTATTGTTTTTAGTGTCAGAGGGCATTTCAAACATTGCGTCTGTCATAATTGCCTCACAAATTGACCTTAAACCGCGCGCACCCAATTTATACTCAAGTGCTTTTTCTACAATATAATCTAGTGCCGAAGGCTCGAAAACAAGTTCTTTTTCTTCCATTTCAAACAACTTAGTATACTGCTTTGTAAGCGCATTTTTAGGGTTAGTTAAAATGTCTTTTAGAATCTCGTTGGTCAGAGGATTCAAGAAGGTGACAATTGGTAAACGTCCAATTAGCTCTGGTATCAAACCAAAGTTCTTTAAATCTTGAGCATTGATGTACTGATGAAGGTTTTCTCTATCGTAATCCTCTTTGTCATCTTGAGCCGAAATAAAACCAAGTGGTTGTGTGTTCAGTCGGCTAGCAATATGTCTTTGAATACCATCAAAGGCCCCACCACAAATGAAAAGTATGTTTTCAGTATTTACTGAAATCATTTTCTGATCAGGATGTTTTCTTCCGCCCTGAGGGGGAACGTTAACATTTGTGCCTTCTAATAATTTTAAAAGTGCCTGCTGAACACCCTCACCGCTTACATCTCTCGTAATAGATGGGTTGTCCGATTTTCTAGCAATTTTGTCAATTTCGTCAATGTAAATAATGCCTCTTTCGGCAGCTTCTACATCGTAATTGGCAGCTTGTAGTAGTCTAGTAAGAATGCTTTCTACGTCTTCCCCCACATAACCAGCTTCTGTTAATACGGTAGCATCGGCAATACAGAATGGTACCTGAAGAATTTTGGCGAGGGTACGGGCAATGTAAGTTTTACCTGTGCCCGTTTCCCCAACCATAATAATATTTGATTTTTCAATCACGATTTCGTCATCAATCTTTTGTTGAGTCAATCGTTTATAGTGATTGTAAACCGCTACAGAAATAACCTTTTTAGCCTCATCTTGCCCCACAACGTATTGATCGAGATGTTTTTTCATCTCCATCGGTTTTATTACATTGAATCTAGGCGTAGACTCTTCAGCATTTTTTGTTTTTAATTCCTCTGAAAGAATTTGATTCGCTTGAGTAATACAATGATTACAAATGTGCGCATGAATTCCTGAAATCATCAGGTCTACATCTTTCTTATTTCTTCCACAAAAGGAACAGGTTACTTCTGCCATAATCTTATTTTTTTGGTCTAATCAAGACCTCATCAATTAATCCGTACTCTTTAGCTTCTGAAGCTCTCATCCAATAATCTCTGTCTGAATCTTGCTCAATCTTCTTGTAAGTTTGGCCAGAATGACTCGATAGAATATTGTATAGGTCTTTTTTTACTTCCAACGTTTGTTTCAGTGAAATCTCCATGTCAGAAGCTTGACCCTGCATTCCACTCATTGGTTGGTGGATCATAATTCTAGAATGCGGTAAAGCGGCTCTTTTGTTTGCTGCCCCACCTGCCAATAGCACCGCTCCCATAGAAGCTGCCAAGCCAGTACAAATAGTAGCTACGTCTGGCCCAACATAGTGCATAGTGTCGTAAATCCCCAAACCAGCATAAACCGACCCGCCTGGGCTGTTAATGTACATCAACACGTCTCTTTTAGGGTCAACTGACTCTAAGAATAACAATTGAGCAGTAATAATATTGGCGATATTGTCGTCAACACCCATCCCTAAAAAGATGATTCTGTCCATAATTAATCGTGAAAACACGTCAATTTCGGCAAATCTCGTTGGTCTTTCTTCAATAACCGATCGGGTCATATTCTGGATATAATTGGAATAATCGTCAATCGCTGTTCCACTCACCCCTTGGTTGTGAATGGCATATTTTCTGAATTCGTTTTTATCTATCATGTTTTAATTAGAGAATTGAACTGAACAAATTTAAAAAAAAAGCCCTTCGTTCAAAGGACTTTAATTTTAACAAGGTTGTTATTCGTTTAGTTCTGAACGATGTCCTTAAATTTTTCTACATCTACTTCTTTAGATTTGATCTCAATTTTTTCTTTGATCAACTCCATAACTTTTGCCTCTTGTACTTGCTCGGCCATTTTCATGTAGTTCTGACCGTTTTCACCTTTAAGGTAATGTTCCACAAACGAATCCATTTGCTCAGCAAACTGACCCATTCCCGAACCTGCAAACTGTTGAGCGATCATAGCTCGTGTAGCCTCTTGAATATCGGCATGCTCTGGCTTTAGCTCATTCTCTTTGGCGATTTGACTAGAAATCAAGTTCCAACGCAATTGATCAGCATAAATTTCATACTCGTTTTCAATGTCTGCATCAGTTACTTTGCCTTCGCCTGTTACTTTCAACCATTCTTTCAAAAACTCATCAGGCAAGTTAATTTTGGTAACTTTGATTAATTCGTCTTGAATAGTTTTGTTTAAGAAAGCGTCCGTTTCGCGAGCGTAATTAGCTTCGATGGTTTCTTTTACTTTTGTTCTAAACTCTTCTGCTGTAGAAACAGTATTAGGGCCGAAAGTTTTATCGAAAAGCTCTTGATCTAACTCGGCTACTTCTTTTCTATTGATATTTTTCACAACAAAAACGAAAGCGTCATCAAGGTCTGCTACTTCATCAGCAGTTTTTCCCAAATGAGAAGCTACTTGAGCGTCATCCTTGAAGAGTTTCTTAAGGTTGACTTTAATTTCATCACCTGATTTTTTGCCTACAAATTTCTTTGCGTTGGTTTTAGTGAAATCAGAAGGGTCAATCGTGGTATCGTTTTCAATATCACCATTCTCTTGCTTCAGGGTTCCGTAAAGTAAATCACCTTCTTCGCTTACTTCAGGATTGGTCATTTTACCAAACTGAGCTCTTACGTTGTCGATTGATTCATCAAGAACTTTATCGTCAGCTGTAATCGTATAAGATGTTACTTTGATTTTCTTATCAAGTGCTAAAGCGAACTCATCTACTAATCCAACGTTGTATTCAAATTCGAAATCTGTCTGAGTGTCCCAGTCTACAGATTCGATTTGTTGTTGATTTGGAAGTGGCTCTCCGAGAATCTTCAAGTCGTTCTCACGAATGTAGTCTTGAATAGCATGTCCTACTAAATGATTGATTTCTTCTACTAGGATAGACTTTCCGTACATCTTTTCGATAAGGCTTTTAGGTACTTTTCCAGCTCTAAAGCCTTTAATCTGTGCCTTTTTGCCGTAGTCTTTAATTTTGTCTGCTACCTTTGATTGGTAATCTGCTTCATTTAATTTAACTTTAATTGAAGCGACATTTGAAGCTTTTTTGTCTAACGTGATATCCAAAACCTGTCAATTTTTGTTGGTACGAATAAAAAACCCCCAATCGGAAGATCGAGGGTTTATTTGTGCGGATAGAGGGACTCGAACCCCCATGCCGTAAGGCGCTAGATCCTAAGTCTAGTGCGTCTACCAATTTCGCCACATCCGCGTGCGATTGTTAAATGCGACTGCAAAGGTACACTAAAAGAGAAATAATTCAATAGCTAAAAATATTTTTTTATAAATATTATTGATCGAAAATTACGGAGGCTAATTTTAACATATGATAGCGGTTGATGCAGAAGAGGAACGAAAGGAAATTATTAGAAGATATCGTAAGCTATTACGCAGAGCAAAGCCTTTTTTAAAGGATGATGATGCCAAACTGATTAAGAAGGCATTTAATACTTCGCTGGAAGCGCATAAAGAAATGCGAAGAAAATCGGGTGAGCCATATATTTATCATCCATTGGCGGTTGCTCAAATTTGCGTAGAAGAGATTGGACTTGGTACAACTTCAATTGTAGCTGCACTTCTTCACGATGTAGTAGAAGATACAGAAATCGAGCTAGATGAAATCAATGCCGACTTTGGTCCCAAGGTGGCTAAAATCATAGATGGGCTTACCAAAATATCGGGAGTGTTTGATCACGGTAGCTCTCAACAGGCCGAGAACTTCAGGAAAATGCTACTAACGCTTTCCGAAGACGTAAGAGTGATATTGGTAAAGCTTGCTGATAGGCTTCATAATATGAGAACCCTAGAGAGCATGCCTCGCCACAAGCAATTGAAAATTATTTCCGAAACCATATATATATATGCACCGCTTGCTCACCGATTAGGCTTGTATACAATAAAATCTGAACTAGAAGATCTTTGGTTGAAATATACCGAAGAAGACGTGTATGCTGAGATAGCTTCGAAAATTGCAGAGAGCAAGTCTTCTCGGAGCAGATTTATTAGAAGCTTTGTAGCGCCAATTCAAGAAGAACTTAACCGAACTGGAATTAGCTTTGAGGTAAAAGGGCGTCCAAAATCCATTTATTCCATTTGGAATAAAATGAAAAAACAGAACATTCCTTTTGAAGAAGTATATGACCTGTTTGCTATTCGAATTATTGTGGATACCGACCCCGAACATGAAAAAGCTGCCTGCTGGCAGGTGTATTCTATAGTTACAGATTTTTATACTCCTAACCCCGATAGACTTCGCGATTGGATAAGTACACCAAAGGCCAATGGCTATGAGTCGCTTCATACTACTGTAATGAGTAGAACGGGGCGTTGGGTAGAGGTGCAGATTAGGGCAAAGCGCATGGATGAAATTGCTGAGAAAGGATATGCCGCGCATTGGAAGTACAAAGATGGAGCACCTACATCTCACGAGTCTGGCTTAGAATTGTGGATACAGAAAGTCAGAGATATGCTCGAGCAAAACGATACAAACGCGATTGAGTTTGTTGATGACTTTAGAGCAAACCTTTTCAGTGATGAAGTTTTCGTATTTACTCCTAAGGGCGATTTAAAGATATTGCCAGCTGGCGCTACAGCACTAGATTTTGCTTTCGATATTCATACAGAGGTTGGTGCAAAATGTTTAGGTGCGAAAGTCAATAATAAACTGGTTCCGTTAAATTACGAGATTAAGAATGGAGATCAGATTGAGGTACTCACTTCTTCTAAACAGAAACCGAATGAAGATTGGTTACGGTTTGTAGTTACTTCCAAGGCCAGGTCTAAAATTAAAGACAGCCTAAAAGAGTTTAAAAAACAGGCGGCTATTGATGGAAAGGAGATTGTTCAGCGCAAGCTTAAACAAATGAAAATTCCTTTCGATGGCGATGTGGCAAACCAGCTGCGCGCCTTCTTCGAAGAAAAAACCGTTACGGAGTTTTATTATAAAGTAGGCAAGGGCATTATCGACCCTTCAGAAATTAAGAAATACAAAGAGTTTAAGGTCAACACAAAATCTCAGCGCGCCAAAACAGAGGAGTTGAGCGATTTTAGTGATGACTTCAGTAAAATAAAAACTACTGGAAAAGACATTCTTCTGATTGGTGAAGATATGGACATGGTAGATTATCGTCTTGCTAAATGCTGTAATCCAATTCCAGGAGATGATGTATTCGGTTTTGTAACCGTAAATGAAGGGATTAAAATACATAGAACAACATGTCCAAATGCTCCAGAATTACTTTCTAATCATGGCAATAGAATAGTAAAAGCCAAATGGATGTCTGAACAGCAAAATGCGTTTTTGGCGGGGCTTCGTATTATTGGTACCGATAGGGTAGGCCTAATGCGCGATGTAACAGATTTAATTTCTAGTGAATTGAAAGTAAACATGCGCTCTATCAGCATCGATACCGAAACCGGAATCTTTGATGGACAAATCATGTTGTACATCAATAATACAAAACACCTAGACGACATGAGCCGTAGGCTAGAAAAAATCAATGGAGTAATGAAAGTGACTCGTTTCGAATCAAAAGATTTAAAATAATAACAATACAGATTACTTCCTTGTTGGGTCTACTAATGTCTAATGTTTAGACTCTTTTCATTCCATATCTATTAGAGTTAATTTCCGATAGATTCAATCCTAATGAGTTAAATAAGTTTAGAGTTATATATTTGCACTTTGATGCGCGAGAAGTATGTCGTTAAAGCCTGAGGTATTTGAACAAGTAAAAAAGATTTTTACTGCTTTTTTGGAAAACAAAGCACTTAGGAAGACGCCTGAAAGGTTTGCCATTCTTGAGGAGATTTATTCCAGAGGAGGACACTTTGATGTAGAATCGCTCTACATTTCAATGAAGAACAAAAACTATCGTGTTTCAAGGGCCACAGTATATAATACATTAGATCTACTGGTAGAGTGTGATTTAGTCAGTAAGCATCAGTTTGGAAAGAATCTGGCGCAATACGAAAAATCCTACGGTTTTAAACAACACGATCATATCTTAATGTTAGATTCAACCGAAGTGCTTGAATTCTGCGATCCACGAATACAGAACATCAAAAACACACTCGAAGAAATGTTTGATATTGAAATCATGCATCATACGCTCTATTTTTTCGCTAAACCAAAAAAGAAATCAGAGTCCGATAATTAAAATTAAGTTAGTATGGATTATAGTTCAAAAATAGATTCTGAAACCCTAATACTTTCATTAGTGGGAAACCTTATTGGTGAAGAAGTTGGAGTTGCCTTACTCAAAGAGGCCGACATAGCTATTAGTGAGGGAGTAAAATACTGTATAATCGATATTAACGAAGTAAAATATATTAACAGCAGCGGAATCGGTGTCTTAATCACTATTCTTACTAAGTTTAGAAATCAAAGCGGAGAAGTATGCATTGTAAATCCTTCCGAGCATGTGAAAAAGTTATTAATAATAACCAAGCTGAACGCCATATTCAATATTGAAAAAACTGTGGACGAGGCAATATTAAAATTAAAATCAGAAAACTAGAATGAAGGTTGATGTACTCTTAGGCTTGCAATGGGGAGACGAAGGCAAGGGAAAAGTAGTTGATGTACTAGCTCCAAAATACGATGTTGTTGCCAGATTCCAAGGTGGGCCAAATGCTGGTCATACGCTTGAATTTGACGGCCATAAACATGTATTGCATCAAATTCCTTCAGGTATATTCCGTGAAAGAATAAGAAACATAATCGGAAATGGAGTAGTACTCGATCCAATTGTTTTTAAAAAAGAAATTGAAGGTCTTTCTAAATTCAATATTGATTTAAAAAAGAACCTTTTCATCTCCAAAAAGACACAACTTATTCTACCAACACATAAGCTTTTAGATGCGGCTTATGAACAATCAAAAGGAAAAGATAAAATAGGGTCTACTCTAAAAGGGATTGGCCCTTCTTATCAAGACAAAGTTGCACGTAATGGAATTCGTGTAGGTGATATAGTGGCTCCAGATTTTGAAGGTAGGTATCGTAACTTGGTAAAGAAGCATCAAAACATTTTGAGCCACTACGATTTCGAGTATGATCTAGAAGAGGCAGAAGCACCATTCATTGAGGCAATCAATTTCCTTAGAGATTTTAATTTGGTGAACAGTGAATATGTGATTAATGAATGTATTCGTTCAAGCCAAACTGTTTTGGCAGAAGGGGCGCAAGGCTCTTTGCTCGATATTGACTTTGGAAGCTATCCGTATGTAACAAGTTCGAATACCATGACAGCCGGAGCTTGTACAGGCCTTGGCGTTGCACCAAGAAACATTGGAGAAGTCTTTGGAATTTTTAAAGCATACTGTACTCGTGTGGGAGGTGGGCCATTCCCAACCGAACTGTTTGATGAGGTTGGAAAAAGAATCCAAGATGAAGGCCACGAGTTTGGAGCTACTACTGGCCGTCCAAGGAGATGTGGCTGGCTAGATTTACCAGCACTTAAATATGCCATCATGATCAATGGAGTAACGCAACTCTTTATGATGAAGGCCGATGTTTTAAGTATTCTAGACGAACTGAAAGTTTGTACCCATTATAAACTTTCAGACGGAACACTAACTGAAGAGATGCCATTCCAACTTTTGGATGAAGAGATAACACCAGTTTATAAAACCTTTAAAGGTTGGGCTAAGGATGTGAGGAACGTTAAAGAGTATCGTAACCTGCCTTCCGAGTTAGTTGCTTATATTGAATACATTGAAAAAGAAACAGGAGTGCCTATCACAATTGTGTCTTTGGGTCCTGATAGAACAGAAACTATCGTGCGTTAATCGATATATTATAAATTATAACAAACCCCTGTTAGGCTTAGACCTAGCAGGGGTTTGTTGTTTAGAAATACTATTCTGTCTGGTGACCTACCCTTTCTCATTTCTGTTTTAAGTTTTTTTAACGTGCACATGTACGGAGAGGCATGTAGTAGTGTACCATTGTGGAAGTTTTCTCGGGTTGTTTCTAGTTGAGGTTAAGGGAGTTATAAAATATTTAAAAAAATAGTGATAAATCGTTAGGAAAGGGGTGAATAAGGGTGCTACATTTGCATCCCGTTTAAGCGGAACGGGGGTTATTTGAGGAGATGGAGAGTAGGTTGAATTAG
>NZ_JSVA01000003.1:0-240039 GCF_001267955.1 Roseivirga seohaensis subsp. aquiponti
AAAATCACCAGTTCGGGAGATGTTTCAACTATTGCAGGCAATGGACAAGGTAGTTACTCAGATGGGAATGCTTTAGAAGCTGGTATTTCAGGGCCAATTGGATTGACTGTCGATTCTAATGATAACATTTATGTTTCTACAGTAAACTACAGAGTCAGAAAAATCACAATAGAGGAGAACTATCTACTCAGTGGCACTGCTATTTATCAATCAGGTATAAAGGACGTTGAACTTCGGGTGGATGATGGGTTTGGAGGTTCTGCCACGCAAATTTTTAACATCACTGTAAACGATATAACACCGCCTGTATTCACTTCACCAACTACTGTAACTTATACAGAAAATGAAACAGGTACAGCCTACACCATTGTTGCCACAGATGCGAATGATATTACTTATAGTTTAGGCACGGGAAATGATGAATCATTTTTCAACCTAACAGAGGGTGTAGTAACCTTTAAGGCATCTCCAGATTTTGAGACGAAGAGTAGTTATACTATTCAAGTAAAAGCGAATGATGGCTCAAACGAGTCTGCTCAAACTGTAACAATTACAATCATTGATGTAGATGAAATTCCTCCAGTATTTACTTCAGCAACTGCGGTAAATTATGCTGAAAACGGCACAGGTACAGCTTACACTATTGTTGCCACCGATGCTAATGATATTACTTACAGCATAGGTACGGGAAATGATGAAGATTTCTTCGATATCGCTTCAGGTGTAGTAACCTTCAAGACATCACCAGACTTTGAGACGAAGAGCAGTTATACTATTCAAGTAAAAGCAAATGATGGACTGAACGAGGCTACCCAAAACGTGACGATCTCAGTTACGAATGTTAATGAAGCACCGACTGAATTATTCATCAATAATACCTCCATAGAGGAAAATAATGAGGTAGGTGATGAAATAGGTCAATTGACTACTGCGGACCAAGATGCTGGAGATACACATAGCTATACTTTGGTTTCAGGTTCTGGAGACACAGATAATGCATCATTTGAAATCGTTGGTAATAAGTTGGCTGCCAAATCATCATTTGATTTTGAAGCTAAAGCATCTTATTCAGTTAGAATCAAAGCTACTGATGTTGGAGGCTTGTCGTTCGAAGATAACTTTATCATCACAATCACAAATCAAGCAGAGGCAATTTTAAGGATTGAAGGCGGTCAAAGTGCTGAAACCACCAATGTAGGGGAAACCTCTACTCTAGAAATTTCAATATTCAACGATGGTGATGGTGTAATGGAAGTGAGTTCAATTACCTATCCAGATGGTTTTACAGGCCCGGCAACGATTGACGCAATAGCTCCATCTGCAAGTAAATCGATCACCGTAAGTTTTGCTCCTACAGAAGCCAAGACTTATTCTGGTGATATTGTAATTAGCTATAATGGAGGTTCTGGTATTAAATCAGTAGTTGCCGTAGCCGAAGTTGTAACCTCAATTGATAATGGATTTATTGACGAGGTAGCAGTAAGTATCTATCCAAATCCTGCTAATGATCGTATCACAATAGATTTGAGTCAGTACAATGGAAGACCTGTAGAGGTTTCAATATTTAATGAATCTGGTCATGGTCTCTATAAGAGGTCGAATATTAGACATTTGACTCACGATGTTGAGGTTAGTAATTATGTTCAGGGCATTTACATTGTATTGGTAAAGTCTGAGATTGGTGTGGTAAGAAAGAAACTGATGATTTTCAGATAGAAAGTTTTGAACCTTATTGTTTGAGACAGAAAACCGGGGGAGACTTCGGTTTTCTGTTTTTAATTAATGTGGTGTTGACGAATTGGGCTTAATAATTCACTTTAACTCTCCCGCCTTAGCCTTTCCCACCTAACCCGATCTAATACCATTCAACAGAGGAATTGAATGTCTTTAGTAATCCACGATTTTTTGAACCCTATTTTTTCCGTAAACTCATGGTTTAATTGAACAAACTATTAATTAGCCTATGAACCAGAAAGTCAAAAAATGGGTATTAGGGGCACTATTTTTATTTAGTGTTTCACTTCAAGCCCAAGACTACAACAACGCTAATCAGCTTGCACAAAGACTGAAGCAGTTGGCCGGGTCTTCACCCGATGTAAAATTAGAATCAATCACAAAAACCGATGGTGGCAAAGACATTTGGATGCTGACCCTTGGCAAAGGCGATGTAGATAGCAAACCAGCTATGGCCGTTGTTGGTGGGGTAGAAGGTGCTCATATTCTTGGAGTAGAAATGGCCGTGCGCTTTGCTGAAGGTATTGTGAAGGATAATGCGAGTGTTTTAGAGAATACTACTTTTTATGTTTTCCCAAACATGAGCCCTGATGCTACCGAACAGTATTTCGCAAGCTTGAAATACGAAAGAAGTGGCAACGCAAAACAAACCGATGACGATCGTGATGGAAAATTGAATGAAGATCCATTTGAAGATTTAAACGGTGACGGTATTATTACTTGGATGCGTGTAGAAGATGCTACTGGTGACTGGATTACTCACCCTGCAGATAGCCGTGTAATGATTAAAGCTAACAAAGCAGAAGGTGAAAAAGGTAAATACAAAATATTTACCGAAGGAATGGATAATGACAAAGATGGTAACTTCAATGAAGATGGCGAAGGCGGAATTCATTTCAGAAAAAATTTAACTTATGAGTATCCATATTTTGTAGCGGGTGCAGGAGAACACTCTGTATCTGAAAAAGAAAACAGAGCCTTGTTAGACTTACTCTACACTAAGTGGAACCTTTATGGTGTTTTCACATTTGGCCCAGGCAATAACCTTTCAAGCCCTTGGAGATTTAACCGTGCTGGAGCCTCAAAAAGAGTGGTGACCAGTGTTTTGAGCGATGATGCTGATTTGAACAAATTCATTTCAGATGCTTATAACAAAACTACAGGAATGAAAAACGCACCTGCTTCTGGCGAACAAGGTGGTGATTTCTTACAATGGGCATATTTCCACTTCGGAAGATTGAGTTTAGGTACACCAGGTTGGTGGGCACCTACTGTAAAAGATGAAGAAGGAGCAGTAGCCAATAAAGACAAAAACCAAGAAGTAAACTTCTTAAGATGGGCAGCGCAAGAAAATCTAAGCAACTATTTTGTTGATTGGAAAGAAATCAGTCACCCTGATTTTCCAAACCAAAAAGTAGAAGTAGGTGGTATTGCACCATTTAAAATGAACAACCCTCCAATGTCAATGGTGGCAGATGCTTCTAAAAAGAACAATGATTTTATTGTTGAATTAGTAGGGATGCAGGCAGACGTTAAATTGATAAACCTTAAGTCTGAAGCCGTAGGTAAAGGAATGACAAGAATAACAGTAGACGTTTACAATGCAGGTACATTGCCTACCCATACGCAAATGGGAACCCGTTCGCGTTGGTTAAGACCAATAGTAGTTGAAGTGAAGCTTGGTAAGGATCAAGAAGTGATTTCTGGACGAAGAATTATGACAATTAATAACCTTGAGGGCGATGGATCGCAACAATTTACTTGGCTTGTTAAAGGAAAAGGATCGGTTCAAATCGAAGCTGGTGCTCCACATGCAGGTATTGACAATGTTACTGTAAACCTTAAATAATAAAACCGATGAAAAGATATATATCAAACTTATTCGCTGGTTTAATCATGGTAGGTTTAACACTGCCAGTAACCAGTTTTGCTCAGAATGCCGATGAAGTTTTTAGGGCAGCAGGCTCGCCTCACAACCCTAAGGTAAACATTGCCTTTAATCGCTATTATACTTCTGAAGGATTGGCCGAGTTATCTAAAAAAATAGCTGCTGCTCACCCAGATTTGGTAAAGCGTATTTCTATAGGTAAATCTTATGAAGGACGTGATCTTTGGATGCTTCAGATTACGAACTTCAAAAAAGGAATCGCAGACAGAAAGCCTGGATATTATATTGATGGTAATATTCACTCTAATGAAATTCAAGGAGCTGAAATTTCTATTTATACCGCTTGGTACTTAACGGAAAACTATGGTGATGTAGACTACATTACTGATATGCTCGATAATCGTATCTTCTATATTGTTCCAACCATCAACCCAGATGCAAGGAATCATTATATGCAACAAGCGAACACGGGCAGTTCTCCTCGTTCAGGTATGATGCCTTTGGATGATGATCGTGATGGTTTAGTAGACGAAGATGGTCTTGATGATCTGGATGGTGATGGCTCTGTTACCAGTATGCGTAGAAAAAGTGAGTATGGCGATTTTATAGTAGACCCGCTTGATCCACGAAAAATGCTCCAAATTGGACCAGATGATGTTACTACTGCACAACGTTACGAAATGTTGGGTTCTGAAGGAATTGATAACGATGGTGACGGTAGAGTGAATGAAGACCGACCTGGCGTTTATGATCCGAACAGAGACTGGGCATGGAAATGGCAACCTGATTATATTCAGCGTGGTGCCTTAATGTACCCTTTCAGTGCACCTGAAAACCGTGCTGTAGCTGATTTTGTTATGGCTCATCCTAATATTGCTGGAGCCCAAAGTTTCCATAATTCTGGAGGTATGATTTTAAGAGGCCCTGGGGCTGAAGAAGATCTAGCTACCTACAACCGTGCCGACCTTAGAATTTACGATGCCATTGGTATGAAAGGACAGAAAATGCTACCAGGCTACCGTTACTTAACCGTATACAAAGATTTATACTCTGTATTTGGTGGAGAGTTAGATTGGTTCTACGGAAGCAGAGGTATTTATACTTTCACTAATGAGATCTTCACTAGCTTCGCTTACTATAAAAATGAGCGTGGCGGAAGAGATGAGGGTTATGACTTTGATAAAGAATTATTAGCAGGTGATGCTTTTACTCCTTGGGCTCCTTATAACCACCCAACTTATGGCGAGGTAGAAATTGGAGGTTTCAAGAAAAACTTTGGAAGAGCTACCCCTGGATTCTTGTTAGAAGAAGAACTTCACAGAAACATGTCTTTTGCTTTATATCATGCGCATCATATGCCGCTATTGAGCATAGATAAAGTGACTGAAAAAGATTTAGGTGGAGGGTTAAGAGAGATCACCGCTGTAATCAAAAACGATAGAATGATGCCGACCCATGCTTCACAGGATTTGAAGTATAAAATCGAAAGACCTGATTATGTAACCATTTCTGGTGTGGATGTTCAAGTCGGTATGATTGTTCAAGATTTAGATTTAGGGCTTAGTACAGAACAAAAAGTCGATCCAGCTAAAATGGTGTTGGAAAACATCCCTGGCAACAGCACTGTTACCTTGCGTTGGATTGTATCAGGAAAAGGTACTCCGAAAATCACTGTAGATAGCGCTAAAGGTGGTATTGTAACCAACTAAGCTATTTCTATCGAAATTACATAAATAAAAAAACCGGAGGAGACTCCGGTTTTTTTATGCTCTATTACTTGGTTAGAAAGTATTTGTAAACTCTCACTAGCTATAGCTCTTTTTCCCCTTCTTTTCTCTTTTTGCTTCTTTTTTTTCTTTGGGTGTTTTTAATGCTTCTTTTTTGGTAGACTTTTTTGCGTCCTGAGATTTGGCCATAGTTTCTGAATTTTCTTCAATGTACTGTTTTAATGTCAGGAATTGATAACAATTATAAATACAGCCAGAAGAGCCTACCTTCTCTTATTCTTTTTGATTTGATTTTTATCTCCTCGAGTTCTAGGCTTTTTATATTTCGCCTCAATTTTTCTTTTATAAGATCCGCCTTGATTTTCCTTTTGGTTCTTTTCTTTTTTTTCGTGGAAAGCAGGGCCTGGTACATGCTTAGATTGCTTGTGGTTTTTATGGACTTCAATTACCACAGGCTGTTCTTCAGGAGTTAACTTTCTGGTTATTGGCACCTCTTCTGGAAAAGGAAGCGTAGGTATTTCATAACCCATTAACAATTCAATAGCCTCTTTGTCGGCTTCTTCTTTTTCTGTGTAGAATAAAATGCTTTTTCCTTGATGCTCAGCTCGGCCGGTTCTACCAATTCTGTGCATGTAGTTTTCAGGGAAATTAGGAGTATCGAAGTTGATGACATGGGTGATCTGCTCTAAATCTAATCCACGGGCAATCACATCGGTAGCTACTAAAATCCGTGTGTTACCCTGATCAAAATCTTCGATAGATCTGATTCGGTAGTTCTGCGATTTGTTAGAGTGAATTACCCCAACTTTCGACATGAAAGTTTCTTCTAATAACTCATAAAGCCTATCGGCTGCCTTTTTATTCGCCACAAAAACCAATACTTTTTTAAACTCAACTGTATCTTCTAACAGATATTTCAGAAGGTTGGCTTTGGTATAAAAGTTAAGTACTGGGTAACATTGTTGGGCTATATTATCGAGTGGAGTTCCGCTTACAGCTATTGAAATTTTAGCGGGGGTGATGAAATAATCATTAATTAACGCATCTACTTCGTCAGTCATAGTGGCCGAAAACATAATGTTTTGCCTTTTTTCTGGAAGTAAATCGAAAATATTCTGAAGCTGAAATCTAAAGCCCAAATCGAGCATTACATCCACCTCATCTATAATTAATTTGTTAATGCTTTTTAAGGAAAGTGCTTTGCTCAGTACTAAATCATACAGTCGGCCAGGCGTAGCTACTAGAATATCGCATCCTTCGAGCGCTTCAGCCATATGCGTTTTGATATTCACTCCACCATAAACTCCCAAAACACGAACGTTCATGTATTTGGCCAATAGCTTGGTTTGTTCCACTACCTGCAGTACCAATTCACGAGTTGGAACAACCACCAAAATACGTGGTGTAGTTTGTTTAGAAAACTTCAGGTCGCGCAGGGAAGGAAGCATGTAAGCAAAGGTTTTTCCCGTGCCTGTTTGCGCAATTCCCACCAAGTCTTTTCCAGATAAGACCATAGGAAAGGCTTCTGCCTGAATAGGAGTAGGCTTTTCAAAATTTAGATCATCAATGGCGTTCCGAAGCGGAGTAGAAAGGTTAAGCGATTCAAAGTTATCCATGAAGAAAATATTTTTGCAAAAGTAGGGATATCTTAATTAGCAATTAGTAAGGCCGAAAATCTTCTAGTAAAGTATTTTAATCAATTACAACCACATTCTTACCCATTACTTTTCGATCCATCAAATCTTGAATGGCTTCAGCACCTTGATTAAGCGGGTATTGTTTATGGATATGCTGCTGCAGTTGGCCAGTTTTGATCCAAGCGAGAATCTGTTGAAAATTGGCCATGCTGTCTTTTGGCTGTTTCTGAGCAAAGGCTCCCCAAAATACGCCTACAATGGATGCACCTTTGAGAAGTGGTAGGTTTAAAGGAATTGAAGCTGGAGCACCGCCCGCAAAACCTACTACCAAATAACGACCTTGCCAAGCCAATGAACGTACTGCAGGTTCTGAAAAACGATCGCCTACGGGATCGTAAACTACATCTACACCTCGGTTGTCGGTCAGTGCTTTTATTCTTTCCCTAAGGTCTTCGGTGCTGTAATTAATGACTTTATCGGCTCCTTTGGTTTTGCACAGTTCTAGTTTTTCGTCTGATGAAGCTGCGGCAATTACTTTGGCGCCCATCAGCTTCCCTATTTGAACGGCAGCCAAACCTACACCACCTGCTGCACCCAAAACCAAAAGTGTTTCGCCTTCTTTTAATTGAGCCCTTTGTTTTAAGGCGTGAAGTGAAGTACCACAGGTGTACATGGTGGTAGCCGCTGTAATAAAGTCCATTCCTTCGGGAATGGGTAGGGTTTTATAGCCATCTGCCAAAACTTCTTCCGCAAAACCTCCCCAACCTGTGAGCGAGAAAACACGGTCTCCCACTTTTAAATGGTCGATTCCTTCACCCAGCTCTTTTACAATGCCTGCCACTTCGCCTCCAGGAGCAAAAGGTAATTCAGGTTTAAACTGATATTTATTTTGAATAATGAGGCTGTCGGGGAAGTTAACACCACATGCCTTTACAGAAATGACCAACTGACCTTTTTGTGGTTTTGGGCTTTCAGAGGTGGTGAGCTTTAGGTTTTCTGTAGAACCAAATTCATGGCAGAGTAGAGCTTTCATCATTCAAATTATCAGTTTAGACTTGCTCGTTCAGATTAACCAAGATTTAAGACAAAGGCAAGTCGCAGCGCATTAAATGATCTTTTTGTTTATCGGTACCCAGCTTAAAAGGGTGTTCTGCAAATTTATAGAAGCCCAGCTGTTTATAGAAGGCAATGGCTTTTGCGTTTCGCTCCCAAACACCTAACCAAATGTATTCAACTTGATGTGATTTGGCTTGCTGAACAATGAAATCGAAAAGCATTTTACCATAACCTTGGCCATGAAAATCTATATCCACATAGGCGCGTTCAAGCTCTATACTTTTTGGGTCGTTAATATCTGATTGAAAAGGAGTGAAGTTCAGTTTTATATAGCCTATCACTTGGGCTTCAAGCTCCAAAAAATAGAAGTCAGAGCCTTCATTAGCCATTTCTTGACCTAGTTTTTCTTCTGTTATGGCCTTTTCAATATAGGCATTGAAATCTTTAGGGTCGTTGTCTTTTTCAAAAGTGTCTTTAAAGGTTTTGAGCGCAAACTGGGTCAGTTGTGTTAAGTCTTTTGCTTCGCACTTTCTAATAATTGCAGACCCAGTTTTCATTCGAGTATTTCTTTAACGCGCCCTACTTGGCCGTCTTCTAAACGCACTTTAATACCGTGGGTATGTTTCGGAGATTTTGTCAAAATATCTTTCACAACACCTCGAGTTAGTTTTCCACTTCTTTGGTCTTGTTTGAGCACAATGTTTACCTCAATACCCGGCTTTATGTTCGCTCTGTTGGTTCCGTCCATTTTGCAAATGTAACGAAAGCGAAATAATGAAACCCTTGCCTTTACTAAGATTTTAACTTGAATAGAACTTGATTATTTAGGCCCAGATGAATCATTCAAATTCCTTAACTTAAAGCTTTTAATCTTGCCTTATGAAGAAATTCCAGTTTCCTAATCCGTTTACGGTACTGTATATCATTATCATACTAAGTGCTATAGCCACTTTTTTAATGCCGGCTGGAAGCTTTTCAACCTTAAGTTATGATGCAGGTAATTTTCTTATTGAAGGCAAAGAGAACACCGTTTCTTTAAAGGCAAGTCAATCGGTTTTAGATAGCCTAAACCTGAAAATGGAGCTCTCTAAATTTGAGGAAGGGAAAATCAGAAAACCTGTTTCTATTCCAAATACTTACGCTGAAATGGAATCGAGCCCACAAGGCTTAATGGCTATTGTATATGCTCCAATCAAAGGTATTTACGAGTCGATTGATATTATTCTTTTTGTATTGATTATCGGAGGGTTTATTGGTGTTTTTACCGCTTCTGGTGCTTTCGATCGAGGCTTGTCCTCGCTTTCAGAAAAAATGAAAGGGCGAGAAAAGTGGCTGATTGTAGCGGTTATGGTTTTGGTTGCCATAGGAGGAACAACCTTTGGAATGCAGGAAGAAACCATCGCCTTTTATCCTATTCTAGTTCCCATTTTTCTAGCTGCTGGTTATGACCTAATAGTACCTGTTGGAGCATTATACGGAGGTTCTTGTATTGGCCTAATGGGCGCAATGATCAATCCTTTTGAAACGATAATAGCATCCGATGCAGCTGGCGTAAGTTGGACATTGGGCATTTACAGTAGATTGGCGATGTTTATTTTAGGAGGCATTGTTGTGATTACTTATGTGTTGCGATATGCAGAAAGGGTGAAGAAAGATCCCAAGCAGTCGCTTTTATATAATATGGATATCAAGCAGCCATTTTCGGCATTGAAGAAATCTGAACAGGCAGAAAAACTGAATTTGAAAACTCAATTGCTCTTAGTGCTTTTTGGCCTAACCTTCGTGATAATGGTGTATGGTGTTTCTAGCTTGGGTTGGTGGTTCGAAGAAATGACAGCTCTGTTTTTGGTCAGTGCCTTGTTCTTAGGTCTCATCATCCGTTTGGGCGAAAATGCTTTTGTGAATGCCTTTATTGCTGGCGCGAAAGATTTGTTGGGAGTAGCGCTAATTATTGGAGTAGCACGTGGTATTACCATTGTAATGAATGATGGACAGATTTCAGGAACCATCCTGAATTATGCTTCCAACATGGTGAGTGGGGTAGATGGCTTGGTGTTTTTGCCTGTGCTGATGTTGGTGTTCTTTGTATTGGCCTTTTTCATTTCTTCATCTTCTGGTTTGGCCTTGGTGAGTATGCCCATTATGGGTGCTTTGGCCAATGTGGTGGGCGTTCCTACGGAAGAAATCGTGAATGCTTATGTATTTGGTTTTGGGCTTATGATGTTTATAACACCAGCCGGAATTATTCTTCCTTCATTGAGCATGGTGAATGTGCCCTATAATGTGTGGCTCAAATTTGTGTGGCGCCCAATGTTGATGATGGCCGTTATTGGTATGGCTATTTTAGCAGTAGGCTATTTGGTTTAAACGTATTGTATTGGGGTTAGGGCAAAAAAAATGTCCTGGTAGAATACCAGGACTGTATAAGTTTCAATTAAAAAGTAGAGTTTCAATAGCGAATACACCACCAAGATAGTAATTTTTTCAATACATAGTGTTACTATAATATTAACTAAAAAGCCCATTAATTTCTAGATTCACTTTTTCAACAATGAGCGAGTAATCTTCTACTTTGCTAACAAAGTCTAGGTTGTTTACATCTACAATGAGCAGTTTACCCATATCGTAGTTGCCAATCCAGTTTTCATAGTGCGAATTGAGGTTTTTTAAGTACTCAATTCTAATCAACTCCTCGTAATCTCTTCCTCGCTTCTGAATATTGCCTACAAGTTTTGGGATGTCTGCTTTAAGATAAATCAATAAATCTGGCGGTTGCACATACTTGATCATAGATTTAAACAGTTCCAAATAATTTTGATAGTCTCTGTCGCTTATAAAGCCCGACTGTTTTAGGTTAGCAGCGAAAATATGTGCGTCTTCGTAAATAGTTCTGTCTTGAATCGTGCCTTTTACAGATTCTTGAATGGCAGCAATTTGCTTAAATCGACTGTTTAAAAAATAAACCTGAAGGTGAAAGGACCAACGGCTCATGTCCTCATAAAAATCCTTGAGATAGGGGTTATCCTCAACCGATTCCAGTTCAACATTCCAATTGTAATCCTTTCCTAATTTCTGGGCTAAAGTGGTTTTGCCCGACCCTATATTTCCTGCTATCGCTACGTGCATATGTTCTAAAGTAATGGCTGCAAGTTAGGACTTAGCCATCTTTTGAACAGGCTTTTTTGCATAAAAAAAGTCTGTGGAAAACCAGACCTTTTTTACAAACACCCAATAAATATGATGAGATTATTTATTGAGCTAAAGGTAAATTACGAGTTTGTCTTAGTTGTAAAGTCAAGGTTAATAATGTGTTACTATAAAATATTTGCAGTGTTAAATTGCAAATGGAGCTTTAGTTCGATTTTATCTTTCTAAGAATATAAGTATTTTCAAGAGCTCATTTATTGGAGTGAATTCCATGAAATGTCTTTAATGCGCGATAATGAAATGGCTAATTGTTTTTTTGAGTGTAGTTTTCTTAGAGTTGCTGAGGGAGTCGTTCCTTTCAAAGAATAGTGAGAATAAAAAACTTAAGGTTGCCACAGTTGTATTATTCGCAATTCTTTCTTCAATCTTAATTCTATATTTAATTGAGGGTTTTTATATCGTTCTGATTGTTGAGTTCTCTATTCTAATTCTAGCTTTCCTTAGTGTCAGACGAATCGTTTATTCAAAACCTGCTTAAGTTTATCTTAATCCTTAGTTGGTCTTGCAGTGCAATAGGGATATTGATTTTGGGCTTTTTCTTTAAGATTATGGATATTCGCCCTTTCGATTAAATATTCAGAAAAACCACATGCCCATTCTTCCTTCGAAATACCAAGGTCCTCCATTCATTTACCTTAATGGCCATTTTGAAACCATTATTCCAAGCATAAGAAGGAAGGTGACGGGTGTTAGTTATGAAAGAGAGCGCATTGAAACGCCTGATGATGATTTTTTGGATATTGATTGGGTAAGAAAGGGGAATAACCGCTTATTGGTAGTGAGTCACGGACTGGAAGGAGATTCTGGAAGACATTATGTAACTGGGTTAGCAAAGCTTTTTGGTCAGAACGGTTGGGATATTCTGGCTTGGAACAACAGAACCTGTAGTGGTGAAATGAACCGCCAGAAAATCCTTTATCACCATGCTGCCAGCTATGATTTACGCAGTGTGATTGACCACGCAAATCAAAAGTATGATTATAAAGAAATTGGTCTTGTAGGAATAAGCATGGGAGGTGGGCAGACCTTACGTTACTTGGGGGAGTCAGATTTTCCATTGCCGAAAAACGTGAAAGGCGCGGTGGCCATTAGTGCACCTTGTTCTCTGACTGAAAGTGCGGCTACTTTAAACCTTAAGGTGAATAAGGTGTATGAACAGAAATTCCTTGTAAAGCTTAGAGAGAAGATAAAGAAGAAGGCCATACAATTTCCTGAAATTGATGTAAGCCGAATGGATACGGTAAAAACGCTTAAGGAATTTGATAACCTTTATTCTGGCCCTATTCATGGTTTTAAGGATGCGAAAGAGTTTTATGAATTTTGCGATCCTTATCCTTTCATTAAAAATATTGAAGTTCCCATTTTACTCATTAATGCACTCAACGACCCATTGCTAGAAGGGAATTGCTACCCATACCAGTTGGCAGAAGGAATGCCAAACCTGTATCTAGAAACCCCAAAAAGAGGAGGACATGTAGGCTTTATCCTGGCTAAAAGTGAGTTTACTTATTCAGAACTTAGGGCTCTTGAATTTTTGAACGAAGAGAAAGGTTAATTGAGCAGTACCTGCTTCCATTTTTCCGATTCGGCATATTCTTTAATGACTTGGTTTCTTTTCTCAAGAAGCTTGAACATGTATTTTTCTAAAACAATGCTGTCGAAAAGCTTACCAAGAATACCTAGGGGAGAGGTGTAATCGAACCGGTCTTTCATTTGGGTTTGCCCGTTAATTTCTTCAAAATGATGTTCATGCTTGAATGATTTGAAAGCTCCTTTCACCATTTCATCTACAAAGTAATGTGGGCTGTTAAAAACCGTAATTTTGGAAGTGAGTTTTTGAGTGATGCCAAAGTGTTTGGCTTGCCAAGTTACCGTTTCATTCAAGCCAATCAAGCCTGAAGTTTTGCCTGCTATTGCTCTTTCCTTAGTCTCAATCGTAGAAATTTGATGAAGATCAATACTTCTTGATAAATCAAAACACCGTTGCACCGGAGCGTGAATGGTGGTTTCGATTTTTATGCAGGGCATATCTTAAGTTATTAATAAAATCGATTAGCATAAGTTAAACTATGCTTTCCCTAATTTCTGATCATATTTTCCAGTACCTAAATCATGCAGCAAGCTAAAGTGGCTTTTTAAGGCATGATAAAAAGTTTTGTGTTGATAGTAAGGAATGCCGTATTTCTCGGCTGTTTGCTTTACTATTTTGGAAATGTTTCTGTAATGAACGTGACAGATATTTGGGAAAAGATGATGTTCGATTTGATAATTCAATCCGCCTACATACCAAGAAAACCAACGGCTGCCATTGGCAAAATTAGCGGTAGTTCTCAACTGGTGAATCGCCCAGTTGTTTTCCATGCTACCTTCTGCATTTGGAGTAAAGAAATCGGTTTCTTCAATCACATGGGCAGGTTGGAAAATAAGTGCTAGAATAAGACCAGAGATAAACTGCATCATTAAGAAGCCGAGCAACACTTGCCACCAAGGTAAATCTACAATGAGAATGGGCAAAACTACCGTAAGTACAATGTATCCCACTTTGTAAAAACTCAAGCGCCAAATCGCCTTTCTTAACGTAAGGCCTTGACCTACTAATAAGTTCTTTTTGTTATAGTCAATCAGTTGTTTGAAATCCTTGCTGAAAAGCCAATTCAATGTCAGTAATCCGTAAACAAAGGGAGCGTAAAAGGCCTGAAATTTATAGCCTTTTTTGCGCGGTTGGCTCGGTGATAAACGCATTACCGGATTCTCAAAGTCTTCATCATAACCTTCTACATTGGTAAAAGAATGGTGGAGTACATTGTGTTGAATTTTCCAGTTGATATGGTAAGCACCTAAAAAGTTGACCAAGAAACCGAAAAATTGATTTACAGTTTTCTTGTTAGAATAAGCTCCGTGATTGGCATCGTGCATTACCGATAAGCCAATGCCCGACATGCCCATACTCATTAAAAACCAAATGCCCATCATTGGCCAAAAAGTGTTTACTGTGCCTGATAATAGTATAGCTAGCGGAATGAAGTATAAGCAAATCATGAAAGCAGTTTTCACTTTCATGGTAGTGTTGGCCTGCTTAGAAATGTTGTTTTCTTTAAAATATCCGTTTACGTTTTTTCTAAGTTCAGTAACAAATTCGGGTCTGTCTTGGGTATTGAATTTAACAGCAGGAGTACTCATAACGGATTTTTTTACTTTGATACAAAAGTAATGCGAATTGAGTTTAGTTGGTGTAGTTCAGCCAAAGATTTGATTATCGGTGAACCAGTTCATTTTTAGTCTTCAATCTACTCAATCAAAACGCTTTAAAGCCAAGTCTGAAATGGAATTACCAATAGATAAAGACGAAGTAGCTGCTGGCGAAGGCGCATTACATACGTTAATGGCCTGTTTGGTTTCTATAATGGAAAAGTCATCTAACAAACCGCCAGTTCTGTCGCAAGCCTGAGCACGAACACCCGCACCGCCATCAATCAAATCATCAGATTGAATTTCTGGAATTAGCTTCTGCAGGGCCTTGGTAAATGCAGCTTTGCTGAAAGAACGGTACATTTCGCCAAAACCCGTTTTCCAGTACTTCATGGCAACTTTTTGGAAGCCCGGCCACATTAATGATTCGGCCAATTCGCCCAAATGAATTTGCGATTTTTTGTAGCCTTCACGTCTGAAAGCCAACACGGCATTAGGTCCCGCTTCAATTCCGCCTTTCATCATTCTTGTGAAATGAACGCCTAAGAAAGGGAAGTTGGGATCGGGAACGGGGTAAATCAAATGCTTTACTAAATATTCCTTTTCTGGTTTCAACTTAAAATACTCACCCCTAAAAGGAATGATTTTTAAGTCTACATCTTCGGAAGTTTTTCTAGCAATTTTATCCGAATACAAACCACAACAGTTGATTACAAGCTTGGCCTCAAATGAGCTGTCATCGGTAGAAATATTCGAATATTGACCTCGATCAGAAATGCCAGTTACCTTGGTGTTTAATCTAATTTCACCACCCAATTCCTTGATTTTCTCACCGTATTTTTCGGCTACCAGTTTGTAATCTACAATGCCCGTATAGGGAACATTGAGGGCTGCGATTCCTTTTACATGCGGTTCAATTTCATTCATTTCTTCGATAGAAATTCTCGAAATTTTGTCTAAGCCGTTTTGTAAACCTCGCTGATATAGGTTTTCTAATAGTGGTTTTTGAAAGTCATCAGTGGCTACCACAATTTTCCCACATAGTTCGTAAGGAATACCTTCTTGATCGCAAAAATCAATCAGCATATGGTAGCCATTAATGCAGTTTGTGGCTTTTAAACTTCCGGGCTTGTAGTACAAACCAGAGTGAATTACACCGCTGTTATTTCCAGTTTGATGTGCTGCTAAGGCACCTTCTTTTTCAAGAAGAAGGAGCTTAAGGTTAGGCTTTTTCTTTAAGGTTTGAAAGGCCGTTGCTAAACCTACAATGCCACCACCAATAACAATCACATCGTATTTCATCTTAGAACGGTAAGTCGTCTGAACTATCACTATTTAACCAATCTGGCTCATCGCTTGCAGATGGAGGAGGAGGCGTATTTCCGTTGGCTTGAGGCGCTGCACTTTGCCCAGCCGATTCAGGTGTAATTCTCCAAGCTTGTAAAGAATTGAAATATTTTACCTGACCTTGAGCATCTGTCCATTTTCTTCCTTTTAGGTTGAAACTTACGTTCACCGTTTGGTTGGGTTTGAAACTGTCTAAAAGATCACATTTATCTTGAATGGCTTCAAACTTCACATATTCAGGGTATTGTGGGTTTTCAGCATATTCTACAACAAACTCTCTTTTTCTGAAAGAGGCAGATACTTGTTGGGTTGGGAATATTTCGAGGAGTTTAGCTTTGAGTTCCATTTTCTAAATTTTGCTCAAAACAATTGATTAAATAGTCAAGATGCAAATTCAAATCGCAACTATAATTTGATTAGGCTTAAAACCTTTTTTTAAAACTTATGTCATAAGAGGCGAGAATAGGTGTGGTGAATACTTCTTTTAATTAATGAAAATACTCATATTGACCCAAGTTTGACTAACTACTATTATTGACAAGACTACGTTGAGGAGGCTAATTCTATCTTTTTTTGGACTGTTATGCATTGCCTTATCGGTAAATGCCCAAGTTACTACCGAGGGTAGAGATTTCTGGTTTGGGTTTATGCCTAATAATGATAGCGATTCTCCGTCATCCCTTGAGGTTTTTGTAACCAGTAAAAAAATCGCTAACGTAACCCTATTTATTTACGAAGATAATCGGACTTTAACATTTACTGTAACTCCAGGAGTTACCCACAAGCAATCCATATTTGAAACTTTGGAAAATCCTTATGCAGCTACGAGTAATGGTGAAAATCAACGTAAAGCGATACACATTGTTTCGGATGAGCCGATAAGTGTATATGCTTTCAACAATAGATCAGCTAGTGCAGATGCATCAATTATTCTTCCCACTCCCTCATTAGGTAATAAATATTATGCATCAACATATTTTGAATCCCCTCCAAGTAATGATGTGGCAGGGACTGATAATTCATCATCTCAGATATTGATTGTTGCATCAGAAGATGCTACACGCTTGAGAGTTACCCCAAGCTTTCGAACATTAGATAATAAGGACGCTGGCGTTCCATATAGCATTGAGCTAAACCAAGGGGATATTTATTTAATACAGGCACAAGGAGATTTAACAGGCACCCTAATTGAGTCTGAAGATACTAGCGATAATTGCAATAATTTCGCTGTTTTTGGTGGGAATGTCTGGACAAGAGTTACTGGTGGGCAGGACTGTTCAGCTCTAAATAGAGGGAATCTTTGGTCTGGAGGCTATGCAGGTGATCATTTGTTTGAACAAATGTATCCAGTCAGCACTTGGGGAAAGAATTACGCAGTACTTGATCTTGAAATGCGCTCTGGTTATGTTCTACAAATCACTACTTCTGAACCGAATACAAGAGTTAGTGTTAATGGGCGTAATTATAGTATTGTTGAAGAGGGAGAATTTTTGAGACTCTTATTTCCTAATCAAGTAACATCCATCACATCAGATAAACCAATTCAAGTCGCGCAATTAGCTCAGTCTTTGAGTTGTGATTTCCCTACTGGAACAAATAACCCAAATGGTCCAGGTGATCCTTTTATGATAATGATTAGTCCAATTGAACAACGTTTAAAAGAAATAACATTTCCGGCACTTGAAGCCTCTGCCATTAATAGGTATTTTGTAGGCTTGATAACGGATCTTGTAGGTATCTCTGGCCTTAGAATTAACGGTAATCTAATACCATCTACGGATTTTCAGAATATCCAAAATAGTTCTCTCTATTATGCTACAGTATCTATTAATAAGGGTTCAGATTATAATCTCAAATCTGACGAAGGCTTCGTAGCCTATGTATACGGCTTTGGCCAAATTGAATCATTTGGTTATGTAGCAGGCGCCAGCCTCGAAAATCTCAATGCTCAACTTTTATTGGCCGATGCCAACCTTAACATTATATCCAATGAAGGCTGTTTAAATTCAAATATTGATTTTAAAATTCAGTTTGAAACCATACCGGGCGAAGACCCGCTTTATACAGTTTTCGATTGGCATTTTGATGATGGTGCAATGGCTACTGGCGAGGAGGTAAACCATACTTATACCACTCCTGGCGATTATGTGATCAGAGTAATTGCTTCCAACGGTGAAGGCAGCTGTGGTAATTCAGAAGTTTTTACAAAACAGGTCACTATATTGGAAGTGGAGGCCACTGAAATCGTAGGGCCACAGTCGGTTTGCCCAGATGTTAATTTGATTGATTATTCTGTGGTAGGTGCAGATGAGAATACTTATGAATGGATTATTTCGGCCGATGGTCAAATCACTAGTGGCCAAGGAACGGATCAAATTCAAGTGTCATGGGGGGCGCCCAATGACAATGCCTTCTTGAAAGTAGTACCGAAAAATGCTTTAGGCTGTATAGGTGATACGCTGGAAATTCCAGTGAAAATTAATAAAGAACTTGCTCCACCATTACCTACAGGCAAATCAGAGGTTTGTTTTACAGAATTTCAAGAAGTTATTTACTCTACACCGCAAACCAACGGTTCTGTTTACACTTGGGAAGTAATCGGAGGAACCTTTGTTGATGGTATTAACACTGGCAACGAGATAAAAGTGAAATGGGACGGAGTTGGAAATGGCAAGGTCAGGTTTTTAGAATCCAACCCCTTGGTTGCCGATTGCGATGGATATTCTGAGTATTTGCCAGTTATTATTTATTCAGAAATTAAGCCAGTTGCCAATATTACTAACATCTCCTGCTTTGGATTAAAAAATGGAGCGATTGACCTCACGGTAACTGGCGGAAAACCAGGTAACTATACAGCTACTTGGGATAATGGAATGACAGGCCTTTCGGTTTCTGGACTTGCCGCAGGTAATTATGAAGCCACCATTACAGATGCTGCGGGCTGTGAAATTACTCAAACATATACCATTACAGAACCGACTCCTTTAACAGTTACTGACGGCTCAATTTTACCAGTAAGGTGTTTTTCGGAAACCAATGGAAGTATTAGTTTAAATATCACAGGCGGAACACCAAATGCGCAAGGGAAATACTCGATTAAAGTAGTGGGAGTGAATTTTGATAAAACCTACAGTGATCCTGTAATGACGAATTTACCAGCAGGCGGTTATGCCGTTACGGTTACCGATGCCAATGGCTGTCAGGTTTCAAGAACTTATACGATTACCGAACCACCCGCCTTAGAGCCTTTCTTGGAGTCATTTCTGAATCTTCCCATTTGTCCGCAAGCCGTAAATGGAACGACTTATATAGAAGCCAAAGGAGGAACGCCAGACTACCAATTTTACTGGAGTAACAAACCAAATATTGATTCTCAAGAAGGAAGTGATTTCTCTCAAGGGTCTTATTCGCTTACAATTAAAGATGCCAGTGGTTGCGAAACAGTAATGGACTTTGATGTGGAAGAGCGTTTTCCTAAAATATTTATTCCCAATGCCTTTAGCCCTAATAATGACGGTGTAAACGATGAGTTTAAACCCGTAACCGATTGCGACCTTCAATACAGCATGCAAATCTTTAATAAGTGGGGAGAAATCATTTTCTCTACAGAAGACATCACCAAAGGCTGGGATGGAAGGTATAAAGGAACCAAGGTTCAAGACGGGCAGTACAGCTACATCATTTTCTATGCGGGAGCTTTAAATGGTGTCAGCTTTGAGGAAACCAGACGAGGCACTCTGAAAGTTTTTCGCTAGACTTCGTTCACAAATCAATGCCTTTCTTTAATTTCAGCATTGGACTGAAAACTTATTATTTTGGCATTAACGGTTTATAAATCTTCCGCAGGTTCGGGTAAAACCTTTACACTCGTAAAGGAATATGTCAAGTTGCTGATTAAAAGGCCACAAGACTTCAAACATATCTTGGCCATTACCTTCACCAATAAGGCTACGGAAGAAATGAAAACCCGTATTCTCAAGGCTTTGGAAGAAATGGGAGCGGGCAAAGAAACGCAGCTGTTCAAAATATTAGCCACCGAACTGGCCGCAGAACTCACTCCACTTAACATTCAACAAAGGGCAGAAGAAGCCTATGACCTGATCATTCACAATTATGGCCGGTTTGAAGTGTCTACGATCGACAGTTTCTTTTCTAGGGTGCTCAAATCATTCGCCAGAGAATTGGATTTGCCCCTCAGTTACGAGGTAGAAATGAATACCTCCATGGCCTTGCAAGAAGCCATGAATGAGCTTTTCAAAAGCTTGGATGACAATAAAGAAGTGCGGCAATGGCTTACTCAATATGCCAAAGAGCAAATTGAAAGCGATAAATCATGGAACGTAGATCAGCAGATTGAAAAGCTTGGCAAGAATCTCTTCACTGAATCTTTTCAAGACGGTTTCAGCGGGTTAAATCTCACTTTCGAAGAACTGAAAAAGATCATTGAATCATTAAGGTCAGATATTAAGTCTTTTGAAGTGCAACTAAAAAAGTATGGAAATGAAGCTTTAGATTTAATTTCTCAGCATGGGTTACAAGTAGCAGATTTTAGTGGCGGCCAAAATCGAAGTGTTGCCAATACTTTTGTGAAGCTTATTAATAAGGATTACAAACTTACTTCTACTTTTATTAAAACCGTAAATGGTGATAGCAATTGGTATACTCAAAAGTCAGATAAGAAAGCAGAAATAGATCAATTGGTGTCGGGTAAGTTTGGAGAGATTTGTCAAGGCATAGTTGATTTTATTGAAGACAACGAAAGTGACTACAATTCCGCAAAAGCAATCCTTAAAAACGTGTATGCTTTTGGTTTGCTGGAAGAACTGAATAAGTATTTAAAAGAATACCGCGATGAGCATAATGTGATGCTTATTTCGGACACGAACATCATTCTCAAAGATATTCTGGAGCAAGCCGATGCGCCTTTCATCTTCGAAAAGCTCGGTAGTTTTTACAAGCATATCATGATCGATGAGTTTCAGGATACCTCCAGTTTTCAGTGGAATAATTTAAAACCTTTGATCATCAACGCCCTTTCAGAAGACAATGAAGTGCTGATTGTTGGCGATGTCAAGCAGTCCATTTATCGTTTTAGGGGCGGAAATATGCGTTTGTTACTTTCACAGGTGAAGGAAGAGCTAGGTGCTTTTTATCCTAAAGAAGCTGATCAGGTGCTGAATGACAACTGGCGAAGTTTGAGCAGTATCGTCAACTTCAATAATAACTTGTTCGGAAAATTGCCAGAAGCTTTCGGTAAAAACGAGTCCTTGCATGACACAACCTTGTTTACCCAAGCCTATGAAAACCACGAGCAACATATTCAAGGAGGAGAAGGTGGCTATGTGCAAATGCGTTATTATTCTTCTGATGAGGAAGATGAAAAATGGCAAGCACAATCTGTTAAGGACCTGCTAATTCAAATTAGAGAGAACAAAGAAAAGGGCTTTTCACTGAGCGATATGCTTATTTTGGTGAATCGTAACAAGGAAATTTCAGATATAGCCACTGCTTTTCTAAACGAGAAAATTCCATTTATCAATGGTGAATCGCTCAAGCTTCAGCAGAGCGAATCGGTTTTATTTGTGCTGGAATTACTCCGCTATTTACAATCGGGTAAGGATGAAGTGCTCATGCTTAACCTCATCAGTCTTTTCTTTAGGTTGAACGATATTCCAGAGCAAGCTGTAATGCTGCGCGGAAAAGGAGAACGAATGACTTTGGAAGAAGCGGGCTTCCCTCAAGAATTCCTAACCAGACAATACGAAATAAAGCAGTATGCACTTTTTGACTTGGTGAGCGAATTATTGCTCATGTTCGACATCGAAAAGAAGGCGGATGTGTACTTGCAACAGCTTTTGGATGTTATTCTTGAGCAGTCACAGCGAGGTACCAATTCTATCAATACTTTTTTAGAATGGTGGGATAAGGAAGGAGATAATCAAACCGTAGCCACAAGTGAGAAAACCAATGCCATAAGAATTCTGACGATTCATAAATCTAAGGGACTGGAATCGCCTATTGTGTTTATTCCCTTTACCAATTGGGATATTCTGCCGAATGCTACCACACATCAGTTTTGGACGAAGAATATACCTGCGCAGTACCAGTCGCTTCAGTACATTCCGCTAGATTTTAGTAAAAGCACATTGCTAAAATCTCATTTTCAAAAAGATTTTTATACTGAAGCAACAGAAAGCGCGCTTGATATTCTCAATAAAACTTATGTGGCTTTTACGCGCCCCAGAGAGAAACTCTATTTAGGAGCGCCTTTGTCGAAGGGAACTAAGGGTGCTAGAATCCATGAGTTTCTTCTGGATTTACTTCCTGAAATTGGATTGCTTTCTCAAGAAGAATCTACTTACACGCAGTTTAGTTTGGGTACTGATGGTCAAAAAATAGGTAGTGGAGAAGAAATAGACGCATCGGTTGCGATTGGCATTTATCCGCAGGTTTCCTTCCTCAATCAGCTGACCATCCGCAATGATTCGGAACGCTTTTTTATGCTGCAAGAAACTGAAGAAGCCCAGAACATTAGTTTGGGCAATCAGGTGCATGAAGTACTTTCTGCCATTCGGGTAAAGGAAGATTTAGAAATGGTTTTACGGCAGTTTTTACAAGCTGGGGAGTTAGACCATAAAACAATAGCGTTGGTGAAAGATCGAATCCTAAGGCTTTTTGCTGACCCAAAAATCAGTATCTGGTTTTCTGATGACTATGAAGTTTTCAATGAAAGAGAGATTTGGTTCGAAGGCAAAGCCCATAAACCAGACAGGCTACTGATTAAAGGACCCGAGGCAGTGATTATCGACTATAAAAAGGAAAAGGAAAGCCCAGCCCATCAAGAACAAGTAAAACGTTATATGAATGCCATGAAAGCCCTTGGTTTTGAGCAAGTCTCCGGTCATTTAATATATGTTGAACCAGTAATAGTGAAGGAGGTGATGATATGAGATTGCTTTTGTGTTTGTCATTTTTGCTTTTACAGTTTTATGCTGAAGCTCAACAAAGTATATATTCCGTTTTGCATTTTGCTCATGAAACTTCCAATAAGGGTAAAGTCAAATTAATAGAGGAGAGTAGGACTTTTTATCGTATTTCAAGGGTCATAAAAGAGTCGAGGGTTTTAGAGTATAATGAAAATCAACAGTTGTTGGTTGAGAAAAGGTATTCCAAGAAAGAAGGGAAATACTTAGAGGTCATGTTTGGGTATCAAAATGGGCGGAAGGCTTACAGAAAGCGTACTGCGAAATCAGATGACGGTTTCTCAACTGAGTTTAATTCTTATAGATATTCCAAAGAAGGCCATTTAATCGAAATGGTTTATTATGACGCTGATTCAGTTGTAACTAGACAAATTACTTTGAACAATAACGAGAATGGGCATCCAATACAATTAAAAAAGTATCGGGGCGAAGAGTTAATTGGTATTGAAGAGGCTCGCTATGATTACAGCAACAACAGAGTTTATATTAAGGCATTAAATGAGTTTGGAGATGTCATTTCTGAGGTTGATTATACAGTTGATCAAAGATTAAAGAATCCAGAGTTTACCTATGATGATCATGACAATGTGGTTGCTTTCCCTAGAAACGTTAAAGGCTCAGACCAAATGTATACCTTAAGAAAATATAAGTATGATGATAATGGAAACTGGACTACCATGACCGTTTATTTGGCTGAGAAGAGGGGCGATAAATATATTTTTATGATAAAGGATAGTGTGTTCAAAAGAAAAATCACCTACTATAAATAACCTTAGTACGAAGTGGATCAATATATGAAAACCTTCCACCACCTTATTGTAGAGCAAATTCAGGAAAGCGACTTGCAACAGCTAAAAGGCCATTGCTTTGTGTTTCCTACCAAACGTGGAGGCGTTTTCTTCAAGCGCGCTTTGCTTCAAAAATACGGTCATCATGATTTTATGCTGCCTACCATTTTCAGTATTGAAGACTTTGTGCAGCGAATGACAGGCTTGTCTATTACGGATGAACTCACTTTGCTTTTCCACCTATTCAAAATTTACCAAAAGCGAGATAAGGATTTAGAATTCGATGCTTTCTATGCTTGGGGCAAAGTGATTTTGAAGGATTATGATGAGATAGATCGCTACTTGGCCAACGCCAAACAAATCTATTCCGACTTACAGAATATTAAAGAAATTGATCATGTTTTCGGCTATAATGACGAATTCAGAGAGATCATTGCCCGTTTTAGAACCCTGACGGAAAAGCAAGACAAGACAAAGTTGCTCACTGAGTTTTTGAAAATCTGGAAAGAGGTTGGTGCGGTGTATGAAGATTTTCAAGGTGAATTACTAAAAGAAGAAAAAGCTTATGGCGGTATGCTGTACCGAAATTTAGCTTCGGTACTCAGTCAAGACCACTTTGAGCATCCTTTTGAGTATTATCATTTTTGCGGTTTCAATGCCCTTTCAAAGTCCGAAGAAGTAATTTTTGATGCCTTGGTAAAAGCCAAGCGTGCCCAACTCTATTGGGATACGGATAACTACTTCATGGTGGAGAAGAAGGAAGAGGCTGGCGATTTTATGCGGGAATACCGAACCAAGTGGCCCGAAAGCATTTGGTTCGATGCCGATTCTTTAAACGAGCCGAAAACAGTGCATGTGCATGCCGTGCCTCAAAATATGGCGCAAGCGCATTTGGCTGCAAAATTGGCCGGAGAACTCATTCAGCAAGGTGCCAAACCAGAAGAAACTGCTATTGTATTGGCCGATGAAAAGCTGTTGGTGCCTTTCCTTTACGCCATGCCATTGCACGACCATAAGGTCAATGTAACGATGGGCTACCCAATGAAGTCGACTATCGTTTTCGATTTTGTGCTGTGTTATTTGGAATTGATGCGAAAGGCACAAACCACCGACCAAGGTTTGGTTTTTCATACCTATGACCTTCGACCTTTTCTTTCCAATGCCTACACCGCGCTTTTTCACGAAGGTATTTATCAGCAATTGAACGAATGGTTTGTTCGGGAAAAGAAAACTAAAATTGGCTTGAACGAATTGCTAGAGAAAGTGAAGTCGAGTCAGTTGCAAGCCTTGCTCAAAGCGGGGAAAGAATGGGAGGGGATTGCGAATGCCTTAAAGACATACCTCACAGCCGCATTCTATGATTTTAAAGAGAAAGACAGTGGACTGACGGATCGTGAGTTTATCTATTTCTTCCTCAAGTCACTCAATCAGCTAAACGACTACCTAAGACAGAAAGAGACCTTTTCCTTAAGGTTGATCAAGAAAATCATTCAAGAGCATTTCAGGGCCGTTAAAATACCTTTTGAGGGCGAACCAGTGCAAGGCGTTCAGGTAATGGGTTTCCTAGAAACCAGAACCTTGGACTTCAAACACATTATAGTGGTTTCAGCCAACGAAGGAAAGCTTCCGACCACTAGAAACTCAAATTCTTACATTCCTTATGGTTTAAGAAAGGTGTTTCAATTGCCCACTTTCGAGGAGCAAGATGCCATTTATGCTTATCACTTCAAGCGATTATTGCAAAGAGCGGAAGAAGTGCATTTTGTTTATGATAATACTACACAAGGCGATTCGACAGGGGAAAGGAGCCGCTTTATTCTACAGCAACTAAAGCGTTACAAAAAACTGGAGCATTATACCATTTTAGAGAAATCGTATGAAGGCCTTGTTCCGAAAGCCATCAATTCGAATGAGATTTCGATTCCAAAAGGGCCAGAAGTAAATAAACTACTGAGTAGGTTTTTGCAGGGCACAGAGGAGGGTAAGTTCTTGTCACCTACTTCCCTTACCAATTACATTACCTGTCCGCTAAAGTTCTACCTAAAAAACGTAGCCAGTTTTAGAGAATTGGATGATTTGGATGAAGACATTGATGCACGAAATCTTGGAATTGTAGTGCATGAGGTATTGGAGTTTTTATACAAACCTTGGCTAAACAGAGAAATTGGTGCAGAGCAAATTCGTTTGCTCAAGGGCTTGGTGGAAAAGCAGCTGATTGACTCTTTAGAACGAAACAAAATCATTCAAGAAAACCAGCAACTGTCGGGCAGAGATTTGGTGACCAAACAGGTGATGGAGCAGATGATTCAAAAAGTGTTGGATTTAGATGCGCAAGAAGCTCCTTTCAAAGTGATTGGTCTGGAAGCAGAAGAATTTGAAACGCTGGTGGCCATTGATGGAATTGGCAAGGCTCGGGTTAGTGGTACGATAGATCGAATGGATGAAAAGTCTGGCGAGCTACGCATTACAGATTATAAAACGGGTAAGGTAGAGTTTGTAAGCAAAACGCTGATGTATAAAGATCCGCAGGCTTATATCGATAAGTATTTTGATGACCCAAAATACAAGTCTGGTTTTCAAGGCTACCTCTATGCGGTGCTCACCAAAGGTCATTTTGACCTTCCTGTAAAAGTGGGCATTACGAGTATGCGTAAGTTGAGCGAAGGCACCCAGTGGCTCCGAGATGGCCAAGCCATTCCTGCTGAGGCTATTACTATGTTTGAAGAAAAGCTTCAAAACCTAGTGCGTGAAATTTACAACCCAGCAATTCCATTCACCCAAACCGATGACTTAAAACGCTGCGAATATTGCGAGTTTCAACAGTTGTGTAAAAGGGGAGGTTAACAGCATAAATTTGATCAGGTCGCCCCGCTGGGGCTTATTGATTTTATGGCCAAGGCTTTTACAAACTGTTCACCCCCCCCCCTGGGGTTCTCTATATTCATAAAGGCGAATTGCATTAACCAAACTTATTTGCGGGCTTGGCCAGAGATAGATCTCCAATTGTTAAAGTCTTTGATAAAAGTCCCAGAGGGACGGCCAGATTGTATGAGATTCATCAAACTAAGTTTGGTTCAGAAAGCCTGATTTAGATGCTATGTGATGTGCGTGATTGTTTCGCCCTATAAAAGTCCCAGCGGGACGATCCGTTTGTAGACTTACAAACATAAATTAACCGCTAAGCTCCGTAGGAGCGACCTGTGTTTTACAAAACCAATCGATATACAGTTCACCCCGCAGAGTTTCTTGATATTCAGCAAACAAGTTAGGTTGAGAAAGACTGCTTTTTAAGTGTCGCTAAATTAAGGTTTTGGCTTGCTGTATGCTTGAAATAAAAGTCCCATCGGGACGGCCTGTTTGTAGGCTTGCAAACAGAAATAACCGCTGAGCTCCGTAGGAGCGACCCATATTATCTCCAGTTCAATTCCCTTCAAAACCTAAAATCAATTATCTTTCGGCATGCGTATTTTAAAACTCCTTATTCTGGTATTAGTACTTGGAATCACTTCTAAAACTTCTGCCCAAGAAATTTACAATGCAGATTATACTTTTACCATCGAGGGTTTGGCTGCTGGTGAAAATATGCGTTTGGCCTATTATTTAGGCGATAAACAATACATCAAGCAGGAGTCGCTTTCTCAAGAAGGCGGTTTGGTGAATTTTAAAATAGATACGCTTCATGTGGGTTTGTGCATGTTGGTTTTTCCCGATAACAATTACTTTGAGTTCGTAGCCAAAGAACCTAGGGTAATAATGAAAACCAATAAGGATGATGTAATTGGAGCAATGGAAGTGATTGCATCTGAGGAAAATGCCAAGCTTTATGAGTACCTAAAATACAACAATCAGAGGCAAATAGATTTGCAGAAAATAGAGGACAATGCTCAATTAAACGATGAGCAAAAGGCCACTATGCGCATGGATATGAACCAAAAAGGGCAAGTAAGACAAAAGGAATTTGTAGAAAAATACCCTAATAGTTTTATGGCCAAACTGATAAGTGCATCTATGGATTATGTGCCCAAAGATGCACCTGAAGGTCTATCGGACGATGAAATCAATGCTTATAGATTTTACGAATACAGAAAGCATTACTTCGATAATATTGATTTTTCGCAAAGCGATTTACTGTATTCGCCTGTCTATCACCCCAAATTGATGGCTTATACTGACCAACTTACCTTACAGCAACCAGATTCACTAATTGCAGCTACTGAATACTTGTTGGGAAAGGCGAGTGCTAATGATGAATATTTTAAATACACCTTAATTACGCTTTTAAATAAGTTTGCAAAGACAAAAGTGATTTGCCAAGATGAAGTCTATTTGCATTTGGTAGATAATTACTATTTGTCAGGAAAAGCAGTTTGGATGGATGAAGAGGGGCTAACCAAGTTAAAAGTTAGTGCAGATAACTTAAGGAATAATCTCTGTGGAAAACTGGCTGTCAATTTTGAACTGCCAGATGTAAACGGTACAAAACAATCACTTTATGCTCAGTCGGCTGAGTATACCATACTTGCCTTTATGCAAACCGATTGTATTCCGTGCGAAAAGGTATTAGAAGAACTCTCAAAAATAGATCAAACTATATTACCCTCTTTTAAAGTGGTCACTGTGTTCAAGGAAGGCGATAAAGCGGTTTGGAAGGGAGTGCTCATGGGGAAAACCAAACCAAACTGGGTAAACTTAATGAATGACGATGGTACCTTGAATAGTGAACGAGATTATAACGTGCAGTCTTACCCAACACTCTATTTGCTAGACAAGGATAAACGTATTGTGTTGAAGCGAATCAGCGCAAGCCAAATTGTCGATTATATGAATACCGTTAATAACTAATAGTTAGCGTTGGCCTTGTATGCTTACCAATTGATTTTAACTCGCTAACAAACGGGTAATATTGGCTTAATTCTTAAGTAAATCACCTCTTACAAATCCTTAATATTACCTCAATAAGTGGTCTATTTGATTCTTCTAACCATTCACTACTCTTAAATTCTTAACACAGAAACAAGGTATCTTGCCTTTTTCTTAACCTTTACGAAACGACTAGTTTTTCTTCATTGGTCAGATTTGGCACAGCAAATTTTTAACCTAATCTATCTATGAAAAAACTTTTACACACATTACTATTAGCACTTTTGTTTTCTAGTGTTGCCATTGCGCAAAACGGAATCATTAGTGGTAAAGTGACTGACGAAATTGGCTTAGGGTTACCTGGAGCCACAGTTTTTATTCCGACTATAAATAAAGGAAGCGTTACAGATGTTAACGGTAACTATACCATAATTGAAATACCTGCAGGAGATCATAACATAACGGTTTCTTATGTAGGTTATAAAAAAGTAGAACAATTGATTACCGTGGTGGCTGGCCAAACTACTTTGGGTAATATTACTATGGAGCCTGGTTACACTCAAACCGGAGAAGTAATGGTAGTAGGCGATAGATTAAAAGGTCAGGCCAAAGCATTGAATCAGCAGCGTACAAATGCCAACATCACTAATGTAGTCTCTGCCGATCAAGTAGGTCGTTTTCCTGATGCCAATATTGGTGATGCACTAAAGAGAATCCCGGGTATAACTATTCAAAATGACCAAGGAGAAGCTAGGAATATTATTATTAGAGGCCTTGCACCACAGTTGAATTCGGTAACACTTAATGGTGAAAGAATTCCCTCTGCCGAAGGCGATAACCGAAACGTTCAGCTGGATTTAATTCCTTCAGATATGATTCAAACCATTCAGGTAAACAAAGCAGTGTTACCAAATATGGATGCCGATGCCATTGGTGGCTCTGTAAATTTAGTTACTCGTTCTGAACCTACCGGACAAAGACTTTCAGGAACTTTAGCTTCAGGCTACAATTTTCTTTCAGATAAAGCCATTTGGACAGGTTCACTGGTGGCTGCCGATCGTTTTGCCAACGGAAAATTGGGAGCAGTTTTTTCAGCTTCTTACAACAATCATAACTTTGGCTCAGACGATATTGAAGCAGTTTGGGTGAAAGGAGATGACGGCAATACTTACATTGACGAATTCGACATTAGAGAATACAGAGTACAAAGAATAAGAAGAAGCGCCAACCTTGCTTTGGATTACCAAATCAATAAGAATAACAAAATCTTTCTTTCAGGAACCTACAACTGGAGAGATGATTGGGAGAACCGTTTTAGAATGCGAGTAAGCAAACTAGAAGACGCATTCAATGATGGAGATTTTACGAGCCTTGGAAATAATAAGTATAATGTTTCTGCTGCCCGAGTAGAATTTCAAACCAAAGGTGGAATTGGAAACGATAGGGTAGATAACCGTAGACTTGAAGACCAAAGAAACAGAAACCTATCTTTGAAAGGCGAACACCAATTGGACAGATTGAAAATGACTTGGTCTGCTACCTATGCAAAAGCTTCTGAAGAAAGACCAAACGAAAGATATTTAAGCTATAGGTCTAAAAATCAAAGTGTAAATGTAGATTTAAGCAATCCAGAATTTCCGCTTGCCATATTAGCAAACCCAGCCGATAATGCAGGTATTGGATTTAATGAGCTTTCAGAACAGAACGGATACACTTTCGATAGAGACATAAATGGTAAGTTAGACTTTGCCCTTCCAATATCTGAAAATGGAATTTTAAAATTTGGAGGTAGAGCCAGAATCAAGAAAAAGGAAAGAGATAATAATTTCTTTGCTTACGAACCAACAGATGAAAATGCTTTTGGTGCAACAATTGGTGACATACCAAACAATGATTATTCTGAATCTGATTTCTTACCAGGAAGCCAGTTTAGAGCGGGTATATTCGGAACACCAAAATTTTTGGGTGGCCTAAATCTAAATTCTGGTCAATTCGATTCTGAAGATATTTTGGAAGAGTATTTAGCGGGTAATTATAGTGCTACTGAAAATATTTATGCGGCTTATGCCATGTCGGATATTCAGTTTACAGATGAGTTTTCTGCCATTTTAGGCTTAAGGCTAGAGTCTACCAGCATCGACTATAAAGGGTATGTGTATGATATTGATGAAGAGGAAGGACTTGGTGAAGTAGAGGATTCTCAGAGCTACACTAACTTTATGCCTGGTGTTCACTTAAACTACAATTTTTCTGATTTTTCAATTTTAAGATTTGCCTTTACCAACACCATTGCCAGACCAAACTATTATGACCTTGTTCCTTATGTGCAGTTCAGTGCCGAAGACGAGGAGCTAGAAAAAGGTAACCCAGAATTGAAGGCTACAACTTCAATGAACTTTGACCTGATGTACGAAAACTATTTCGATAATATTGGTATCGTTTCAGGTGGGGTGTTTTACAAAAACCTCGATAACTTCATTTACCCTCAAAGGGTAGAAGGTTATAACGATCCCGTATATGGTAATGATTTGCAATTTACTACCGCAAAAAATGGTGGAACAGCAGAGATTTACGGGCTTGAAGTTTCTTTCCAAAGACAAATCTGGAAAGGTCTAGGGCTGTATTTGAACTATACTTACACCGGCTCTAATACTACTGGTATTCAAGGTAGAGAAGCCGATGATTTAGAACTTCCAGGTACTGCCAATAACATGTTCAATGCGTCTCTTTCTTACGAAACAGAAAAGTTAGTATTAAGAGCCTCGCTAAACTATGCCAGCGACTATATTGATGAACTTGGTGGAGAGAGTTTCGATGACAGATACTACGACAAGCAGACATTTGTAGATGTAAATGGTTCTTATGCCTTCAGTAATAATTGGAGATTCTTTTTTGAAGTAAAGAACTTAACTAATCAGCCATTGCGCTATTACCAAGGCATTAGCTCTAGAACCATGCAAGCTGAATATTACAACGTTAGGTTTAATGCTGGTGTAAAATTCGATTTGTTTAATAATTAATAAGTAAGGAAAAGTATTTGAGATAAACCTGTGACCCTGATCTCGATGTATCGAGATCAGGGTTTGCTGATTTTTCGACTAGTACAAAATGACTACTTCTTTTCAAATTTTATTTATGAAGAAAATAACCCTAAATATTGCGCTTGCAGTTAGCCTTACTATGGTGGCTTGCGGAGCTGCAAAAGAGAAAACTGTTATAGATACAGACATTATCAAGCCAGTTATTATTACAGAAGCAACACTTCACGATACCGATGACCCTGCTATTTGGGTTAACCCAAATGATCCTGCTCAAAGTATGATTATTGGTACTGATAAGGACGTTGATGGTGCATTATATGCCTTCGATTTAAACGGAAAGGTGATTGAAGAAAGAACTGTAAGAGGTTTAAAAAGACCCAATAATGTCGATATCGAATATGGTTTGGTCATAGGTAACGATACGGTTGATATAGCTGTAACTGGCGAAAGATTTACCCATAACATGCGTGTATTTGCTTTACCAGAAATGAAACCTATTGACAATGGCGGAATTCCAGTTTTTGAAGGTGAAGAAGGCGCTGAATTCCGTGGTTTAATGGGGGTAGCCCTTTATAAGAGACCAACCGATGGAGCAATTTTTGCGATTATGGGTAGAAAAACGGGTCCTGTAGATGGTACTTATTTATGGCAATATTTATTAGAAGGAACTGCTGAAGGTACCGTAAAAGCGACTTTGGTGAGAAAATTCGGATATTTTAGTGGTGTTAAAGAAATCGAAGCTATTGCTGTAGATAACGAATTAGGCTTTGTGTACTATTCAGATGAAAACGTAGGGGTGAAGAAGTATTACGCAGATCCTGAAATGGGAAATAAGGAATTGGCCTTGTTTGGAAAATCGACTTTTTTAGATGATAACGAAGGTATTTCCATTTTTGACGCTGGTAATGGTAAAGGATTTATTCTGGTGTCAGATCAGCAGGCTAATCAGTTTCAAATCTTTTCGAGAGAAGGAACTGCCGACAACCCCCATCAGCATGAGCTATTGAAAACCATCAAGGTTTCAACAAACGAAAGTGATGGATCTGAAATTAGCAATGTAGCCTTTAACGATACCTTTAAACATGGAATCTTTGTTGCTATGTCAGATAATCGCACTTTTCAATATTATAAGGTCGAAGATATTTTAGGTGAACTATTAAAAAAGTAAGATAAAAAACTCAACACTTTAGTTTGAAAGTCTAGGCGCCCCGAAAGGTAAGCCTAGACTTTATTTTTTCTAATCTACGGTAGACGTTTCCATCGAATCTTTACCGCTGAAATTTTTTCGGTTTCTAAACGAATTTCGCTCAGTATTTTAAAGTCATTTTTTAGGTAAAAGGGGAGTGGGATGGGGTACAATGATCCATCTGATTTTTTACAGGTGTCATTGTCTATTACCCAGCCATTAAGCGTTTCAAAGTCATGCTTGGCTAAGGTTATCAGTTTTTTTCCTAACCCTTGTTTTTGAAAATCACTATCTAAAATTATTGAAAACCATGTCTCTTCATTCCGAATAAAAACACAAAGCCAGCCTATAATTGTTTGATTAAGGTTGTAAAGAATGTAATGCTTCAGTTGCTCTATTTTGTTAAGGAACTCGTCAAATTCAGCTATGGTAGTGTAGCCTAATGAGGCCGGATATTCAGCATTCCATAAAGTCATTATCCTTTCTTTTTGCTCTCCTGATAATCGTTTGGTTTGAATGACTTGCATATGACTAATGAAAGGTAGAAAGTTGGATGGACTATTTACTTATTTGCTCCTGAAAAGTAATGGTTATTCATTCTTCTTATCTTAGCCATATTATTGAATAATTTTGAATCATGGCCAGTCGTAAAAGTATTTTCTTCATCCTTTTTCTAATATCATTTGCAGGCTTGGCAAATGCACAAGATATTCTTCCCTTTAGAGAAATACCTCCTGCAGCAAAGGTCTACACTTCAGGAACATTAATGGGACGAATGACGGACGGACTTGGCTTTCGGTTTTATTGGGCTACACAAGGGCTTACTAATGAAAACTTAAGCTTTAAAGCAGGAGAGGAATCGAGAACTATAGGAGAAACAATTGATCATGTTTACACTTTGGTATTAATGTTTACCAATGCGGTAATGGAACAACCTACTACTTTTCCGGTCGAAAGCAATGAGCTTAGTTTCGAAGAGAAGAGAGCTAAGGTGCTTTCCTTTATTCAAACCAGTAGCGCCTTATTAAAAATGAGTAACGATGAAGATTTTGAACGTTACAATTTGGTATTTCAATCCGCCAATGGGAGTGGGCAAAAGTTGCCTTTTTGGAATGGACTGAATGGCCCATTGGAAGATGCTCTGTGGCATATTGGTCAAGTGGTTACGCTCAGGCGAATGGCGGGCAACCCAATCAATCCCAAAATCGATTTTATGAATGGGGTGGTCAATAATTAATTATATATTATTTAGAATAATCGGGATCTATATTGGTAGAATCAGGGATGGGCTCTGTACTGTTACCTTTAGCTATGGTCATTCCTCGCGATACTTTTGCAATTGTGCCATTTTTCAGAAACTCAAGCATAGTGTTTTTATGATATGTAATGTAATTGTCAAAAAAAAGATCTTCTGGTTTTAGTTGGTTAGGAATATACCGGTATTTGAAAATCGAAACAGACATGTCTATTGAGTCTTCTTTTACATTTATCACCTTCCATAATTCATATTTATTTTCAGAAGTCTCGTAAGCATTACGTAAGGCATAAATATCATTCACCTGAGGGTTTTCTAGGTATGCACTATATTTATTTTTCCTTGATATACTCTGAACAACAAGGAGTCCGATTATTAGAGTGAGTATAATTGAGCCTAAAAACAGATACCAAGGCGGTTTAACTGTAGCTTTAAGCTGCTTTGCCATTTCTCTTACTTCCTCTGAAGTTTCATAAATTCTTACTACGTGTTTACAGTTAGAACACACAATACCCATTGTTTTTCTGTATGGAAAGAGGGGGATCCAAATTATGTGAAGGTATGAAGCAGATACAGATATGATATTGTTCTCACTTTGGCAATTAGCGCAAGTTATGCCTGAAAACGGAGCCCGTTTTAGGTTTTTAGTAGATGTGCCGGCAGGTATCATAGTGCATTGAAATTAAAAAGAGGTCAATAATTAAAGATAATTCGCAAAGTTATCCTCGATAATTTCTCGTAGCATTTTAGCTGTTAATGGTTTAGAACTATAACCTCTAATGTATTTATACTTAGTAGCTTTTAGTTTGTCTTCTACAGCATCTGAAGTGCTCAGCATCATCATTATGCAGTGGTCTTTTTGAGTTGAATCCAACTTGTCATACTCATCTAAAAACTCCCAACCGTTCATTCTGGGCATATTGATGTCAAGAAAAATCAAATCAGGTTGATTTTCTTCAGGGCAATTGGTAAGGTATTCTAATGCCTCAATTCCGTCTTCAACAATGATTATTGACTCTGTAACGTTCTCTGCTTCAATTACCATTCTATGATACAAGTTATCAGCAGGGTTGTCATCAACTAGTAGTATAGCCCTTAATTTCTTTTTCATACCTGCTTTTTCTTAATAGTGAAATAAAATGTAGTACCCTGCTGGTCATTAGGCTCAAACCATATTTCGCCTTTATGCCTTTCAATTATTTTTTTGCAATGGGCTAATCCAATACCTGTGCCTGTATATTCTGACTGCTTATGTAGCCTTTGAAAAATTTGAAAAATTTTGTCTTTGTATTGAGGGGCAATGCCTATTCCATTATCAATAATGGAAAATTTATGATTGGTTTTTTCTTCCTGATATCCAATTTCGATAGAAGGAGTTTTATCTATTTTTCTAAACTTAATAGCATTGTTGATTAAGTTTTGAAAGACAATTCTTATCTCGGTTTCAGCACCATGTACTGTTGGTAGATTTCCAACTTTTATTTTAGCATTGGTTTCGTTGATTAATGCCGACAAATCCTCAATAACTTGTGTTACTATGCTTTTAGTATCGATTTCGGTTTTTTCCTTTTCTTTCCCAATTCTACTATAGTCAAGAATATCATGAATAAGAGTCTGCATTCGAGTAGCAGCAGATTCAATAAACTGAAGAATCTCAACTCCCTGCTTATCTAACGTGCTTTTATACATTTTAGAGAGTAGGCCTGAGTAGTTCGTGATTGTTCTTAATGGTTCTTGCAAATCGTGCGATGCGATGTAAGAAAATTCCTGTAGCTCTTTGTTTTTGTTTTTCAGTTCATGTACATACTGCCGATTCAGTTCTTCAGCTTTCTTTTCTAAACTAATGTCTTTCTCAAAAGTAAGGTGTTGGTAAATTTCACCTTCGGAATTTCTAAAGGGAATAATGGTTAAGTGTGACCAACGTGTTTTACCCGATTTGGATTTGTTCAATATTTCGCCTCGCCAAACCTGCCCCATAGATACTGTTTTTCCCATGCCTTCATAAAATTCAGGCGGATGATGATCTGTTTGAACCAATCGGTAGCCCTCCTCAAGAATTTCAGTTCTAGAATAACCAGAGGTTTCACAAAACATGTCGTTTACATAAAGTATTTTTTGTGTGGGTGATGCAATTGTCACAGACATTACTTGGTCAATGGCATATTTGTAGTCTAAAAGTTCTTGGTTTACCGCATTATAAGACTGTTCTAACTCAACTTTTTGTTTCAAAATCATATTGATTCTTTTCCCATATAGAGTGATTAAAACACTACCAATTAAAATTAGAACTATCGAATACACCGCAAGGCCCAAATCAATATTCAGTACAGCTGTGTCGATTAGTCTTGAAAGTATGGAGCTAATGAGTATTGGCAATATTAGAATGACGGGTAGAACAGACTTAATTATTTTGTCGCCATAACGGTTACTATTGAGGAATGACGTAAAACCGATTGTTGGATTAACTAGAGAACAGCTTATACTGAGAAAAATGAAAGATAAGGAAGTGTGAACGGCCATTGTATCCATTACTTTTAATCTTCCTTCTATAGGTACTCTAAGAATAAAAAATATCAACGAAAGTAGATTAGTTATAAAAATGATTATTGCGACTGATTCACCATACTGCTTGTTTACTTGTTTCTTAGATGATACGAGCCAAAAGGATAGGCTAAAAATCAAAAAACACATCATAGTAGCAACAGACATTCTACCGATTGACTTTGATGAAATATTGTCTTCGATTAATAGTGTAGCTATTACATCTATATTAAAAAGGTATTCTATTAGAGTAACTCCGCAAATGATAATAATAGGAAGTGTAAGCAATAAAGGGATTTTTCTATTCGAAGGTTTTAAGGTGAATGTATAGAGAACTAAACCAGAAAATAAAAAACAAACAGCAGTGTTAAATTTCATTGTAGGGCCAAATTCTACAATTCTCAAAATCATTGGAGTTTGAGAAACCCAGCCTGTTATCACGATTAGAGAGAATGAAATAGTTAATAGGGCGAGGCCTCTGATTGTTTTAATTGCAGAAAATCTAGCTAATCGATGCGGCATACACTATACTTAATGAAAAACGGATATCCCCTTTGTTTTTATTAAGATAGTGATAATAATTAGAATATAGTAATGTTCTATTTTTGGGTTTAAAAAGGAGGCTAATATAATGGAACTATAGAGGGTTTTTCATTGGAGGCCAATTTATGACAGGCTGAAAATTTGAATAAAAGAGTTGAGAGTTTGAATATTGTTTTTTAATATAAAAAAAGCAGGTTGCTGAGTAAGCAACCTGCTTTTGGGTTTGAAGATAAAATTCACTAATACTTCGCAGGAGTACCTGCTGGTGGTATTGAATTCTTGATAAACTCTCTGATATCTTCGTTCGATTGAGCTAAATCCTCAGCTCTCAAATACATCATATGACCACTGCGGTAACCTTTAAAGCTCATTCTGTCTTTTAGTTTACCACTTGGGTCGGTCTGCCACATGTTGTATTTAGCATTAAAGTAAGTTGTAGCGCCATCGTAGTAGCCACTTTGTGTCATAACCTTTAAGTAAGGATTCATGGCCATTGCCTTGCGTAAGCTTTCTGCAGAATTATCGCCTGATCGATCCCAAGGGTTAACAGGCCCAAACATGTTGTATTTGATGTCTGTTTTGTAGCCTAACTCATTCATGAAATATTGGTTAATGGCAGGAGTAAATGAATGCAACCAAGATGTAAGTTCAGCATTGAAATCGGGTCCCATACCTGCATCCATTCTATCAATTCCTTTGTAGCGCGAGTCTAAACGACCAACGGTATGTCCTTCATGCCGGAGTAAGTCCTTCCAAAAGAAGTTGTAAGGAACATCTAGATTGTGCTGTCTGATGATTTCTTCATCTAAACCAGAATAACGAGCAAACATTTTAATGGCTTCATTCTTTTCAGATTCCGTAGCCCAAGCACCTTTGGCCAACACAGGAATAAACTTGTTTATAGCGTAGCTTTCAACTTCATCTAATACTTCCAGCAAATCTTTGCTCTGTAAATCAGAAGGAAGTTGCTTATGGTACCAAGCGGTAGCGGCAAAATATGGCAAACGATTGGCGGCTTCTACCGGGCCGCTTCGATCGATTCCCATGTCGGTTGGAGAAACCAAAATAACACCATTTAAGTACATCCATTGATTGTTTTGTAGCTCATAGGCCATTCCGCCAACACGAGTAGTTCCGTAACTTTCCCCAATCAAATACTTGGGTGAACTCCAGCGGTTGGCACGTGTTACAAAAGTATTCACCCATTCAGATAAATAGGCAATGTCTTGTCTTACACCAAAGAAAGTCGATCTATTGGCTTTCGGGTCTGTGATTCTGGAATAGCCTGTGTTCACAGGGTTTACAAAAACAATATCCGCTACATCTAAAATGGAATTTGGGTTGTCCTTTACTCCATAAGGCTGAATAGGGTAACCTTCATCATCAATTTTAAGAATACGCGGGCCAGTATAAGCCAAGTGCATCCATACCGAAGCAGAGCCAGGGCCACCATTAAATGAAATCACCAACGGGCGACTATCTTTGTCTTTTACATCTGTTCTTTCGTAATAAGTGTAAAATAAGGTCGCAATTGGGTCTCCATTATTATCCCAAACGGGTTGGGTACCCACAGTGGCCGAGTAGGGTACACGTTTTCCTTTAATGGTTACCTCATGGTTGGTAACCACTTTGGATTCTACATCAATTTTTCGATCCTGCGCCATTACCGATGTGGTAATGGCTAAGAACGCTATTAAAGCTTTGATTTTCATATGCTATAAAATTATTGACCTGTATATCTATTTTCTTTACTTAAACTCTTATTGAGTTTTTTAACAGTATCATTCAATACTGCTTTTTTCTTCGGTTCTAACTTAACAAGCATTTCCTGCAAGTAATCGAATTGTGCTTGCTGATCGCCAGTGATTTGGCCAATCCAGCCCGAAGCGCCAAAGTAAACGCCTCTTACTCGGCTCATCAATTCAGTATACAATCCAGCTACATTTCTAATTTCTTTAGCAGCAGCCTCATCATACTTTACCTTTTTTCTGTCTAACTGACTTAGGTGTCTTTGCAATTCAGCAAGTTCACCCATGGCTTCGGTTGCTTTCAAAGAAAACTCACCAATTTCCATCAATTTGGCTGTCCACGCTTTTCTATCAGCAATATCGATATTCAATCTTGGGTCATCTTCTACTACAAATGTTTGAGAATAGGATTTTTCTTTTACGGTTAACTTAGCTACATAATTTCCAGGTATTACTTTTGGTCCATTTAAACCGAACCCTCTACGGCCTCCTCCGCCTGTATTTGCGGTAGAAGCAGGGGCAAAGCTTTCATAATTCATGTCCCATACTTCGCGCTGAATACCTGCAACAGTGTCAGGATCCAAAGTTTTGATCAAATTGCCATGCGTATCGTGAATCGTCAATGAAATTTCGCTCTCCTTTACTGGTGCTTTTAAGTAGTAATCAATGATTGCTCCTCGAACTGGGTTCTCACCTCTAAAGAACATATCACCCACATGAGCACCTTCGCTTGTATAATTAATCATTACACCTTTATCAATGCTGAAAAGGGCAGCATCTTGGTTGGCTACAGAAGTAGTGAGTTCTTGAATTGAGTTAAGGTTATCTAAAATCCAAACGCCACGCCCGTGCGTAGCCAAAACCAAATCATTGTCTCTTGGGTGAATTACTAGATCATTGAAAGGCAAAGTCGGCATATTGTTCTTCAGCTCAATCCAGTTTTTACCACCATTGTTACTAATGAAAAGGCCTAATTCAGTTCCCAAATAAAGTAAGCTTGGGTTTTTAGGGTCTTCTCTTAAAGTTCTCGCTACACGATCTGCTGGTAGATTTCCTGTAATTGAAGTCCAGTTTTTACCACCGTCAACAGTTTTGTATACATAGTTTTTGAAATCGTTATTTCTGTAATTGTTAATGGCTACATAGGCCGTTCCTGCATTGTGGCTTGAAACCTCGATAGTGTTAATCCACGTTTCTTTTGGCAAGCCACTCAGTTTTGAAGTAACATCCGTCCATGTTTGGCCATCATCACTCGACACTTGAAGCAATCCGTCATCTGTTCCTGCATAAAGCAAGCCTTGCGTAAAGCGATCTTCGGCCACTGCAGTAAGGGTAGGGTAGTACGGAATTCCATCATCTAATGAAGCTGTGTTTTCTGTAGCTCTTCTCCCCATGATTTCTAAATCTCTACGGTTTACCTTGGTGGTTAAATCACCCAAAGATTCCCATGAGTTTCCGCCATCTGTACTTTTCCAAAGCACGTTAGTACCTGCATAAATTGTATTAGGGTTATGGTAAGAAAGGAAGAAAGGTCCGTCCCAGTTGGCTGGAGCCATGGCATTCTCCAAATCTGGCTCAGGCAAACCTGGTCCCCAGAAATCCCAGTTTCTTCTTGCGCCAATAGCGCCTTTCGGGTCGCCTGGTCTGATTGATTTTCTTTGACCAGTGTTTAAATCTAGTTTGAAAAGCCCTAAATATTGAGACTCACCATACATCACGCCTTCTTGGGTGTGGTGTGGTAAACTTAAGAAACCGTCTCCACCACCAGTTCTTCTCCAGTCTGAATTAAGAATTCCATCACTGTTGTAAGTAGCGTTAGGGCCTACCCAGCTACCATTGTCTTGTAATCCGCCATAAATATTATATGGTTCTGCATTATCTACTGCAATTCTGTAAAACTGACTTACTGGTAAATTGGTAACAAATAGCCAAGTTTTGGTTTGGTCGTAAGAAATACCAATTCCACCATCATCACCTTTGATTACATGACGAGAATCGTTAGGATTTACCCAAACAATTCTGTCATCACCATGCAATGACTGACGAGGAGCAGTGAACGTTTTTCCGCTATCCGTAGAATAACTGAACTGGTTTTGCATGTAAATACGCTTATCGTCATTTGGGTCTACATATGGTTGACTAGCGTACATTGGTCTTGGATTCCAATCACTCATAAATTTCCAGGTTTCACCTTTGTCGTCAGAACGGTATAAGCCAGCTCTACGCTCGTTGTAAGCCGTAGAAGCATTGTATTGGAAACCTTGCTCTACAGAAGCATAAATGATATTCGAATTTTTTCCATAAATGGAAATACCAATACGGCCATACTCACCTTCAGGTAAACCATTCGTTAGTTTTTTCCATGTTTTACCACCATCGGTAGATTTGTGTAATCCACTTCCTGGTCCACCACCATCAAAACCATAAGGCCTTCTTCTTCTTTGGTAAGTGGCTGCAATTAAAATATTAGGGTTGCTTGGATCCATTGCCACATCTACAACTCCTGTATCGTCATTTACATAAATAATGCGCTCCCAGCTTTTACCACCATCAGTGGTTTTGTAAAGACCTCTTTCGTTATTTGGGCCCCATAAATGTCCCATTGCTGCTACATAGGCAATGTCTGGGTTGGTAGGGTGCAATGCAATTCTGCCAATATGATGAGAATCCTTTAAGCCTACATTGGTCCAGGTTTTACCTGCATCAGTAGATTTGTAAACACCATCTCCCCATGAAGAACTTTGACGGTTGGCACGTTCACCAGTTCCGACCCATATGATGTTTGGATTGCTTTGGTTTAGTGCAATAGCTCCAATTGAGTGGGTAGTTTCATTTTCAAAAACTGGAGTAAAGGTGACACCATTGTTTGTGGTTTTCCACATTCCGCCTGTAGCGGTGGCCACGTAGAAAATATAAGGGTCACTTTCTTGTACGGCTAAATCTACTACTCTTCCGCTCATATTGGCTGGGCCAATATGTCTGAGGTCTAAATCAGCGTAGGTTTCTGATTTGATTTGCCCCATAACTTGGGTAGAGAATAAGATGATTAACAGTCCTGATAAAGATAGGAGTCGTTTCATAGTTAAGTATTTGAATTGATTTTGGAAATCAAGATAAGCAAAGGAATTAAACGGCAAGATTGATTTTTTAAGAGCGGTGAGCAGGGATTGTCGGTTAATGATTATTCAGAACTTTTCTCTTACTTGCGAGTTGAATGAATCTCGAAACCTGGTCAGTTCTGGATTAGACTTAAGCCTTTAATGCGACTATTACTTTCTTTCCTTTTTCTATTCTTAACTATCGGTGTAAATGCTCAAGACATTATTACTTATCGACCTAAGGTAGTTGAGTTTACTTCCGAATATCTTTCTAATTATGAAGCTTATGAGAAGCCTGTTGGTGAAAATAACTCCATATCGAGTATAGCTAAAGATAACTTGCTGAGAGTGAGGTTAGGGGTGCCGCTTATTCTAAAGGAAAAAACACTTTTTGGCTTTCAGTTTAAGTATTATAAACAATCCTATGGTGTTGGGACAGGCCAACAAGGAGAACTGTTCAATTTTTTGAATAACAATCACCTCAATAATGCTGGACTTAATTTTCTATATCAAAGGAACATTTCAAAAGAGAAAAAATTCTCTCTGATTGTTCTAACTGAACTGGCCAGTGATACCTGGAGTATTAACCGGTTTTCGAGCAGGTATTTGGCAATGGGAGAATACAGCAAACAATTGAATGAGAGTACAATTGTTGGCTATGGTGGTGTAGTGAATTACGCTTTGGGGCTTTTAAATATCTATCCAACATTTACTTACAAAAAGCAACTTTCTGATAAAATCTTATTTGAAGCTATTTTACCGAGTTCAATTAATTTGAGATACCATTGGAAAAAGGGCACGTACTTTATTTATCAAACTGAGTTGGTGAACTGGAGATTTAACCTTACAGATGCCCTGAAAAATGAAGCACATTTGATTACTCTTCAGAGGGCCGATATTTATTTTAAACTCAAACTAGAGCAAGAAATTCATGATTGGCTTTGGATGGGTATTGATGTGGGTTACGTTCATAACCTGACGTACTTTACGGTGAACCCTGGTGATAGGATCAAGAAGGCGATAGGTGAGTATGATATTAAAGACTCAAGCTATTTGCGTTTTTCTATCTTTATGGTTCCTCCCAGAAAGTTATGGGATTCACTTTAAGGCTTAGTTCGTACTTAACCCTCCAAAAGTTGATGCGCTTATCTCATCAGAAGCTATTGAGTTTAGCAGAGTTATGAATGAAAACTTTTGGAGGGTTTTATCCTAAAGTTATTTCTTTGGAGGTCTCTAATGCCTATGGCTTGAAAACCACCCGAATAGTTTCTGTTGAAGCTTTTGAAGCCCCATTTTCATCCGTAGCTGCTTGCCAAGCTGGACCTTCTTTTATCAATCGTATAGCCTCTTCATCAAAAACCTGCCCTAAGCTTTTCTTGATTTCGAAATTGCTCAATGAGCCATCAGAATTAATGGTAAACTCTACTCGAACAGCCCCTCTGTTTTTTATCCCACCCTTGGGGTAAATGATGTTTTCCTCCAAGTACTTTCTATAATGGGCTCTTCCTATAATTGGCTCTGCTTTATGGTTATTGAGGCCTTCTTTTCTGTTTGTTTTGATATGACCAGTAACTACCACTTCGGCTAAATAGGTAGCATCAGCTTCCATTCGGATAGTGTCATTCATTTTAGAAAGATCGTTCAATCTAAATTCCTGAGTAACATAGCCTAAATGGCGAATGACATATGTAATCGAAGTATCAGCTAAAATTTCTGCTTTGCCTTGAATATTTGTGGCAATGTCTTGGGTTGTGTTTTTGATTATAACTGACACTTGAGGCAAGGGGGAAAGGTCACTGGCATCAACAACCGTTAAAGTTATTTTTGGTTCATCAATCTTAACTCCAGCCACTCGACTTTGAAGCATGCTTTGAATGTCCATAGCTCTGGCACTTTCAGCTTCAGCTTTTTCTTCGGCTAGGGTTTTAGCAGCTTCCATTCTCACGGCCTCTTCCATTTTTGCTTTTGCAGTATTGGTTTCTGTTGCTTTTGAAAGAGCTTTTAAATCGGCTTTTTCTGGTTCAGCTTCAATACTCATATCAAATACCACCTCTGCCAATTCTTCTTCATCGGCAATAGGGGGGAGCGTCATTGTCTTTGGCTTAGCATCGGTGTGTGATGCCATTAATTTTGGTTTTTCCAGTTGATCTGGATTGATAAATTCAAGACTATCCGTGGTTGGTCTTGTCTCGGTTTTAACTTCTTTTTTTGCAGTGGATTTTTCAGGTGCTTCATCCTTCTTCTGTAACCAGAAGAAGGCAAAGGATGCCGTAATTAGAATCAATAAAGTGGCGGCCAATCTTCTGGTAGTTGTCCAGAAACCGATTCGTTCTTTTTCATCCAGTCGTTGATCTAAACGGTTTTCAAGCTTGGTTAAGTCTGTGTTTAGGTCGGTTTCTGAAATTCCTTCCCAGCCTTCTAATGCATCGGTATAGAACGGGTCTTCCAACATCAGTTTTTCAACCTGATGTTGTTGCTCAGCATTTAAAAGTCCTTTTTTATAGGCTTCTAATACTTTGGGAGTCAATTGTTCAATATGGTTATGCTTCTTTTTCACGAAGATTTTCTACACATATTTTTAAATTTCTACGTCCGTTCTGAATGTAGCTTTTCACTTTCTTTAAATCAAAACCTGTCAATGCTACTACTTCTTGATAACTCTTCTTTTCTATATAAAAGAACTGTACACAGACTTTTTGTTCTTTATTTAGTTGACTAATGCAGTCTTCCAGTTTAGTCAAATCACTTTCCAATGCATTGGGCTCGGTATCATGATGCACGGCCAAGGCAATTTCCATAACGGCTTCTCCATTTTCTACAGAATGCCCTTGCGACTTTTGTTTTCTGAGCAGCATTAAGCATTCGTTTTTGGTGAGTACATACAGCCAGCTTTTAAAGTTCTCTACTTTTTGATTTTGTAGCTGCGAAAGCAACTTCTCAAAAACCTGCATCACCATGTCTTGAGCTGCATCGCGGTCTTTTAAATACTTCAAACAAACTCCATAAACTAAGTTCATATAGCGCTTATACAACTCACCAAGCCACCTATTGTCCTGATCTTCTTGATAAGCGAAAATCAGCTCTAGGTCAGTCTTCTGGGCGATATCTGTTCGTTTTTTCGAGAACAACGGATTAAAAATGAATTTTTTTCTCTGCTTTTATGGAATCTTCAAGAACCGTGCATCTCAAGGTTAAAGAATTTTTTACATAAACCTTTTAGTCATGAAGAATTTAATAATAGTAATGATGCTGTTCACTGGCATTTTCCACAACAGCCCAGCCAGAGATTTTCAAAAAGAAGTCACAGGGATTGTGAAAAGTGCTGATAATAGCCTTCCGCTACCTCAAGTATCTGTATTGATTAAAGGGACTACCCAAGGTGTTTCCACGGATGCTAATGGCAAGTACAGCATTACCGTACCCAATAACGAAACGGTATTGATTTTTAGGCACTTGGGCTATATTACCCAAGAAGTAAAAGTAGGAAAACAATCGGTAATCAATGTTAGCCTTAAAGTAGATGAACAGGAAATGGCAGAAATCATAGTAAAAGGGCAAATGGAAGCAGAACAAACAAGGAAAATCTGGATTGGAGCTATAGCAGATCAAGAAGAAATGAAGATCGATATCTCTTCCCAAATGTACATGCAACCTGAGAATAACTTTTCTACAGCTTACCAGTATCCAAAAGAATTAAGTCAGGAAGATTATGCTGAAATAAAAGAAAATGGCTTCAATACCCCATGGAAGAATCCTTTTTCCACTTTCTCTATTGATGTAGATGCGGCTTCATATAGCAATGTTCGCAGGTTTATTAATGACGGGAAAGTGCCTCCGAAGGATGCTGTAAAAATTGAAGAAATGATCAATTACTTTAATTACGATTATAAGGAACCGAGAGGGAAACATCCATTTGCAGTACAGCATGAAGTATCTGATGCGCCTTGGAATACCAAGCATAAACTTGTTCATATAGGAATTCAAGGAGAGAAGATTGAGGTAGATAAATTACCGCCTGCCAACCTTGTTTTCTTGGTCGATGTGTCGGGCTCGATGAGTGCTGACAATAAACTGCCTTTGCTCAAAAAATCGTTGAAGCTTTTAGTGAACCAAATGCGTGAAGAAGATCATGTGGCCATTGTGGTCTACGCGGGTGCAGCAGGAGAGGTGCTGCCTTCTACTTCGGGTAAGGAAAAAATCAAGATTATAGAGGCATTGGATAAATTGAATGCTGGTGGTTCAACGGCTGGTGGGGCTGGTATTGAACTGGCTTACAAAATCGCGAAGCAGAATTTTCTGAAGGAAGGAAATAATCGCGTGATATTGGCTACTGATGGTGACTTTAATGTAGGAGCATCCAGTAATAAAGCCATGGAAGACTTGATTGAAGAGAAGCGTAATGAAGGCGTTTTCTTGACTGTTTTAGGTTACGGAATGGGCAATTACAAAGACTCTAAAATGGAGCTTTTGGCCGACAAAGGAAATGGCAACCATGCTTACATTGATAATATTTTGGAAGCCAAAAAAGTATTGGTAAACGAGTTTGGAGGAACGCTTTTTACCATTGCCAAGGATGTTAAAATTCAAGTAGAATTTAATCCAGCCACTGTACAAGCCTATCGTTTGATTGGTTATGAGAACAGAAAACTGAATGATGAAGATTTTAATAACGATAAAAAGGATGCTGGAGAATTAGGTGCTGGCCATACGGTAACCGCCTTGTATGAAGTTATTCCAGTAGGTGTAAACAGTCAGTTCAAACCGTTGGACGATTTGAAATACCAGAATAACGAATTGAAGCAAACCACAGGAAATACGACAGACTTAATGACTGTGAAACTTAGATACAAAAAGCCTGATGGAGATACCAGTATTTTGTTGCAGCAAGTCATTAAAAATGAATCTGTGAAACTGACCGACACCTCAGAGAACTTCCGTTGGTCGGCTGCTGTGGCTGGTTTCGGGATGCTACTTCGCAATTCAGAATACAAAAATAACCTGACTTTCAATACGGTAATCCACTTGGCCAAAGGTGCAAAAGGTCAAGACAAAGAAGGCTATCGTGCTGAGTTTATCAGGTTGGTTGAAATGGCAGGCTTATTCTAAGTAAAAACGTAGCTAAAAGGTTTCGCTAAGTAAAAGACCTGCCAGGTTTCCAAAATCTGACAGGTCTTTTTGATTCTTCCCGAATTTTCTATTTAGAGCCATGAACAGACAGCTGCATTAGTTTATCTCGTCCCTACAGGACTTTCTTGAATATAGAGTCGAGTTTTCCAAAGGGTTACACCCTTCGTTAAGCTGTTAAGCCCTTTCAGGGCTAAGACTAGCTGAATACTTGTGAAAAAAAGCCCTGTAAGGGCGAACAGTTTGTAGCGTAAATAAGTATGAATCATGTATTAAGCCCCATCGGGGCGACCCATAGCGATTGTGTTATTTGCATTCCGATTTTATGAAGGGGTATCCGTTCAAGGACAGAGTCCTTGAATAATAGTGGTCACGGGTTCGGAGAACCTGCCACAGGAGGAAAAATGAATACTTGTCCAAAACTCAAGCCCCATCAGGGTGGCATATTTGCACCACAGAAGAGAAATATCCACCCTACATTAAGCCCCAGCGGGACGACACCTTTGTAGCCCCAACGGGGCGGAATATCACAGGAATGGGCGCAGCCCATTCCATGATCATTATAAAGTAAATCCAGCCCTGAAGGGGCGTAATATCTTAAGGTTTGTGGTATTTGAAATATATCAAAGTACCAATAGCCTGCGTTAAGTCATCCCGTAGGCTCCGAGACTTCGGAATTTTTCAGAAACACAGAAAGGCTTGACTTGTGGAACGTGAAAGGATTCCTACGGAATGACGCTCCGAATGGGCTTCATTTAGCCGTCATTGCGAACCTGCTTTAGTTCTTCGAAGTGAAGGTGTTTACGTGAAGCAATCTCTTTTTTAGGTAACGATTGCTAGAGATTGCTTCGTCATAAGCTGTTGCTGATGCAACGCTTATTTCTCGCAATGACCTAACCGAGAGGGTTAACGTGTCATAAGAATATTATCTAATTCATTGTTCATTTATGTTATTCATTACTTTGAACATATCGCTTCTAGAGAACTCAAACTGTGCTAAGTTTCTTTCAAAAGATCGCTCAGTATCGTATAAGTATTGTAGCGTGTTTCCTAGGCTATTAGATAACCCAGTATCAGTGAACTTCAGCCTGCCAATAATCTCATCTAGTTGTTGAGCCGTAAGTTTGTTTTGTATAATTTCTTCCAATGCTAATTTAGCAACAGAAGACATGTGATATTCTCCCATATAATGTTTTCCGTCTTTCTGAAAGTATAGATTGAAACTCACCTCGTCATCTAAGGAAGCTAAACAAACATAAAATGAAAACCAATTTTCGAAATTAGGAGGTAGTTCGTCCTGAGATAATTTTAATGCCATAGTCAATTCAACTTAACTCTTTCAAAATAATTTTTTCCGCTTACTTCGATGTTAATATAAACTAATTAGAATTTCTTTTCGAGGTTTTGGATAAATGAAATACCGCTTCACACGCCACTAATAAAATTCCACCCCGCAAAAACCTTGAGATAGTTTTACCTTGAGCCATTGATAAATAAACAAAATCCTTTCTCAATGAAGCTCGGAAATCTATTTACACTTTTATTCTTATGTCTGTGTGTCGCTTCGGCCACAGCGCAAACCGACCTTTCCTTATTCAAAGCCATGGAACCACGTTCTATCGGTCCGGCAGGAATGTCGGGTAGGGTCACTTCAATCGATGTAGTTCGGTCGAACAAAAACATTATTTATGCAGGAACTGCCTCTGGTGGTTTATGGAAGTCTACCAGCCAAGGCACCTTATGGGAACCGATTTTCGATGACCAGGATGTAGCCTCTATCGGAGTGGTGACCATCGATCCATCTAACCCGAGTGTAATTTGGGTAGGTACGGGCGAAGGAAACCCTCGTAACTCCATCAACTCTGGTTATGGCGTTTACCGCAGTTTAGATGCAGGCCGCACATGGGAGCACATGGGCTTAGAAAAAACCAGCAATATCCATCGTCTTATTGTTCACCCTAACGACCCGAATACCATTTGGGTAGGCGCAATCGGTTCTCCTTGGGGCGAACACGAAGAACGCGGTGTTTTTAAATCTACCGATGGCGGAAAAAACTGGAAGAAAGTACTTTATGGAGGTCCGGGTGCGGGTATTGCCGATATGGTTATCGACCCTACTAATCCTAATAAAATTGTAGCAGCCATGTGGGAACATCGCAGGTGGCCTTGGTTCTTCAATTCTGGCGGTCCAGCTTCGGGTATTTACATTACCTACGATGGTGGTGAAACTTGGAAAAGAAAGACTGCGGAGCATGGTTTGCCGAAGGGCGATTTAGGTCGAATTGGTTTGGCCATTGCGCCTTCTATGCCCGATAGAATTTATGCTTGGGTGGAATCAAAAGAAAATGCCATTTACCGATCAGACGATGGGGGAGAAAGATGGTATAGAATTTCTAACAAGAACGATAGAGGCATTGGTAGCCGTCCGTTTTACTATGCCGACATTTATGTAGATCCGCAGAACGAAAACAGAGTTTACTCTCTGCATACGCAAGTTACTTCCAGTGAAGACGGTGGTAAAAGCTTCCAAAACTTTGTGAATTCAGGCATTATCCATGTCGATCATCATGCTTGGTATGTACACCCAGATGACCCGAACTTTTTGGTTTTAGGTAACGATGGTGGTTTAGTTTTGAGCACCGACCGTGGAGGGCGATGGCAATATTCTGAGAACTTACCAATTGGGCAGTTCTACCATGTGAATTACGATATGGAATACCCATACAATGTAATGGGTGGAATGCAAGACAATGGTGCATGGTTAGGCCCAAGTCAATTGTTGAAAAACGGAGGAATTAGAAACGGTTATTGGGAAAGAATTGTAGGTGGCGATGGCTTCGATGTGGTGCCAGACCCTACTGATTTTCGCTATGGTTATTCATTGAGTCAAGGTGCCAACATTCAGCGGTACGATAGAGTAACGGGTGAAATGGTGGGCATTAGACCGGAACATCCTAATGGCGTTGAATTACGCTGGAATTGGAATGCAGGGGTAAATGTGAATCCGATCGATAAAAAGACTGTGTATATCGGTGCGCAATACCTTTTCAAGTCTATCGATAATGGTAGAAATTGGGAAATCATTTCTCCAGATTTGACCACCAACAATCCTGAAAAGCAAAGACAAATTGATACAGGAGGCTTGAATTATGATAATACGGGTGCAGAAATGCACACTACAATTACCGTGATTGAGCCGAGCCCATTAAAGCAAGGTGTGATTTGGGTAGGTACCGATGACGGTAATGTTCAATTGACGCAAGATGGCGGTGGAAAATGGGAGAACAGCGCAGGAAAGTTCGAGGGTTTGCCAGATGCCACTTGGGTGCAGCAAATCAAGCCAAGTACTTACGATGAAGGAACAGCCGTAGTGGTTTTTGACGACCACAGAAGAAACAATTGGGAGCCTTATGTTTACCAAACAACCAACTACGGAAAATCATGGAAACGCATTGTGGATAACAATGATGTCTTCGGTTTTGCGCTTTCATTTGTGCAAGACCCAATCGAACCAAATCTAATGTTTTTAGGTACTGAAGGTGGACTTTACGTGAGTATGGATGGTTCTGCTACTTGGGAGAAATGGACTCATGGTTACCCAACAGTGCCTACGATGGACCTTCAAATTCACCCAAGAGAACATGATTTGATCATCGGTACTTTCGGTAGGGCACTTTGGATTTTGGACGATATCCGTCCGCTGCGCGAAGCGACTACAATGGGTATGAAAAAGCTGATGGCAGAAAACCTTCACTTGTTCCCAATCCCTGATGCTACGAATGCTATTATTGGGCAGTACATGGGCTACAGAAGTACAGGTGACGGGCTGTTTATGGGAGAGAACAAACCATTTAGTGCAGCAATTAACTACTATGCTAAAGATGCAGGTCGTGTAAAAGTTGAAATTTCTGATGCTCAAGGTAAAGTAGTAAGAACTTTATATCAATCTGCCGATAAAGGCTTAAATCGTATGTACTGGGGTTTTGAAGGCGATGGCGTTCGTCAGCCGGGTTCTGGCCCGAGCCGGGAAGGCGCTGCACCACCACGTGGTTACGATGTGTTGCCAGGTACATATACCGTTAAAATGACAAAGGGAAATGCTTCAAGTAGCCAAACGATTAAGGTCATGAAAGATCCTCGTTCACCAGAATGGGACATGAACGAGATTGAGGCAAAGCAGCAATTTATTCAAGAATACTATGATTTCTTGGCGCCTGTTACCGAGGCCATTGATCGTTTGCAAGCCGCTACGAAAAGCGTTGGTTTGATAGATGGTTTTGCTGATGATAATGCAGCTTTAAAAGCTAAGAATGCTGAAATCAAGAAAAAGCTAACGGCTTTGAATCGATTGATTTACGCTGAAATCACACAAGGTTCACGAAATGACAAGAGCGTTCTATCGAGTTATTTAGGAACTATTAGAGGTAAAATGGGCGGAAGTTATGATCCAGTAACGCAGGGCATGCGCTTTGCCTTGGCCAATGCTGAAAAGAAAGCCGATGAAGTGATTGGTGAAATCAATGCTTTCTTCAAAACCGATTGGCCAGCCTATAAAGCTTATGTAGATGGGCTTAATATTGAGTTACTACCAGGCTTTTAAGCTTACAAGTACCTTAGGAATCAAAAACCCAAAGCAGCAATGCTTTGGGTTTTTTGCTTTACAGCATAAGAATGAAACCGTTAAAACAGTTGGTGTCAGCTTATTCATTTATTGCCCACGGTTTCAACCGTGGGCTATTTGTGTAAAAGGTACCTAGTGATGTTATTAACCATTTAAACCTGAAACCAGTCGAGCATGCTGCTCTGAATAGGCTTAAATTGACCGTCATCCTGAACTTGTTTCAGGGTCCGCTTGCTATGAGACTTAGTAAATAAGGTAACTCAAGAACAGAGTCCTAGGTTAAAGTAGTCACAGGTTCGGAGAACCTGCGACAGTGGGTAATGGCACTTACATGTTTTATTATCTCGTCCCTACAGGACTTATGTGAGTCGTAGTCTTGACTACCGAAGGGCTGCACCCTTCGTTTTGATGTTACGCCCTTACAGGGCTAAGAGAAGTAGAATGCTTGTGTAAAAGTAAAACCCCAGCGGGGTGGCCCCTTTGTAGCATAAAGAAATACCCATTCTACATTAAGCCCCGCTGGGGCGACACCTTTGTAGGCCCCAGCGGGGCGTAATACCATAGGAATGGGTACAGGCCATTCCAATATCAGTATTAAAATTAATCAAGCCCTGAAGGGGCGCAATAACCTTTTGGTACAGTTAATCTTGATCTAAGGAAAGTGAAAAGATTTCTCCGCAAGCTGCGAAATGACGGCTCGAAATAGGGCAGAGGTTTAAGTAATCAGTGAGATTGCTTCACGTAAGCTCATTCACTTCGATGTTTATTGACAGGTTCGCAATGACAGTTAAGTTGGCGTTTGTGGCGCGAATGTTTGGGTTTTGCGGTGAGCCATCGGTCACGGTCATTGCGAGGCACGAAGCAATCTTTATTTAAAGTTGGCTCGGCAGAGCTGAATACGCATTGCATACATTGTATATACTCTTTGTGAAACTCCGCGCCCTTTGCGGTTAATAATCAGTGAGATTGCTTCACGTAAGCTCATTCACTTCGATGTGCACTTGCAGGTTTACTATGACGGTTCGGTTGACTTTTGTGGTGAGCAATGGGGACTCTTATTGGATTTTCTCAAGCGCCTTTAACGTACGTTTTCCTCTGGATTTAAAGCCGGCAGAGCCATATGGCATTTGGTCTTCAATAAGAATTTGAAGTTCGCTTTTTAGCTCAGGTACCTTTTGGGTAATATTCAAAAGCACGGTCATGGAAAAGCATTTAATAGCTATGGCTTCACTTTTAGAAGCCAAATAGCCAAAGCAAATGTCGGCTACTTCACCCCAAAGGCTTTCTGGAATTTCGAGTTCCTGAAGCACACGGACGGTGTTGCGTTTAATGGAGTCATGTAAATTGGGTTGCTTAAGGTTGAACACCATTGCTTTCAAATGTGGTTTAAGCATTTCTACTTTCTTTCTACCAATTTCACCAACTACCCAAGCAGCCCTTTGCGTTACGCGATATTCATCGCTTAGGAATAAGTTCATCAGCGCATCAAACCGTTCCTGTTGTTCGGCAACATAAGAAACGATGAGGTTCGTATTCTCTTTGGAATGTTCCTTTAAAAGTTGTTTTCGAATGTCCATCATGACTTATACACCAAAATTAATCATCTTTAAATATCAATCATTTTTTTAGCCATGGATATACTACTTATTGTTTTAGGTATCGTTTTTATGCTTGTGGGTGTTGCAGGCTGTTTTTTACCCATTCTACCTGGGCCACCTGTTAGTTTTCTTGGATTGCTTTTCCTCCATTTTACAGCTAGAACTGATATTCCAGAAGATACTTTATGGACATTGGCTTTAATTACTGTTGCCGTTACGGTGCTAGATTACATTGTTCCCATTTATGGAACCAAGCGTTTTGGCGGAACTAAAAAAGGGGTGTGGGGGAGTACTATAGGTTTAATTATAGGTATGTTCTTTTTTCCTCCTTTTGGAATTATTATCGGTCCGTTGTTGGGTGCTTTTGTTGGCGAAATGAGCGCTGGGCAAGATACTAATAAGGCCATGCGTTCAGCACTGGGCTCGTTTCTTGGTTTTTTGGCAGGCACACTGCTTAAGCTTATCGCTTGTTTTGTAATGGCCTATTACTTCATTATCTATTTATTCTAAGCTGTTTTTGTTCAGGTCGTTAAGCTAGAGTTTTATATATATTAATAAAATTAAATATGTTAATATTAAAATATATTTATCTTTCAACATGTTTGGTTTTTATCTTTTAGTTGAAGAGGGTAGGAAACGAAACAGCCTGAAAACACATTGATTTTCAGGCTGTTGATTAGGGTGTTGTTGGTGCTATTATTTTTCTGGTGTACCGATGGTTACCTCAGTTTCTATATAACCACCTCGTGTGGAAAGGATTTCCACTTTTGCTTTAGCGCCCTTGATTTTGTTCAGTTTAATTTCAAAAGTAGCTTCTTGGCTTTGGCCTGGCAGCGTTCTGTCCATATACTGAGTTTTGTCAGATAGAGTAGGATTAATGATTTGCACTTGAGCCTCATCACCGCCTCGGGTTAGTTTCGAATCGAACTGTAACTGAACACGGTCTTCGCGTACAATTTTAACCAATTGTGCCTGTTTAAGAGCAGTGGGTAATTGGCCTGTATTAGTGAATTTCACCTTCACTATATAGGTGTCTTTGCCTTTGCTTTCTACACTTACATCGTTTAAAGTAATTTGTGGTAAATCCATGGCCATGGCTAAATTGAAGAGTGCTTGCTTTTTCGCCCAGTTTTCTAATTGCCAAGGTGGTCCGTTTTGACCAAAGAATTTAGGGTGAAAACCACCGATTTCGGCTTTGCCTAATGTTGGATGATCGAAAGGTTCCCATTCTTTAAAACCACGACCTCCGTTTTCTTCATCGTCCCAACGCAGTCCATCATAATCGTCATAAATGCCATCATTATCGTAATCTTTCATGGCACCATTGTTCCATAGCTCATCGCCATACCAGATTGCTCCGTAATAGAAGTACCCAAAATCAGGACCATGGCCGAACAGCGGACTAGGTTTTAATGGGTCGCCAGTAGAAGGGTTCACTTTGTAGCGTGTGGCATAAGTTTCATATACATCGCCAGCCCAAGGGTAGCCGGTAATGTCCATTCCAATTTGATCGTATTTTTTGTAGATGTCCAAATCTTCAGGATACATTCTTTCTTCACTTTTCGAAGTAGAAGGAGCTCTTAAGTGCATTGGCACTCGGGTGTCCATAGAGTTGGCTACTGAAATATTAGGGTGAGTAAGCATCCACATTACAATAGAGCGCGATTCTGGTTCGGACATGGGGAAAGCTCCGGCTCCATTTTGTGTATAGCCCCTGCTTGTTTCATCTTCACCCGTATCAGGTCGCCAGTTTTCAGGGTAGTTTCTATGAAGGTCTAATCCGCCAATGCCATCTTCATTAAAACGGCCGTCACCATCATTGTCGATTCCTTCGCTATAAACAAAGTAATCACCATTTTCTGAACGCTTCATTAAACGTCCTTTCGGGTCTCTTGGGTCAATAATATGTGTGCCTTTTTCCCCTTTTTTGGCTTTTACTCGAATCTGGTATATAATTCCGTCTCCGTCTAAATCTTCTTCATCGTCTTCATCTAGTAAACCATCTCTATCATTATCGTGTGGCCTTACCGTAGAACGGTTTCTTTGGGCAGTGTTTAAATAGAGGTTCGAACCATCAGGATTGTTTTGTGGTCTCAGGTAAATCGCCTTAGTGTCGATCAGTTTGGTAATGGCGGGGTCGCTACCATAGTTTTCTAATAGGTGTTGAGTGAGCCAGAGAATGGATTCGCTACTGGTAATTTCTCCGCTATGGCGGCCACCTTCAAAGTAAGCGGCTGGTTTATCGGTGTCTTTGCCAGTTTTTTTATTGGTCAAGGTCATCTGTAAAATTGGTCGACCTTCAAAGCTGGTGCCTACCTGATACAAGTCTACAATGTCTGGATACTTTTCGGCCCATACTTTATACCAGTAATACATTACGTTTACGGTGTGGTAGGTGTCGAAGGTGAGCTGCTTCATTGGCTCATATTGTACTTCAGGGTGTCTATACTGTTTAAAAAAACTAACACCATGCCTTTCGCCTTTTACGGTGTATGTGGCGGTGTCTTTATCAGATTCGGGCCAAGTTATAGGGTTCAGTACTCTTACTTCTTGAGCAAAAAGCATAGGGGAGTAGAGCAACAAAAATAGTAGAATGTGTTTTCTATTCATTTTCTATATGGTTGTTTGAATTGGAAGATAGGAAGAAAATCAGATTGATAGGCGTGCTATTATTGGAGTGGCTGGGAAGACCTTAATTCATTTATCGATGATTTCGGTCAGTTATCGAATAATACTGTCAGTTATCGAAAGAATCATTGTACCAACTATTAATTCTATTCATTTGTATTGCACAACTCAGCCCAAGTGAACACACAGCCTCAAATAACCATTACCAGTAACGGACTTTTAGTCAGTAAACAGTTTGTACCCTCAATCTGGAATTCCCAATTAGGACTCGTAGAAGGAGAAAAGATTGGAGAAAATCTATGGCATTGTATTTCTTCAGATTTATCTAAGAAAGAGAACATACAATTCGAAATGAACCATGCAATGTATTATCTTAGTATTCGGTACTCAGATAGTTTATATCATATTTCTTTCGATTTGCAGCATAAAAAATCATACTCTTCTAGATCAAAGTCGATTAACCGCTACAAAATGTTGGTGGAAGCGGCAAATGACATTATTTATGAAACAGATACCCAAGGCTGTTTCACCTATGCAAATCCCAAGGCATTAAAGGCTGTGGGTTACAGCAAGGACGAAGTAATTGGGATGCGATATGTCGATTTGATTCGAGATGACCACAAGGAAAGAGTAATTCATTTTTACCAAAATCAAATGGCCAAGGGTGAAACAACCACTTACTTGGAGTTTCCAATTGTTTGTGCAAATGGTGAAGTAATTTGGATTGGTCAGAACGTGCAGATTCTTGAAGATGAACATGGTATTTTAGGAATGATGTCGGTAGCCAGAGATATAACTGACCGACATGTATCTGATCAACTATTACTGAAATCCGAAGAAAAATACCGAGGTATTATTCAAAACCTTCAGTTTGGTCTTTTAGAAGTAGACTTAGATGAAAAAATTCTCTACGTAAACGAGGCCATGTGTAGCATTACTGGCTATACACCAGAAGAGCTTATTGGCAATGTTGCTTCCGATATTTTAGTTCCAAAACAGACAAAGGAGATTATTGATAGAGAGCATGACAAGCGGGCGCAAGGTGTAGCTAGTGTTTATGAAGTAATGCTGAAACATAAAGATGGCCGACCAATTTGGTGTTTGATTAGTGGTGCTCCCAACTACAATTTTGATGGTGAAAGAATAGGGTCTTTAGGGATTCACATGGATATTACGGGCAGAAAGAAAGATGAGGAAGAACTCATATATACCCGCAGTCGCTTAGATAAATACAGGGTAGGTTTAGAGCTTTTAAACGAAATGACCTCCAACATTGGTTTAGATCTTAACTGTCAAATCAATGAAGGGATGAAGATTGCTGCTAACTATCTTAATTTACCTTTTGGGATTGTAAGTAGGATTGAAGGCGATGATTATTATGTTCAGCATAGCTATTTAAATGATGAAGAGCCGGCAGATTCGGCTGAACAGCACTTTAAGCTGCAAGAAACTTACTGTGACATTACCTTTAATCTTGATTCAAAAATTGCAATTCATAATTTTAGTAAATCTGATTATTCAGACCATATCGCATTTAGTAAGTTTGGTATTGAAACATACATAGCCTCCCCTTATTCGGTAAATGGAAAAAGGAGAGGTACAGTTAATTTCACTTGTGTAGAAGCACGTGAACAGCCCTTTGATGCTTACGATCTTGAGTTTATCGATCTTCTGGCAAAATACATTGGCTTTATTATTAGCCAAGACGAAAACCAAAAGGAGCTAGCTAAGGAGCGCGAAACTTTAAGATTAAGAAATGCTAAACTGTCTGAAAATGAAAGCTATCTAAAAGCGATCAACGGTTTCGTTACCAAGCTGTTGGTAAAAGAAGATATTGTAGAAATAGCCTGGGAGATTGCTGAAAATGTTATTGACGAGTTTGGTTTTGAAGACTGCGTTGTCTACGTTTTTAATGAAGACCATAACTGTTTAGAACAGTTGGCACTTTATGGGCCAAATATGTCGAAAGATAGAACAATAATAGACCCAATTCAGGTGAAACTTGGAGAAGGAATAGTTGGACATGTTGCTGAAACTGGGGTAGCCGAAATTATAAGCGATACTTCTAAAGATAGCAGATATAAAGATATTGATGGACTAAGGCTCTCTGAAATTACGGTGCCTATAATTGCTGACAATAAGGTAATTGGGGTTATAGATTCAGAACACAAGCAGAAAAATTTCTTTAAGGATGAGCACTTAACTACACTTACTACTCTTGCTAATTTAGCATCTAATAGACTGAAGAATGCTAAGGCAAAGCGAAGACAACTGATAGCCGAGCGAGAATTAAAAGAAAATGAAAATAAGCTTCGAACAATTATTAACTCAGCACTTGACGGAATTATCACAATTGACCAAAAAGGCTTAATCACAGAGTGGAACCCTCAAGCGGAAGTGATTTTCGGCTGGAAAGCTGAAGAGGTAATTGGTGAACCACTAACAAATAATATCATTCCTTCTAAACATCATTCAGCACATGATGCGGGAATGAAAAATTACTTTAAAACAAAACAGGGGCCTGTTCTAAACCAGCGCATTGAAATTACAGCTATGCGTAAAAGTGGCGAGGAATTCCCGATTGAGCTGGCTATTCTACCCATTGTTAGAAATGGAATTCATTCATTTACTGCTTTTGTAAGAGATATTACCATTCAAAAAGAGGTGCAAAATGAAATGGAGAAAGCACTCAATAAAGAGCGTGAGTTGAATGAACTTAAGTCTAGATTTGTTTCTATGACTTCTCACGAGTTTAGAACCCCGCTGACTACGATAAAGCAAAATACAGACTTAATAGCATTCAAGCTCGAAAACCAATTCCCAGAGCATTTCGAGGGTTATAATAAATACCTCGATAGAATTGAGTCAGAAATAGGAAGGGTAACTTTCTTGATGAACGATATTTTGATGTTGGGTAAAATAGAGGCAGGGCGTGTGGAAATAAATAAAAAACCAACCGACCTTCATGAGCTAATTAAAAAAGCCGTAACTCAATTAACTGAAAATAGAAAGGACGGTAGATCTATTGACTTTTCTGTTATCGGTGTAGCACAACCCATCAATATCGATGTCAATTTATTTGATCATGTCGTGGCCAATCTTATTTCAAATGCTTTTAAATATTCAGAAGGAAAAGATGACCCCAAGGTTATCTTATCTTATGAAAAAACGAATGAGGTGAAAATCACCTTTAAAGATTATGGTATAGGAATTCCAAAGAAGGATCAAAAAGGATTGTTTGCCTCTTTTTATAGGGCTACAAATGTTAAAAACATTCAAGGTACAGGCCTTGGGCTTTCTATTGTGAAAGAATTTGTAGAGATGCACGGAGGTACCATTTCCGTTAATAGTGAACAAGATATGGGCTCTGAATTTATAGTTATTATTCCAACTCGATAAGTCAAGTCTTTTTTAAGACTATATAATTATTATCTTTAACTCAAATCTTATTTAAGGAATGAGCCAGTTAAAGATATTAATTGTAGAAGATGATATAATGATTTCGGATAGTCTTAAAGATATCCTAGAAATGTTAGATCATAAAGTAGTGGGTGTTGCTGCCAATGCCGATGATGCCATTGAACTTTGTAATCAACATTCGCCAGAATTGGCACTGCTCGATATTCAAATTGGAGGAGATATTGACGGTGTAGATTTGGCCGAAATTATCAACGACCAATTTGACATTCCTTTCATTTTTACCACTGCTTTTGCCGATAATACCACTGTTTCAAGGGCCAGAGAAAGAGGGCCGTTTGGTTACCTGGTAAAACCTTATGGCGTAAAAGATATTAATGCGGCTATTGAAGTGGCGATGGGCTCTTACGAAAGGCTTAAATCTGCTGAAAAAAGCAGTGGAATGTCGAAGATTATAGACAATAGCATTTTCCTGAAAGTAGACGCTAAGCTGATAAAAGTAAAAATAGAGGATATACTTTATATAGAAGCCAAGGGAGATTATGCACTGTTTAAAACCGCTAATAAGGGCTATATAGTACACAGTACCATGAAAAAGGTTCAAGACCGATTGGAAGAATTTAACTTCCAGAAAGTACATCGGTCTTTCGTGGTCAATCTATCTAAAATCGTAGATATTGAAGAATCGAACTTACTGATTGAAGATAAGGTAATTCCTATTTCTAGGGCCAATAAAGAAGCTTTAATGAAGCGATTGAACTTGCTTTAGTCAGTTTAAAAATATTGAAAAAGAGGAGCTATTGGTTCCTCTTTTAGTTTCTCACCACCGAAAGTTGATTTTCTGAACTTTTTAAGATTACTCTTTCAGATTTATCCCAGGTTACCTTTTGATTTCCTTTGAAGTATTTTATCCAACCCTTTACTACGCAAATGTGCATATAAACAAAGTAGTAGGGGATGTGGAGCAGTTTGTATGATGTTTTTTGGTCTCTAATTACATAGCCAAAGAAGGCAAGCAGATAGAAGATGGATTGAGCTCTAAACGCTAAATTGTAAAACCAATGTGTGTCGGCAAGCCACAATGTACTGGCAAAAGCCCCAATCAAAGCCAATGGCATGAGTGTCCAACGCAAGGCACGGTGCGACACATACTGAAAGGTGAGTTTTCCGTACTTAAAAACATTCAACAGCTTTACCAGTTTGATCACCGCCTGAATTCCCCCAGCGCTTATTCTCACTTTTCTTTTGGTTTCTTCTGCAATGTTTGCCGAGGCAGTTTCTGTTGCCATGGCACTAGGTTCGTAGCCAACTTTATAGCCATCTGCTGCAATGCGCATGGTCATCACAAAGTCTTCTATAAGAGTATTTTCTTCTGTAGGAACGAATAATCGAGTTCTGATGGCAAATAACTCACCAGCTGAACCCACTAAAGTGTTCCATTCGGCATCTTGCTTTTTTAGGAATGACTCATACTTCCAGTAAAAACCTTCACCAGAAGCACTGGCATTATCTTCAGTTTCACTCAATACTATTTTTTCGCCCGAAACAGCGCCCATCAAATTAGATTCAAAGGGCTGAACCAAAGCCTTTATTGCACCAGGGTTCATCATTACATTTGCGTCACTAAACACAGTAATTGGCGAAGTAATGTATCGCATTATGCGGTTTACTGCGGCTATTTTACCTTTTCTTTCTGGGCTAAAGCTGAATGAAACACTATTATACTGCTTGATAATATCGTTAGTTTGGTCTGTTGAGCCATCGGTAACGAAAAGCACTTTTAACCTATCTTTAGGGTAATCGATTTTTTCACAATTGGCAATTTTTTGTCTTATAATCTCAGCTTCGTTATAAGCTGCAATCAGTAGAGTAACCTCAGGCCAGTCTTCTTCAGAGAAGGCTGTATTGGTGTTTTTCTTTTTCTTCCACTTATTAAGCAAGGTTATCAGTATACCGTATCCGGCAAATGAGTAAAGAATAGTAAAGGTCGAAATCCAAAAGAGCGTTTCCATATGCTGTTTGTTTAGTAGGATAAAAGTAGCCGAATCCTGAACTGAAATGAGTTAATTTCGATGAGTTGCAGACTTTAGGCGATGAGCAGCTTATCAGGTTAGGTGGCTCAGTTTTAAGTGAGATTGAGAGAAGTAGCCTAGTACTAAAAAAGGTACTAAGATGTGTTTAGTACCAAAAAAGGTACTAAAGTAGGAATGTAAAAAAGGTATATGCAGTAATAACGGGTTATATTGTAGGGGCTACTTTGATGGTCAATGATTATCACTCTATTCTTAAAGGTTTCATTGACGGTATTCGAATTGACTAAGAGCCTGAGTTTAAGTTTAAACCCTCACAAACCCCACTTTCCTTAAAATCAATGCATCCCAAACCCCTTTGGTGAAAGCTCTAAAATGCTTAAACTCCGATTTCAATAAATGGCTAACAATGTTTTTAGGTGAACTGAGTAGGAGGAAGAAAAGTAGGAAGGCTGTGTTTCTCTGTCCTTTCTGGCGCTTCATAAAATAGATTCTATTCCGGGTTTGGTAGTATACTTTTAGCGGACTGTTTTTTCCGGTCGAGATTGATTCTTTGTGAAGAATTTCCGCGTCCATACACACTTTCAGTTCAAAACCTGCTTCTCGAAACATTCTGGACCAATCTAATTCTTCGTAATACAAAAAATAGTCTTCGGGCATTAAGCCACATTGATTTATCACAAACCGAGGAATCATGACTGCAGCCCCGTGGAAATAGGGGGTAGATACAGTTCCTGTGGGTTGAGGGCGCGATTTTATCAGTTCGTTACGGCCTGTCAGTTTGTTGATTTCTGTAAAACCTGCGAACTGAATTGTATCTGGCGCGTCAAAATATTTAATCACCGGACTCACTGCACCCACAGATGGGCTAGTAAAGCAATTTAAGAGTGTCTCAATAGTTCCGTTCTTAATTTCCGTGTCATTATTTAGAAGTAAAATGTAATCGCCCTGAGCGGCCTTAACGCCTTCGTTATTTCCTCCAGCAAAACCCAAGTTTTCTTTTTTGTTGATCACCACAACATTTTCTAAGTGTTGGCGGTAAAGCTGCGTGTCGTCATTCGGCTGAGCATTGTCTACCACAATGACTTCTAAATTAGGGTAGCTGAGTTTCGCTATTGAATCCAATAACTCACAAGTAACTTGCGCTTGCTTGTAGTTTACCGTAATAATACTGACTAGTGGGCTTTCCATGATTTACTTTTTTTTACCAATTACCTGTATTGCGTTGCCCCATTTTCCATGATGAAACCAACGGTCCATATGGATTAAACCTTTGGCCAAAGGCAAGCTTAACAATTGAGTTACTACGCCTGCTTTCTTTCCTAGGTAAGCAAGTTCCCAAGCCAATCTGGATAAATACCCATCAGAATAGGAGGCATGTACCACCTCGAAACCCTCTTGCTCAAACTTCTTCTTCAATCCATCGAGGTCGTACACTTGTCCTATATGTTCTTCTTCTAGCCATTCATCATGATCGGCAAAGTAGCGATCTGGCAAAATTGTTTTTTGTTCTACATTCGGAATTTTCACCATAAAATAACCACCTTTTTTCAGTCGATCATGCACCGTATTGAAAGGCATGTCTTCTGGAGCAATGTGCTCGAAAACATCAATCGAAAAGGCGAAGTCAAGCTCCTTAATTTTGGTGCGATCTAGGTAGTCGGAATAGGTTTTTATGTTCTTAATTTCAGACTTGTAAAGCGCTTCGTTTAGGCTATTGATTCTGCTTTGATCTATGTCTAAAGCGTGCACCTTTGAGTTAGGGAAAGCGGTAGCCAAACTGATGGCGTACTCGCCAAATCCAGTGCCTAAATCAAGGATGTTTTCATCTCCTTTGAAAGGAATATTTTTAATCAGTTTTTTGAATATGGTAAAGCGCGCATAATTGCCCACATTGGTGTACCCGAACACTTTATTAAACAGTTTTGCGAGTAGGGGATTGCCCTTCATTCGCTCACTAGTATAAATTTGTGCGTTGCCAAAAGTAAGTTCCATAATGAGTTTATTTTGTGGCTATTAATGTTTTGATCTTGAATGAATTAAACACTTCCGATAAAGGAGAAATGTCTACATATTTCTTGATTCTTATTTGACCTAATAAGATGGTAATAATGATACTGCTAGTAGTTGCTATAGCCGCACCTGTAACACCATATTGAGGAATTAGCCAGGCATTCATTGCAATATTTACTAATAGGCTGAAAGCCAGCATCTGAAAGTTTACTTTGGGCTTACCTATAGCGTCCAATGTAAGCCCGAATACACGACCCCAAGGCTTGAACAAACAACCAATAGATAGTATAATTATCAATTGAGATGACGATAGGTAATCTTCTGATGATAAAATATTTATAATACTGGTATTGAAAATATCTATAACCATTACTCCTGGAATTATGAGTGCTAATAACGTGAGTATTGACCGGCCATATTCTTTCTTTAGCTGACTGACACCGTTTGCATGATAACTTGCTGCTAATCGCGGATAAATGACTTGGCTAAGTGCCGTTAATGGAAGCTCTATGTACTGAATAATTCTTGATGCGAAATGGAAAAGTGCGAGTGAAATTGGATCAAGAAAATAAGCAATCATAAGCACATCGGCTTTGTTAAAAAGCAAGGATAAAAGGTTGGTTCCTGCAATGTATTTTCCGAAACCAAGTAGCTCTTTAATGATTGCCATTTTTGGCATTGCAATGGCAATCGGATGCTTAACGTGCATGTAAGTAACGGAAGGAATTACGGCCAATAATTGACCATTTAGAATGGCATTGAAACTCAAGTTTCCAGTGTACCAAACCGTCACCATTATGGTTAAAAAAGTAACCATGTAAATCAGGTTTAGTCTAGCATAAAGCTTGAACTTGTTTTTAGCGAAACAGAGAATGTTCATCATCTGAATTGTGCCTAAACTCACCAATGGCTTCCAGCTTTGTTTGAACAATTCAATTAGGGCAGGAGCTTCCCATAGGTTGGCCAGAAGCCCAGCACCAAAGTAGAGTAGGATAGCACTTAGAATGATTACAGAGAAATTGATGGTTAAACCCGAGCCAGCTTGTTGTGCTTCTTCGTCCGCTTTTTGAATTAGCAAACGTGTCAGTCCGTTCTGAATTAAGCCCTGACGCATGCTGTCTACAATGGATATTACAGTAATGAACAGCGCCCAAACCCCCACGGCTTCTTGAGGAAATTCTTTAAGAAGCACAATAAAGAGTAGGAAATTGCTCACTAGGAATGAGGCTTGGCCTGTAATAGAATATAGGCTGTTCGAGAACATGGCGCTATTTTTCAGTGATTTGATCATTATACTGCAAGTTTTTGATAAGACTCAATTGTGCGCTCGGCTACTCTGTCCCAAGTGAAAACTGATGAAATTCTTTCTTTGCCAATTGCACCCATTCTTTCAGCTTCGGCTGGGTTTTCTAAAAGGTATTCCATAGCACATACATAAGATTCTGGCTGTTCAATGTTGCAAAGCAGCCCATTTTCACCATGGCTCACCGACTCACGAATGGCAGCTAAATCGGTGGCTACAACAGGCACTCCATGCGCATTGGCTTCTAGTAAAACGATGCCTTGTGTTTCGTAAGATGACGGGAGTAATAAAGCGCGATATGAAGGAATTGCTTCATGAATTTGAGCGTTGGAAAATTCTCCCAATAATGTGATTTGACTTTCTAGCTTATGCTTCTTGATCAAATCTTTAAGTGTTTTGTACTGCGGGCCGTTTCCAACAATATCCAACTGAATTTTTGATTTGGTCTTTGCTATTGCGGTAATCACTGGTACCAATCCTTTTACTGGGTGAAGTCTTCCTACGAAAAGAAACTTAATTTTATCACCTACCAAAATTTGTTGGTTTGTGATCGCTTCTACTGTAGAAAGTTTTACTCCGTTTGGAATTACTTCTACCCCTTCTAAATGGTTTGATAGGCTAATTTCTTTGCACACATCTTCGCTTACTGCAATCTTAAGATGGGCGGCTTTTAAAAGTTTGTATTCTATCTTTTGAGTAAGCCAAGCGTGTAGTTTTGAATTGAAACTCCAACCTTTTTCGCTACTACTCTCTCTGCTTATAATTCCATGGATTGTATTGGCTAATCTACCTTTAAGCGCAGGAATCATATATAATAAGTATCCGCTGCGTCCTTGGGCGTGTATCACATTGAAACAACTGTGGTTTTTCTTTACCCAGTTTTTTACCTGCCAGTTAAAGCTAAATTCTTCGGCTAAATTAGAGATTGGCTTTAGGTATCTGCCTGGGAAAAATGGAATTTCGATGATATTAACACCGTCAATTTCATAGTACTTTTCGGCTTCGCGGTAAGCGCCACCAGTGAGTACAGACACTGAATGTCCTTTCTCGGTTAAGGCCAAAGCGAGGTTCCAAGTGTGTGTTTGAATTCCGCCCTTAAATCTCCACGGAAGAGATTTACAGATCAATAATATGTTCATGTTAGTGGGCTTCATTTTTTCTTTCTTTTAGCGCTTTTCTTCTTTTCTTTTTTGGCTTCAGCAGCCAATTCTAATTTAGATCTCATGACTCCCCAAACTAGAAATAGTGTTGCTATAGGAAGCAGGAGTGGCCAAGGCATTCCTTCAAACATGACTAAACAGCGTTATGTGGTGTGTGAATAAATTCAGTGCGTGACTTCTTCATCCAAGTGAAGGCAATTAGTGTTGACAGCACTAATTTTGGTAGGGCTACAATTAGCTTTAAGCCATTTTTTAGTAGCACTTTGAAAGGAAGACAAACTACATAGGCTCCAAAGTTGGCTACAGTTCCGATGGTTGCTAGCGTAATCAAAACCACATTCCCTGTAAGCAATGAAAGCAGAACTAGCATTAGCATTACGAAAGGAGCCAAGGCGCGTGGCGGTAAGGCCAATTGCATTGTTTTGTGGAAGTAATCGAAGTTGCCTTTTAAAAGCGCTTTGAAGGCTGGTTTAATCGATTTTTTTAGGAAAGTGTACTGTGACTCCAACCAGCGACCTCTCTGCTTAGAGAAGTGCTGAAATGAACCCACTTTCTCATCTTTGATCACTAAGTCTTCTGCAAAATGTATGAAGACCTTTTTTGCTGTAAAAGCCAATTCCAGTTCCTTGTCAAAACCACCGATGGCCGTTAAGTCAAAAACTACGCTTTTGAACAATTCGAAATCGAAAACCATGGCTGAGCCAGATAATTTTGAAGACAAGCCCAACACATTGGCACCTTTGCAAATCATTTCTTGGTTGGCGAATTCTGAAAGACCATCCAATAAAGCAATGGTATTTTGACCATTTGCCGCAGCCCGATTGCCTTGAATGGCTTTCATTCCAGTATTTACATACTGATTCGCTTTGGCCAGAAAATGCATGTCCATTACGTTATCAGCATCTAAGATTACTGTGGCATCATAAGCCCTATTCTCACCATACACCTTCATGGCTTCTTGAAGTGATTTCACCTTGGTGCTTTTTTCAAACTTCACTTCCAACACATCAGCACCAAGGTTTCTGAGGGTTTTTACTGTTTCCAGTTTCAAACCATCGGCAATCACCACGTAGTCAAAAGCTCTCTTAGGGTATTGGTAACGCAAAGCCATATTGCGCTTTGTACTTTCTATGATTACGGCATCTTCTTTATAAGCAGGTACCATCACCAAAAACTTATTTCTTTTTTCAACTGATTGAAAACTAGAGCGTTGTTTTACCTTCGAGGCCAAGGCCAACACGAAAAGGTAAAGGGCAGACCCACCAAAGTAGGCGATCAATACAGCGAGTAAAATGATGATTAACGTTTCCATATCAGTTTTTTAGTGGTTTCCATTCTTTGATTAAAAAAAGAAAAGGGATGGCCATGTTCATTACCATGCCTGTTGGCATTTGGCCAAATACTTGGTTTCCATAGCTGGAAAAGAGTACTCCGACTATACAGGCGTATAGCCCTAGTCCGTAGATTTTACCTTGTTTGTCTTTTAGATTCATGACCAAGTGGCCTCCTTTCCCCAATACAAAGCCTAAAAAGGAAAGGTGAATCATAAGGCCTACAATCCCTGTTTCGGCCCAAACTTTTACATACCAGCTATCGGTTGCGGTGTTGGCCATTAGTGATTCTGGATTGAACCTAGCGCCCCAAAAACCTGCGGTACCAATTCCGGCCCCAAACGGCTTGTCGGCCAAGTAGGCGCCAAAGGTTTTTTGATTGTCGAGCCTTACAGAAAGTGATTTGTTGTTTGGATCTAAGGCGGTGCGCATTCTACGCACTTGCTCTACACCCTGAAACATGAAGGTGTATTTTAGAATACAGAATACCAGCACGATAGCCGAAAGGCCTGCTAATAATACTTTAAAGTTTTTGTTAACAATGAGGTAAGCTATTCCACCAAATAATGGCACAGCCAGGGCGCCTCTTGTACCAGAAATAGCAAAACCTAAGAAGAACAATACAGCACAGATGGCATACCATACTCTAGTTCTGAATTTAAAAGGGCCTGTTGCTAAAATTCCGGTAAATAGCGCCATCATGGCTTGTGAAGCACCAAACTGACCTGCATCGCTGTAAAATGAGAATACCCTTAAAACACCATGTAAAACGTGTTCTTCGTGGTGATCTTCCTCCCATAACCAACGGTATTCAGCGGCATCAACCCCAATGATTTGCTGCTTAAAACCCCAGGCCACTCCAATAAGGGAAAGCACAATAAGGATGTTCAAAAAAATCATGAAGTCTTTTCGGTCTCTGAAGAGCAAGAAAATTAGAGGAATGCTTAATGCCTGATAGAAACCAAGGCCTCTCATGGCATAGAACCATGCCACGATTCCGTTTCCAGCTGGATTTACGATTTCGAAAATCAAGTAAAGCATCCAAACGGTAGAGAAGATTACAATGTCGTTTTTAAGGAACTTCCAGTTCACTTTTACTTCCTTGTTGAGGATTATGATCAACCAAGCCAAAACCATTAGGATATCGAGGGTTAACCCCCAAGGTGCATTGATGTAGCGGCTAATGCCAGAAATCATAAAACCCATCACTAGACTGCCCCATAGCGCAAGTTTTGGCTTGCTCCAGAGAACAGCTAGTAGGGTTACGATGAAAGGGAGTCCAAGCAAAATAAGTGCGCCCACCATACCTGAAACTAGGATTAATCCAGTGCCCACCACGATAAGCCCGAGTAAACTGATAAGGCCAAAGCCCGATCTCAATTTCTCGACTCCGTATTTGGTAGGTATGTTGGCGTAACTTTTCATGCTTTTTTCTTAACATAAAAGTACTGCCTGCCCCTCGGCTATTTTTTAGATTACGATAACTGGAAGCTTTGCTTCGATAATTGACAGAAAGGGGAGATGAAGGGAATTAATTGATTAGGTGAGCGAATAAGTGATGTGGCTAATGAAAACTGATTGTGGAAATCAAAAACTGACATTCTAAATCTGTTTTTCAAATTCGTTTGCCCGAGCTTCCCAGCTGTTTTGCTGCGCGAAGTGCTTTCTCATTTGCACTTTGAGACGGTTATTGGCTTGGATTTCCTTTTTTAAACCGTGAACGAAGTCTTCGGTGTTTTCTGCAATGTAAATCAATGGATCGAAATCTGATAAATCGCTAAAGTCAGTGGTAATCACAGGCTTACCCATGGCCATGTACTCATTAATTTTTAGCGGATAAATGGCTTTTGTAAGCTCGGTTTTTACAAATGGAATAATACAAGCGTCCCAAAGTTGAATACTTTCTGGTAGTTCTTTTTGAGGTACTGACCCACGGAAAATAATGTTTTCAGGTAAATTTTCTGGTAGCTCAACCTTTACTGGCCCAAGCATTTCAAAGGTAAGGCTGGTTAAAGCCTTAGCAGTTTGGGCTAGTAAGTCTAAATCAACACGCTGGTCAATGGCGCCAACATAGCCTACTTTGTAATTTTTGGTGAGTTCAGAGCTTTCCGACCTAAATATGGAAAGGTTAACACCATTCTTTACACATGATACATTGGCGTGTTTGCCAATAAACTTTTGTTTTAACTGTTCCGAAGTAGTGATAATTCTGTCACAGTGATCGATATATTTTGATTCGTATTCAGCGCCCCACTTGCTGGCCCATTCGGTTCCGGAAATTTCATCGTAGCAGTAGTATGTACGCTCTATCTCACCCCAATATTTTCTTGTAAAGTAGCCATAAATAGGATTGAAGGCATTTACCAATACTGTATTATTTCTGTCTACTGTTTTTAATATTTTCTTGATGCTTAGGCTGATAAACCAAGCGTTAAAGAACATTGCCAAACGGAAGATAGCAGCATTATTAATCCAGTTTACTGGAAGTACAGGCATGGCATTGTACACTTCCACCAAACCATTTTCAGTTTTTATTTTTCTGCTACGGCTTTTTTTACCCAATACCTGACTTTTGGGTGTGAACTTATTCTTCAACACGTCTTTCCAGGTGTAGTGATAATCGAGCATAATCACCCTGTGCTCTTTGGCCAACCTAGTCATAATCTCCATGGTGGATTTTATGTAAGGGCTGTCCCATGCGGGGAAACTATGGCATATAATTGTTTTCATCACTGATTTCTTTTTAGGTGAATGCTATTCAACTTCTCTAATTCTTTCTTCGCACGTGCATTTTAAGCCTTAGCTCAAAACCGCTTTCACTTTTCTTCTTAGCCAGCTACGTTTCTTTGGTACCTCGCCAATTACATCTTCCATAATGTCTGTTCTAACGCCATTAAGGAATACCACTGGCTTTTGACCTACATATTTTTTGTACACTTTCAATGCGTGTTGATCGGCTTCGGTCCATTTTCTGTCTGCTTTAGTAACAAGAATATGAATGTCGCCATTTTTCACTTTGTCATGACCATAAGGATTGTTTAGAATTGAAGGCAATTCAATCCAGTTGAATTCATTTTCATCGAAATGCTTTCCAATAAATTTTTGAGCATTCTCAATCAATGTAGTTTTACCTTCTTGGTTTTGAATACTGAAGACTACTACATTCTTTTTGCCTGTGGCCTTTTTGCCAGCTATTCTCAATTCTTGAACAAATAAGTTCATGGCTTGGTCGGTAATGGTAGAGAAATCTATATTAGATTTTTCTACATCTTTGGGTAGTTTAGGCATGAGGCCTGCTATTCTTAGCCCAGTTTTCTCTGCAGTATTTTTAGGACTCTTCAAGCTGCTATCCATAAATTCCATACCGATAACCGCACTTGATGGAACGACCAACCCTACCATGAAGGCTAGAATAACCATCATTGAAGTTTTTGATTTTTCTGGCTGAGCAGGGTAAAAGGGCTTATCAATTACCTTTAAGTTGCTCGACATTAGCATATTGTATTGGTCTAGTCTAGCTTGGTTGTAGCTGCGTAAATTCTCTAAATATTCTCTTTCAGCTACATCAATTTCTCTTTCTAAACGGGTAAGGGTAGAACCTAAAGGCGCAAAACGATCATAAATAGCTTCGTATTCTTTTTGACGTATTTTCATTACTTCCAATTTGGCCGATGATTCCTCTCTACTAATCACATTGTTCAACCATTGGGTCAAAAGATTAGAAGTAGGCACACCGTCAGAAGTTTGGGTTACGGCAATTACCGATTTAGTTGATTCAATCATTTCGGCCTTGAGGTTTTTGATTTTCGCTTCAAGGTCTCTTTTCTTAACAAGCGTTTGTCTATCTAAAAGACTATCGTTGGTGATGGTAATTTCGGTAAGCTCATTGGTGAATGCTGCTATTTTCTTCTGGTTGTCGGCAATTCTTTCTTGAATTACAGGCAATACACTTTTGTCGTCAATTTCTAACTCAATACGTTTAATGGCCGATTCTGCTCCTGCTTTGATTTTCAACTGATCTTGAAATTGTTTGTCTAACTCTTCCTTATTTCCAGAAATAAAACGGGTTTGTTCGTAGTAGTTGATGATTTGATTTTTCACTCTGAAATTCAATAAATCGTCTTCTGCTTGCTTTAGTTTGGCCAAAGTATTGGCGGTTGCTTCTTCAAAGAATAGAATTACCGATTCGGTTTGGCCTTCTTTTGTATCCAATTGACTTTCCATGAAAATATCAGTGAGGAATGACAAGGTGATTTGGCTCATGTAAGGGTCAATAGAAGCGTATTCCATGCGGATCATGTCGCTATTGCCTTCTCTAACTACTTTAATGTTCTCTAATTGATCTAGACCAAAAAATAAGTTTTTGGAATAAGTGAGTTCATAAATGGCATTCTGCTTATCGGCTTCTCTTAGTTCAATTATCTTTTGTTGAACTGATTTCAAAGAGTCTCTTCCATTTATTTTTACTTCAATATTTTCTAAACTGGTTTCGAGAACTTCCTGATTTTCTTTTAAAATTGGGTTTTCGCCTTTCGATCTCTCTAAAAGCATATGGGCCAATAACCTGGCAGATAGCTCCTTTTGGGTTTCGAATGAAGTGGCCAAATTAATAAGGTTCTCCATTTCGTTATTGGTGTAGGCGTAATCGATTCTCTCGCCATTATTACTTTCAATATTATACCCAGAAATAAGTCCAGTATTGAGTAAGGTATGGCTTTGGTATTCTTGTTTTGCATCTTTGGTAAACCAGAATACAAGAAAGGCCAGGCACAGTGCGGTAAGGCCAATGTAGGCCGAAAAGCGAACTAATAAACGAACGATTTGAACGAAACTCATGGCTTATCGAATTATAGAAGATCCAACCAATTGCTCTAAGGTTTTTAAGGTATACCAAGCATCGCTTTTGGTTTTTTCAAGTTCTATTTTAGAAGTGGTAGCAATATCTAAAGCCATTCGGTAAGCGTCCATTTCTGCTTTTCCGGCTTTAAAATAGCCTTCGGTCAGCATTAATGCCGATTCGTTGGCTTGCATCTTCTCGGTTTGTAATTCTATAATTTTGAATGAAAGGCTAAGCTGATTGTAACGCTTGGTTACTTCTTCGGCAATTATTTTTTTGATGTCAGATTTTTGGTATTCAATTTCTTCAATAGCATACTTATTCAACTTGATTTTATTTTTTCTTGATACCAGTTCCGAAAATGGTAGCCTAATGCTAAGTCCTAAACTATAAGTAGCGTTTTGGCGGGTAACAAAGGTGTTTTGATTATCGCTTGAAGTCAACAGTTGATCGGAGATAACTCCATTGCCGTAGTTATAACCAGCAGTTAATGCTACATGCTGTAACCAGTCTTTTTTCGACATAGCCATTTCTTCCTCTTTCTGCAATTGGCCTGTTGTAAGGCGATGTACCGAAGGCGCATTTCTAAGTGCCATACTGATCAGAGAATCCAATGGTTTGATCTTGTCCATTCCAGTGGGAGTTTCCTGAGCATTTAGTGCCGTAGCACTGATCAATAATATGACGATTAAGAATTTTTTCATGGTTTCTATTTTTGAATTTGAACCGTTTTCTCCGAAACAATACCCTTGATGCTGCTTAGTAGATTTTTAAATCCGGCAGGCTTCATAAAGGGCTTTTCAATTGTTTTGAAGAATATCATGCTGCTAAATAACACGATAGGAATGGCGATAATCAGACTTATCGATAACTGTAACCAATAAGGGGATGAGTAACCAAACGAGCCGATAACTGAATAGAGCAATTCGAGCAATGGCAAGTGAATAAGGTAAATGGTATAGCACATTCCTCCTATGATGGTGATCCATTTTACAGATAAAAACTTGTTGAAATAGTGGCCATTAAAGCCTGCCATAAGCAAAAGAATAAGTGCCGAATTGAAGATTAATGTTTTGTAATATTCTTCCGTCCAGGTAAAGGCCATAACCAACAAAAGCACAGGAGCGAGGGCATCCCAAACCCAAGGTTTAATACGGCCAATCGTTTTACGGTTGACATATAAATCTGCCGCTAACATGCCAATCAGAAAATGCTGCAAGTGGCCTAATAAAGTGGCTTTGAGTGGATGAACATTCCAGCCCAACACGTACTGAAATGTGATATAGCTAATTAAGAAGATGATCAGAAAGGTTCTTCTTACAAAACCATCTTTCTGATTGAAATAGAGCAATGCAATAAAAGGAGCAATGAGGTAAAATTGAATTTCTACTTCCAATGACCAGGCCACTGGATTGATAATGGAGTATTCTCCATAAATAATACTGTGGGTATAAGTGAGTGTAGCAAAATAATGTGCCAATACTTTTCCAATACCAAGGTTGCTTTGAAACAAGAGTATAAGCGCAAAAAAGCTAATCCAAAATATAAACGGAGGTTCAATTCTGGTGAGCCTTCTAGATATATAGGTTTTGTAATTGAGCGTTCTATTGCCATTAGCATAGGGCATGGTAAGCACAAAACCGCTTATGGCGAAGAAGATAAAAACCCCAATTGTACCTCGACTAATCAAGAATGATAACATTTGTTCCCAACCCGATTGATTTGAAGCACTAGCACTATACTTCAGAAGTCTTTCATTGGCATGTTGGAAAATTACTGGAGCTATGGCCAGAAATCTAAAACCGTCAATAAAAGGAATGTAATTTCCTGAATTAGGGCTGCGCAATAATGAGTTCCAGAAGTCTATAAATCGCCTCATGATTTATACGTTTTCATGTTGTAGAGCTGCTAATGGAGTTTTGAAGAGAATCTTCATGTCCATCCAAAAGTTATGTTTCAGGGCATACTCAATATCTAAATCGCATCGGCTTTCGGTACTCATTCCTGATTTTCCTCGTTCGGTAACTTGCCATAAGCCCGTGAGTCCGGCAGGTGCTAAAAATCTTCCTACGGTTTTATCTGTTGTTAATTTTTCAGCTTCGTACAGCGGCAAAGGGCGATTGCCTACCAATGACATATCGCCAATAAGGATATTAAAGAGCTGAGGTAATTCATCGATACTCGTGTTTCTGATAAACTTACCCACTCTCGTAATTCTTGGGTCGTTGTTAATCTTCACAAAAGCTTTTTTGTCTTCTAACGCTTTGAATTGCTCATATTCCGACTCTTCAAATAATTCATCGTCCTTCACTAAAATATGGTCGTGGTTAGCGTAAGCTATAATTGATCGTGTAAGAGGCTTGGCCTTAATGGTTTGTTCTTCATTATTGGCGTATTGATTTAAATGCTTTAGTTGCTCCACCATTTGGTCGGCATCGGTACGCATTGACCTGAACTTATAGAACTTGAAAATTTTATAGCCCATTCCTACACGGTAAGAGTAGTAGAAGATGGGGCCTTTTGATTCCAGCCTGATTAGTATCATGACCAATAGGAATAGGGGAGCCAAGCATAAGATAAGAATGCTGGTTACGGTGATGTCGAAGGCTCTTTTTACAAAGGGTACTTTTAATGAAGGTCTCATAGCTCTATTTTCTTTGATACAAAGCTATTCTGAATGAGGCCTCGGCTTTTATAATTTAGACGACTGCAGGGTTTTGGCAGTTGAATGAAATGAATTAGAGGTTGTTGGTTTTACTTGGTTTTGGGTGGTTTTCTCTGGTTTATTTATTCTGCTCAGTCTATTTCAATAGCCTCTCAGTAATGGAGGGTTGACAAAATGCCGAGAAGAGTTATTAAGTTAAAGGGTAAGGAGTAGACCTTAAACATGCTGATCGATAAGTATTGCATTGCCGTCCGGGTCCGTAACTACTAAACTGGCTGGGCCAGAAGTGTTTTCGTCTGCCGCACTTTGAAGCTCAATACCTTTGCTTTTTAATTCTTTTTGTATGGCGCGCACATCATCAAAAGACTCAAGTTTTTGTGCGTTTTCATCCCAACCAGGGTTAAAAGTTAGAATGTTATTAGGAAACATACCTTGAAAAAGCCCTACCAAGGCATTACCATTTTTCATGATCAAGTAATTTTTTTCCATATCTCCAGCAAAAGCTGTAAAGCCAAGGGCTTCGTAAAAATCTTTAGAGGCCTTTAGGTCTTTTACGCTAAGGCTAACGGAGAATGCGCCAAGTTTCATAGTGGTGGGTTTTGTTTAAAAAAGGAAGATAGGGATTTTATTGCTTAGACTCAACGCAGCCTGCCGACAGCTCTTCACGATATTCAGCATGAAAGCTAATTTTTTCGTTTTGCAAGGTTTTCAAATTGATCGAAGTACGTTTTTCTCCATTCACGATAAAGAATACTTCATAATGAAAAAGGATATCATTTAGCAGTGTCACCTCACAGTCCAAGTATTTTTCCATTGAGTTAGTAGGTGCACTGCCTTCAGTATCGTAGGGATAATAATAGGGGAGAAATAGTCTCGCTACATTTGTTGAATCTTTAGTTAAAGAGCCAATGCCTGAGGCGCCTTGAGCACCAATAATTCCATTTGCTTCTCTCCACGGAAAATCATCACATTCTACCATAAAAGGTACAAAATCAACACCTAAGCCATCGAATGAACTATCAAACGTTACTTCAATGTATTTGATGAACATAGGTTTAAGTACATTGTAATCAAGGTAAACCATCTGAACGGGCTTTTTTCCATCAAAAACAAAATTATCAGGGGTGACTATGCCAATATCATATAAGGTATTTGGGTCATTCTGGCTGCCTGCTTTAAAAACTGGGGGCGAAGCAATATAATATTTAGCAACATAATAAGGCTTATTTGTTTTTGGGTCTATTTGATGCCCAACAGGTATGCCCGAGAGTACTTGATTTGCCTTGTTCCAACTAAAACCTTTTGGCCCGTTCCATAATTTACTGTCGATGGTAATATTTGTATTGCAACCAAAGAGGGACAGACTTTGAGTTTTTTCATGTGGAAGGGTGGTTTCGCCCAAGCTAAAGTTTACATAGCCTGTAGTTTTTTCGAGCTCAGTGTTTTGGGCTTTTGTTATTGAATATGCAAAGAAGAAAGGAATGCTTAACGCTAAAAATTTTAAACATGGTTTCATGATGGTTGGCTTTGGTAAATGAAAAAATGATTGTGTTATCACAATTGATACAAATCAAACTTAACACATTTGGGTATTAATTTATGATAAATTGAGGAATAAAATGGTTGGTCTTTGGTCTCTCAGTTGAAGATAGCTTAGTGAAATTGGTTTTCAGCTCATTAGGTTGTAAAAAAAAGAACCCCGACATTTTCATGCCGGGGCTTGGGTAGTGGACTTAACACTTCACACACACTTAGTCCATACCCTTTGTGTACAGTTTTCCAACTTCTCTGTATCCGTCTACACTTCTGTACCAATCCATGTAGCTGTAGCCACTGCTTTTAGCCCAATCATTAAATCTTAAATGACCTTTTCTAATGTCAACACTTTCCTCGGGGTAAACAAAACTTTCAGGTAAGTTAATTCCCCAAGGCAAGCTTGTTTTCGACTTATAATAGTCGCCTCTTGATGGATCAGAGTTATCATCAGCTGTTCCAAAAAAGCTATTATCTACTAAATCTGTAGGGGCATAGCCTGGTAAGTGCGCCTCTCTACCTCTATTCTGAGAAATAATGATAAAAGGGTTATAAGGCACAGAACCCAAGTTCTCGATTGCTTTTGGACTGTTCAGTTTAATTGTCATACTCACTATTGATGGCTCAGCATAACTTTCTTCATTTCGTGTATTGATAAAACCGCTTGTAGCAAACAGGTCGTGCACATTGTCTGAAACAATAAATACTGCTTTACCTTGATTGGCTTCTGTTCCATTGGTATTCGTATTAATCAGTCCTGTATTCAAAACATTACCCTCTGTGCTTAAAATATCACTAGGAATAAGATCTGTAGAGAAGCCAAAACCGTTTCTGTAACCTGCACCTGCTGCTCTTACCACAAACTTGGGTGCCATTTCTACTACGTTGTTATCAGCATTCATGATGTGCTTAAACTGGTAGTCTACCACCAAATCGTTAAAGTCATAGTCGCCCATATTTGGCCAATTGTCTTCAAAAGCAAAGGTGCCGTAGGTAGTAGAAGAAGGGTAGTAGCTGTCGTAAGCTTTAGTGCCATCGTTAGGATATTCATCAAGCGCATCATTTATGCCATCGCCATCAGTATCTAAAACGCCAGGTTTATCAATAGGACTGACATTGGTAGTGCTAATGGCTTTTACTGGGTTTGAGGTTACAAATAGTATGGCATCGTTAAAATCTTGATCACATTTAAAAGGAATGTCGTCTCTTCTAACATCTTCAAAACCAAGTAGAAAGAGTTCGTTTTCTTCGTCCCAAAGCAATACATTGTGTTGCTTTAAGTTGTCGTCTGTTTCTGGGTTTAGGTTTTTGTCGGCAAACACTACGTGGTTATAATCTTCAGAGTTACTACCATTCCAGCCATCGGCCAATAATACCAATCCAATTGAAATACCTGGCTCGAAACGACCAATATTTACTTTGTCGCCAGTAATTAATCCACCACCACTGCCAGCGAATGATAGATTAGGAAAGGCTACATTAATTTGTTGTACATCGTTTAATGATTGCGGAGGTGTGTTGGTAGGATAGGTGTAGAAACCGATTGCGTTTCTCCATCCTGCTCCTTCATGTACAAAAGTCAACCAAACGTCTGCGGTTTCTACAATGTCTAAAGTTGTTTTCTTTCCATTGGCCAAATAGGTTGGGTGATAATCTGGTACGGGCAGACTTTCTGGTAATGATGCGTTGATGTATTCTAAAATAGATGCGGAAACAATGTCGCGCTCCGATTCTAAATAATTGGGCACCCCAGCAGAATTATAACCTCCCATATATACAATGGTAGGCGTGCTGTTGCTGAATGTGGTTCCTGCGCTTGCATACCCTGATTTACTTGTATTGGATACAGACAAAGTGTTATCGATAACTTGTGATGGGTCAATTGAACCATTATAGGTTAACGTAAGCGTATTTGAAACAATTGGAATAGAAATGCTATTCGGAATACCAATGTATTTGGCTTCCATAACCAACTCAGTTAAATGGTTCGCTAAAGCTATTTTCTGACTTAAAATTCCGTTAGTATTTGTTACTCCAGTAACCAATATTTGATCTGTTAATGGATCTATCAATTGAATTTTAATGCCTTTTAATGGAGTGTCTTGGGCATCTCTAAAAGTCAGGTTGATTTGTGTTGATGTTACACTTTGAAAATCGAAGTCAGCAAACTCTGATACTTCAACCGACTCTTCATTTAACTTTTCAAAATCTGGTTCTTTAACACAACCCATTATGAGAAGCAGGCTAAGTAATGCAGTTAATTTTTTCATGATTCTTTTCTTTAGGCTACTTTTTGGAATCGAGTTCTTGCTTGGCCAGCCTTTAAGGCTACGTTTACTCTTAGGCTTAATTCTATAGGGCTAAATGGCTTGCTGATTGAATCGCTAACGCCAAGTTCTAACGCGTGTATTCTTTGCTCACTCTTGTCATTATCAGTAAGAATAATCATTGGAGTTGAATTCAAATCGGCTTGCTTTTTTAATTGACTTAGCTCCTGATACTCGTTTGAATTTTTGATTTGATAATCCGCTAATATTAATGCTGCCTCGTTAACTTCTAACCACTCTAGAGCTTCTGCTGGAGATTTAACAGCTTTAACACTATGATCATTCTCTAGGTAATTTGCCAAGAATAATCTCATCATTGTGTTGCTCTCTACGATTAATATAGTTTCCATTTTGCGTATTGTTTTCGTTTTCTTGAGTCAAAAGTAGGGGGTGAAAACGCGCTTTTTCGGCAGAAAAGACGAACGGACTCTTTTCTTCGATAATGGGAGATAAACTGACGATAAAGAAATAGGTGAAATACTTAATGATGTGTTTGAAGCTCTAAAAAGTTGGTTGAAGGTAATTTTTTGGTCATTTATATACAGAATCGCTCAAACCCAGCTTAGAGTTTTACTGCTTATTTAAACTATGAACAAAAAAATAACCCCGTCATTTTTATGACGAGGTCAGAAGGTAGAATGCCACACAAACACACAGATTTACACCTACCTGATATTAATGATGAGTTGTTTTACATCGTTTAAAATATCTACTGAAATACACTTTTGCAGCCTACGCGGCTTTTAATCGCTTGAAAACAATATCGAGTGAAGTGCTTGTTAGCGGTTTCGATATAAAATCAACAACCGAAGGATAAAACTTGGCTTTGTTAAAATCGGATTTATCAGTGGATGAGGAGAGTAAATAAATGTCAAACTTTTTCTTGAGCCCAATATCAAAGTGGTCGAATTGATCTAGAAAGTCCCAACCATCATACTGAGGCATATTAATATCGAGAAGCAATATGATTTTATGAAAACTGGATTTTTTATCGTTTATAAAACCCATTGCATCCTGTACATTGCTAAAAGAGATTACTTCAGCATTCTCTACATTTTTTGTGATGATTACTTTTGAAAGGAATTGGTTGATGGGATCGTCATCCACCGTAATAAATATATTGCTGTTCTGCATCTGTTCGTGATTTTCAAATTTAAAGAAGGGAATAACCCCAGATTTGAAGTACACCGCAATTGTTTTGGTAGCTAGTGGTAAGTGTTTGTTTCACAGTGGGTAAGCCTCAAAATTGTGGCCAAATTATGTAAAAGCAGCACTTTCTATCTATCAATAATACGTTTTTAAAGCTTCTAACCCTTCTTTTTTTATGTTTTTCTCGTTCTAAATTAAATATTCACATAGCGAACGGAGTGTTTTTAACTGCTTGGCTCTACTACCTCCTAACACATTCTAGCTGGGCATTTATCATATAAGTTGACTATCTTCCTTTTTCAACTTTAAGTATATGATCAAGAAACTATTTTTTGCTGCGCTCATTTTTTGTTTTGCCGTATCCTGCGGTTCATCAGCCTCTTACGACATCATTATTGAAAATGGAACTGTCTACGATGGCACTATTAACGCAGAGCAAGTCACCGACATTGGTATTAATGGAGATCAGATCGTCAAGATTGGTGATTTAAGCAAAGCCAAAGCCACCAAACGCATTGACGCAATGGGTTTGGCCGTGTCGCCTGGTTTTATCGATATGCACGCGCATGTGGAATCCATTATGCGTTTGCCCGCAGCAGAGAGCGCCATCAAACAAGGAGTAACCACTGTTTTGGGTGGTCCCGATGGTCGTGGTCCTTCACCCATGAAGGATTACCTCGACAGTTTAGATGGATATGAGTTGGGAGTGAATGCTGCTTATTTGGTGGGGCATAACTCCATCCGTAGGGCCGTAATGCAAACTGAAAACCGTGAACCAACCGCAGAAGAATTGGAAGAAATGAAAGGTGAAGTGCAGGAGGCCATGGACAATGGCGCTTTTGGTATTTCCACCGGACTTAAGTATGTGCCTGGTTCTTTCTCTAAGGTAGATGAAGTAATTGCGCTCTCTAAAGTAGCGGGTAAAGCTGGTGGTATTTACACATCTCATTTAAGGGAAGAAGGTTTGGGTTTGCTCGATGCAGTGCAAGAAGCAATTATGATTAGTCGTGAGGCTGATATTCCCGTGATTCTTACTCACCATAAAGCCATTGGCCGACCGATGTGGGGTGCCAGTGTAAAAACCTTGGCAATGATTGATTCGGCCAGAAATATTGGTTTGGATATTATGGCAGACCAATATCCATATACTGCCAGTTCAACAGGTATTTCGGTGCTTATTCCTACTTGGGCAATGGCGGGAGGAACTTCGGCCTTGAAGAAAAGGCTAGAAGACCCTAAAACGAAAGAGAAAATCATTGAAGAAATCATGTTCAATTTAGAGTTTGATAGAGGAGGTGCTCAATTGGATGTGGTGCAGTTTGCTTCTTTTAAATACAAACCAGAATTAAACGGAAAGACTTTAAAGGATTGGGCCATTGAACGAGGGTTAGAACCGACTTTTAGAAATGGTGCCGAATTGGTGATTGAAGCACAATTGAACGGTGGAGCTTCTTGTGTTTTCCATGCCATTAATGAAGAAGATGTGAAACGTATTATGCAGCATCCAATGGTGATGGTAGCTTCAGATGGAGCATTGTTAGAACCCGGAGTTGGACATCCGCATCCAAGGGGTTACGGAACATTTCCGAGAGTTTTAGGCTACTATGTTAGGGAAGAAGGCGTTATCGATTTGCAAACCGCTTTACGTAAAATGACTTCAATGCCTGCCGATAGGCTAGGCCTAACAGACCGTGGTTATATCAAAGAAGGCATGAAAGCCGATATCACTGTTTTCAATCCGAAAACAGTAATCGACAAAGGCACTTTCGAAGATCCACATCACTATCCAGAGGGGATTGACTATGTGATTGTGAACGGAAAACTTACCATTGACCAAGGCGAACTGACCAGCGAAAGAGCAGGCCGAGTACTCAGAAAAAACCAATAACCTATGAAACGACTTCAAATTTCCCTATGGCGTAAATCAGCTTGGATGCTCTTAACGCTCTTTCTCTGGGTAAGTGTTTCCGCCCAAACACTTCAAGAACAAGCCGACCAAAAAATCAAGGCTTTTGTGGAAGCCACTCAAGTTCCCGGCTTGAGCATTTCCATTTCTCAAAAAGGGCAATTGGTCTTTTCGAAAGGCTATGGCTATTCCGACCTAGAGAATAAAACACCTGTCGACCCTTCCAAAACCAAGTTCCGGATTGGGAGTGTTTCCAAAACGCTCACGGCTGCTGGTTTGGCGCTGCTTTATCAGGAGGGAAAAATTGATTTGGATGTGCCCATTCAAAAGTACGTTCCTGTTTGGCCAGAGAAGAAATATGAAATTACTTTAAGGCAATTGGGTGGCCATATGGCTGGCATTCGACATTATAAGGGCAATGAATTTTTGAGTGCAAAAAACTACCCGACTGTTACCGATGGTTTGGCCATTTTTATGAATGATCCGCTGATTAATAAACCCGGTACCACCTATTCTTATTCAAGTTATGGTTGGAACCTGATTTCCGCAGCCATGGAAACCGCCAATGCAGGTGAATTCTCGTTTCAAACTTCTGATTTTCTACAATTTATGCAGCAAGAGGTGTTTGATAAATTGGGAATGGACAATACGGTTGCCGAATATACCGATCGTAAAATAGCCAACCTCACCAAGTTTTATCAATTCAAAGATGGAAAGGTTGTGGCCGCGCCTTATGTAGACAACAGCTACAAATGGGCTGGAGGAGGTTTTGTGGGCACAACGGAAGACCTCTGTATTTTCGGTCAGGCCCATATGACGGCTGGTTTCCTGAAACAAGAAGTGCTTGACGAGTTTATGACTTCGCAGAAGACTGACGATGGAAAGGCAACCAATTACGGAATAGGTTGGTCTACTTATGCGCGTAAAAGCGGCAATACATTTTATGGGCACAGTGGAGGTTCAGTAGGCGGAATTACCTTTTTTATGATTCACAAGGAAACCCAAACTGTATTGGCCATTACCGGCAATATGGATCCGCTCAATTATAATGGTTTACAGTTCGAGCTGATGGAAATGTTTGTGGAGGGGAGGTAGAGGTTTATCAAGTTAACTTCTGATTGTCTAGGTTCTTCTGTTATCAAACCTCTAAAAAATCAGAAAATTTAGTTGCATTATTTGAAATGACTTTATTGTTAAATGAAGATTCAATTTGATTAGGAAGGATTACTTGAATGGATGGTAGTTTTTCCGATGAAAGTAGATTATATAGTTCTGCTACTGATGAAGATTCGCCACGATAAGGCTCAATAATCAAATAGAATTCATTACTTGAGTCATCCAACCCCCTGATATTACTAAATATCTTAAGTCTTTCTATCAAACTCTCATACTCCGCTATTTGCTTCTGAAGTTCAGCACTTCTTTTCGAGTATTGATTTAAGTCTAATGCTTTGGCAGTATATATTCTTCCATTAACACCAATTGCATCAATAGGGAAGTCAAAATAGAGTGAATTAAGTGCCCCTTTTTCAATAATATATTCTACGTCAATTTTATCCTTTAGTGGAAGGTGTAATTGTTTTTTTATGACACTTTTATAGTTGGTTTCTTTAGTTAATTTATTTTCATCGAGAGGTCCAATGATTTGGTTATCAACATGTTTTATGAATAATTCTTCAAAATTAGACTCCTGACTAAATTTTATCGGTTCACTGAACTGAATAAGACCATTGTAATAATGGTGTAATTTTAATAGAAACTCTTTTTCGCCTTGAATTGCTGAATAAGGAATAGAATTTCGGGTATCCAATTCTAGTTTACTTCTAAACTGATTGAGAGTGAAGTCAATAAGCTGGGAAGCATTTTTATTTAGCCTTTTAGCAACATTTATTTTTCTTGGTGAAGTTTTAAAGTAGCAAATATTAGTATCAGATAGACCAATTAATCCAATGGCAATGCTTTCATTGGAATAAGCATCACCCACATACTTTATAATACTAGCTTGTCTTCTGCTCATAGGTAATTTAAAAATCGAGACGCAATTTGTTTATTTCTGTCTTCATCTCCAAGAATAGCCTTTAAGTGATTCTTAGCCTTTTTACTAAAACCCCATTCAGAAGGAATGGTTTCAAAAATATCGTCTAGGCATTTATTCGTTTGTGCCATACACTCTAAAATGTTATCCTCTAAAATTTTTGTATTTCCTTTTAATTCAAGTTTACCTATAGATTTAACGATGTTACTGGATAGTATATTCTTAGCCCCAGAATAATTTAACCGTGCCTTTGTTATTTCCATATAATTGGAGAAGTCTGCAAAGGCTCTCGCATGATCAATGGGGATAAATAGGAATTTACCATCACTGTTTGTCGAAATTATTGTGTTTGGATTCTCTGGCTTCCTATCTTTATTACCCACCCAAAAATCGAAACAGCCAATTTTAAGAAGATCGGTAGGAGATGCAAAAGTGTTTAATTCCTTTTTGGGAATTCTATTAGGGAAATGGGCAAAATCCACTGTGTTTTCAACCCTTTTTGACGCGAAGAATAACTCAGTTCTATAATCTATATTTTCATATATTCTATCGAGTTTACCACCAGATAATTCAAATTCATCAATTAAGCTTTTGTTTATTTTTAATTGAGCAACGTCTGGTTGTACTATTTGCCAAACCTTCAACATACCGTTGCAAATAACTTCGTTGATTATTTCGGCTTTAGGCATTTGATTAGATAGACTTCTTTTTATAAAATATTCACCATCACTGCCTTGAATTAAAAGAGGTTTACTTCCCTCAGTTCCAAGCTGGCGAAGTATTTTGATGCATTCTATTTTTGGGATTTTGCTCAAATTAGGCTTAAGATAGATAAATATACTATGTCTTAATTAAGTATGTATCTGTTTTCTTTATAAAACTTATTTTACAACATCAGTTTTTGAAATATTTTTTTCTTTATTTATTTTAAAATGTTCTTATATAGATGAAGGAGGTTTATGTTTAATTTATGAATTGGATAAGATCCGTTTGTAAACAATACCATCGAATCCGCAATTCTTATCTAAAACATTAAAACCGATAGGTCGATTGGTGTGTAACAATCGTTACCAACTGCCATTCAGCGTCCATCTACCTTTGATCTAAATAAGGACAAAGCGTAATGAACAAAAAGGTTTTAATACTTCTCATAGCGGGTCAACTGATGGCATTTATGGCCAAAAGTCAAGACACGCTACTTATATCAAAAGATGATCTGGTACAACGTGTACTTCAGAATAATCTTCAATCAAAAATTGCCGAGCAACAAACGGCCATGGCGCAGGGAGATCTGAATCAGTCGAAAGCACTGTTTCTGCCATCAATTTCTGCTACACAAACCTCCATGATGACCAACAATCCGCTGATGGCTTTCGGTTCTAAACTGAATCAAGAAAGACTCACTGCTGCGGATTTCGATCCAAATCGTTTGAATGATCCAGATCGGATTGAAAACTATTCGGTAGAAGTGCAGGTATTGCAGCCGCTACTCAACTTGGATGGTGTTTATCAACGCCAAGCCGCACAAATTCAGGTAGAAGCTTATGAATTACAAGCCGCGCGCATTCAAGAACACATGGAAATGGAGGCCATCAATGCTTATATGCAATTGCAGTTGGCTTATGAGGCAGTGTCGGTTTTAGAACGCGCCAAATATACTGCCGACCAAGGGCTTAAGCTGATGAACGACTACTTCGACCAAGGTTTGGCCAAGAGAGCTGATGTTTTAGATGTGGCCGTCAGACAAATTGAGGTAGAAAACCAGTTAAGATACGCCAAAAGCAATATTAGAAATGCTTCCGATGGACTGGCAACTCTGCTAGGAACTGACATTGACGGAACGGTATACAAGCCGCAATCTACTATTTCTAGCCGTCTACAAACCGAAGACTTTTCCAACCTTTTATCGCAAGACAGAAAGGATTTAGTAGCCATGAATAAGGCGCTTTTAGGGCATGAGAAAATGCTCAAATCCAATAAAATGAGCGCTTTACCTAGAATCAATGCTTTTGGCAATTACCAGGTGTACGATAATAACGCTTTTGGTTTTGGTGCCGATGGTTATTTGGTAGGGCTACAGATTTCATGGAACATTTTCGATGGAAACAAGAATGTGGGCAAAGTTCAGAAAGCGCAAGCCATGGTAGAAAAGGCCACAATCGAAAAAGAAAATTACACACAGCAAGCCCAGTTCGAACTGAACAAAACCAATCGTCAATTGGCGGATGCTGAAAACAAAGTGGAGCTATCACAAAAAGCTTTTGAGCAGAAAGCCGAAGCCTATCGAATCAGAAAAGACCGATTTATGGAAGGCTTGGAAAAAACAGCCGATTTGTTGATGGCCGAAACTCAAATGTTTCAGAAAGAACTGGAACACCTACAAGCCCTATTTGAATACAACTTAACAAAAGAATACTTAAGGTTTTTAACTAGATAAACGATGAAAACATACCAATATATACTTCTATCATTTGCAGCAATCCTAACGGTAGGTTGTGGCACAACGGAACAAAAAGAAATCACTGAACTTCCTTCAGTGCCTGTAAAAGTTGCCCAAGTAAATGCTTCTGAATCGGCAGGCTATATAGCTGCCAGCGGAAAAATTGAAGCAGGTCAAAATGCAAATTTAAGTACCCGAATGATGGGCAATGTGACTAAGGTTCATGTAAAAGTGGGTGATAAAGTAAGCAAAGGACAAACACTCATTAACATTAGCAATGCCGATTTAATTGCCCAAAAAGCCCAGGTAGAAGCCTCAATCATTCAGGCTAAAAGCGACTTAAAGAATGCAGAAACAGACTTTCAACGGTTTAAATCATTGTTTGAAAAAGGAAGTGCTTCACAGAAGGAATTGGACGACATGACCACTCGATTTGAAGTGGCCAAAGCCAATGTGGAAGCCGCTGAACAAATGAAAAAAGGAGTGGAGGCACAATTTGCTTACTCCAATATCAAAGCACCCTTCTCTGGTGTGGTGGTCAACTCATTTATCAAAGAAGGCATGATGGCCAATCCAGGGATGCCACTTATTGCTTTGGAAGATGCTAAGAACTATCAGGTGGTGGCTTCTATTTCAGAATCTGACATTTCAAACATTACGGAAGACACAAAAGCGATGGTCTATGTAAAGTCTATTGAGAAAGAATTTGAAGGAAATATCATAGAGTTGAGCCCTTCGGCACAAAATACGGGTGGTCAATACTTGGTGAAAATTGCTATCAAAGCAACTGACCCAGCATTGCGTTCGGGCATGTTCGTGAACGTGAAGTTCGCTACGAATTCAACGGAAACTGAGACTTCTCAAATTATGATACCCACTAGCGCATTGATTCAGAAAGGGCAATTGACTGGAGTTTATGTAGTGACGGATGACAAAATCGCTATTCTAAGGTGGTTAAGATTGGGAAGAACCTATAACGAAAAAGTAGAGGTGATTTCTGGACTTGGAGAAAACGAGCACTTTATTCTAAGCCATGAAGGCAAGCTGTACAACGGAGCAAAAGTTACATTTTAAGACTTGTAAGTCCGATTGAAAACAATTTAACGAGACAGAAATGCAAGAAGGAATTTCAGGAAAAATAGCCAATCTATTCATCAACTCTAAGCTGACTGTACTGCTTATGGTGGCACTGATGATCGTTGGTGTATACAGTTCGTTTCTTATTCCGCGAGAAGAGGAACCGCAAATAATCGTACCCATGGCCGATATTATGATTGGCTACCCAGGGGCAAATCCAACGGAAATTGAAAACCGTGTGGTAAGGCCTTTGGAGAAAATCATTTCCAATATTAAAGGCGTAGAGCATGTTCACAGTATGTCAATGAATGGCCAAGCCGTGCTCATCATTCAATTCTTTGTGGGCGAAGATGTAGAGCGTTCCTATGTGAAACTCTATGATGAGCTCGAAAAAAACAAAGGCATATTCCCCGAAGGCGTTTATCAGCCATTGGTGAAAACAAGGTCCATTGACGATGTGCCAATGTTGGGAATCACACTCTGGAGTGAAAACTATAGTGATTTTCAACTTAGACAAATGGCTGAGGAGTTAACCACTGAGATTGAAAAAGTAAGTGATGTAGCCATTACCAAAGTAATTGGTGGAAGAACCAGACAGCTTAAAGTTGTGCTGGACAAAGATAAGATGGCTGAAAATGGCGTAGATCCGATGGGGATTATGCAGATTATTCAGGCCAGCAACAGCAGTTCCCAGTCGGGCAAGTTTGTTCAAAACGATCAAGAATTTCTGATTACAACGGGTAAGTTCCTTTCTTCAGTTGAAGAGGTGGAGCGGTTGGTAGTAGGGGTGAATAAAAACTTACCCGTTTATTTAAGTCAGGTGGCTAAAATTGTAGATGGGCCATCATCATCTAGTAATTATGTGTCGTTTGGTTATGGCAAGGCAAACGAAGAATATGCTTCATTTCCTTCAGAATACCCTGCGGTAACCATTTCTGTAGCCAAAGTAAAAGGTGCCGATGCCATGAAAGTGGCAGATAAAATCCTTACACAAGTAGAGGGTTTGAAAAGGAACTTGATTCCGAACGATGTTGAGGTAGCGATTACTAGAAATTACGGTGAAACGGCTTCGCACAAAGTAGGCGAACTACTATTGCACTTGGGAGTGGCCATTATTGCTGTAACTGTATTGGTAATGCTTTCCATGGGCTGGAGAGGCGGATTGGTCGTGTTTCTGTCTGTTCCACTCACTTTTGCCCTTACGCTTTTCAGTTACTACATGCTGGGTTATACACTTAACCGAATCACGCTTTTTGCTTTGGTTTTTGTGGTGGGTATTGTGGTAGATGATAGTATTATCATTGCTGAAAACATGCACAGGCATTTTAAGTCGAAGAAACTGCCTTTCAAGCAAGCGGCTATTTATGCCATCAATGAAGTAGGTAACCCAACTATTTTGGCCACATTCACTGTAATTGCTGCCATTTTACCAATGGCTTTTGTGTCGGGCATGATGGGTCCGTATATGAGTCCAATGCCAATTGGAGCATCTATTGCCATGATTCTTTCATTGTTTATTGCCTTAACCATCACTCCATATTTAGGCTACCATTTTCTTCGTGAAAAAGAAAGTGGAGAAGAGAAGGAGGAAAAAGCATACGAAACTACCTTTATTTATAAGGCCTATAAAGCCATAGAATTTCCATTCTTAGAGAGTAAAACAAAAAGATGGGTGCTATTGGGTGCTACGGTGGTATTGCTCTTGGGTTCAATGTTCATGTTTTACAACCAGTCGGTGGTGGTTAAAATGCTGCCTTTCGATAATAAGAATGAGTTTCAAGTGGTAATTGATATGCCTGAAGGAACCACCTTAGAGCGTACTGCGGCTGTGACTCAAGAAATCGCTCAGTATTTATCCAATGTGCCCGAAGTAGTGAGTTATCAGAATTATGTAGGCAGTTCGGCACCCATCACTTTTAATGGTTTGGTAAGGCATTACGATTTACGCGGAGGAAGCAACCAGGCCGATATACAAGTAAATCTGTTGCATAAAGCTGATCGTGACTTGTCAAGCCATGACATTACCAAAATGCTACGTGCCGATATTCAGGCGATAGGTGCTAAGCATAATGCAAATGTAAAACTCGTAGAAGTGCCACCTGGCCCGCCCGTACTTTCAACCTTAGTGACGGAGATTTATGGTCCTGATTATAATGAACAAATCAAGCTGGCTGCCCAAGTAAAAGAGCTTTTGCTGAATACACAAGATGTGGTTGATGTTGACTGGAATGTAGAGGATGGACAGACAGAATACAGGTTCGAGGTAGATAGCGAAAAAGCCATGATGCACGGAATTGTTCCTCAGCAAGTGGTGGGAAGTATTACTTACCTTATGCAAGAATATCCTGTGTCGAGTTTCTACGACCAAGACGCCAATAACCCTGTGGGTATTGTATTGGCTTTAGACGATAAAGACAAGTCCAGTCTGCAAGATATTGAGGGGCTTAAAATCAAAGGACAGCAAGGTAATTTAGTTACTGTGAGCGATTTGGTCAAAGTAACAAAAGACACGCTCCAACCTACAATTTATCACAAAGACCAGAAGCGCGTGGTGTATGTTTTGGCCGATATGGCTGGAGATTTAGAAAGTCCTGCTTATGCCATTTTGGGCATGACCGAGCAAATTCAAAACCTTACTGTGCCGAAAGGCTACTCGGTTAACGAAATGTACATGGGTCAACCCGAAGATGAGTCGGATTATACCGTGAAATGGGACGGAGAATGGCAAATTACCATGGAGGTTTTTAGAGACTTAGGAACTGCTTTTTTGGTGGTGATCGTGATCATTTACATGCTGATTGTCGGCTGGTTTCAGAACTTCAAAACGCCAATTGTAATGATGATTGCTATACCGCTTTCGTTGGTGGGTATAGTGTTAGGCCACTGGATGTTAGGAGCATTTTTCACAGCCACATCCTTTATCGGAATGATTGCTTTGGCTGGAATTATGGTAAGAAATTCGGTGCTGCTGATCGATTTTATAGAGATCAGACTAAACGAAGGAGCTTCTATAAAACAAGCCATCGTGGATGCCGGTGCGGTACGTACTAAGCCCATTCTACTCACCACTGGTGCGGTAGTGATTGGTGCATCCATCATCCTTTTCGATCCTATATTTCAGGGCTTGGCCATTTCATTGGTAGCAGGGGCAATCGTTTCCACTTTGCTCACCCTCATTGTTGTTCCGCTTATTTACTATATGACCGAACGCAAAAAGTGGGAGAATAAATCATCAAACCATTAATCAGACGATCATGGAATTATTAATAATCACAGCGGCAAGGGCTTTTGAAAAGGACATCAAAGGCCTGCTAAAAAAAGCAGGAGTCAAAACCTTCTCCTATATGGATGTAACGGGTTATAAAGATCCAGAAGGTGAACCCATCTCTGCCAATTGGTTTGCCTCGAGCATTGGCGAACGTCAGTCTGTTTTATTCTATGCCTTTGTACCTACGCTTATTGTAGACGAGGTAATGTTGCAGATCAGAAACCTAAATGAAAGCCAAGAATCAGAGTCGAAAATTCACGTGGCAGTAATGAGCATTAAAAGAATGAATAACATTTAAAAAGAATATAATGGTAACAAGAGTAAAACATGCAATAGCCGGTACTTTCATTTTAGCCAGCATACTATTATCAATTTATGTAAATCAAAATTGGTTGTGGTTTACCGCTTTTGTGGGCGCTAATTTGCTTCAATCATCATTTACGAATTGGTGTTTGATGGATATTATTTTAAAGAAATTTGGCTTGAGAGATTCGGCAAAAACTTGTTGTTAAAAGCATAGATTTTTGCCGAAAACGAGTGGATTCATTTGTCTTATTTCTCAAGATTTTGGGGTTTTCAGCTTATCTTTAAATCAGCGATTAGCCGATTATGAAATTGACGATATGAATGAGCTTTTAGATAAAATGTTGGCCAACTCTGGTCTTGAAGAGAGGCTTGCAGACGAAATTAGAACTGCGGGAAGGCTCAAAAAGGTAAAAGCTGGAGAGCTGATTTTTGGATCAGACCAAGGAGGAGGCGAAATGCCCATCGTTTTGCAGGGATTGCTTAAGGTAATGCGTCAAGACGAACAACGAAATGAGGTGTTTCTTTACTATTTAGAAGGCGGTGAGACTTGCGCAATGTCAATTGCCTGTTGCTTGGAAGGGAGAAATACGGGCTTTCATGTAATGGCCGAAGAAGACTCTATCGTTTGGATGATTCCGAATAGCTATTTAGACGCTTGGATGGTGAAATATTTGAGTTTTAGAAAGTTCGTTTTTAGTTCTTATCAAACTCGTTTCGATGAATTACTTACCACTATCGATAGTGTAGTTTTTCATAACATGGATGAAAGGCTTTTAAAATATTTATTAGATACACAGCAGGCTACGGGCACTTTCAAAATTCAGAAAACGCACCAGCAAATTGCCAATGAGTTAAACACCTCTAGGGTAGTGGTGTCTAGATTGTTGAAAGGTTTGGAGGCCGATGGTAAAATTGAGTTGCATAGAAACTGCATAGAAATATTGTAAACCAAGATTTACTGATGAAAAAGGGTAAGCAGAGCGAAACAGATGAAAAAGGAAATGGAAATTTAAAATTGGCCATTGTTTTAGTGCTTACCCTTGGTTTGGCACCTTTTACGCCCGAGCCTCACATTTGGGGCAAAATAAAATGGGTAATGGGAGGCGCCAACGGAATGCAAATCATGGACTACTTTGATTTTGTTTTGCATGGTACCCCTTGGGTGTATTTGATCCTTGAATTAATCAGGTATTTCAAAAAAAGACCGAGGTAAATTTCACAACTGATTTCTTGTTCTGTAACAAATGTAACTAAGTCCAATACATAGAGATTGTACATTTGTTTCATTGAAAATAAGCGTGAGATAAAATAAGAAGCAATGAATATAGAAGAACTAATCAATCAGGGTAAAGCCAGTATAGTGGATGTACGTTCGCCAGAAGAATTTAGGGGAGGGCATGTAGCCAATTCGGTAAACATTCCGTTGCCTGAGGTTCCTCAGCGGATTGAAGAACTTAAAGCCATGAAGGCACCATTGGTATTGTGTTGTGCATCAGGAAATCGCAGCGGCCAAGCAGAACAATTTCTTTCGAGCTACGGCATCGAGTGCTACAATGGAGGCAGCTGGTTAGATGTAAATTATGTTCAGTCAAAAAACGTTTAAGAGCAATGTTAGAAGGATTAAAAAGATTGTTCGGTTTAGGGCCAAAAGTAGATTTTAAGGAACTAGTTCAGCAGGGAGCTGTTGTTCTAGATGTACGCTCGAAGGGCGAATTTGCAGGCGGACATATCAAAGGCTCAATGAATATTTCAGTAGATACTTTGGGTTCGAATTTAAGTAGGTTGAAGAATAAAGATAAGCCTATAATTACCTGCTGTGCTTCGGGTATGAGAAGCGCTTCGGCCAAGAATATTTTAAAAGCCAACGGATATACACAAGTGTATAATGGTGGTGGTTGGTCGAGTCTTCAGCATAAAATTAGATAGACATTAAACCTAGAAATTATGGACAACACAAACGCAATTGGGTTAGAAAACAACAAAGCCGAAAAATTAGCTGAAAAGTTAAATGAGCTTTTGGCCAATTATTCAATTTTTTATCAAAACACACGCGGTGCACACTGGAATATCAAGGGTGAGAAGTTTTTCGAACTTCATTTGAAATTCGAAGAGTTGTACAATGACTTAGTACTTAAAATTGATGAGTTAGCAGAACGAATTTTGACATTAGGACATACTCCAGAGCACAATTACTCAAAGTATGCTGCCAGTTCTTCCATTAAAGAAAGTAGCGAAGTAACCAACGGAGTAAGGGCTGTAGAAAACATCTTGAACTCCTTTAAAATGGTGATAACGCTACAACGAGAAATTCTGGATTTAGCAGCTGATGCCAATGACGAAGGAACAAACGCTTTAATGAGCGATTACATCAGAGAACAAGAAAAGCTAGTTTGGATGTACTCTTCGTTTTTGAAGTAGAAGATAGGGTGAAACGGATAAGTAGAAGGCTCCTTAGCATTGTCGTTAAGGAGCCTTTTTTGATTTAACTCAATTGTGAACAATTGTTTTTGCATAGGCACCCATGGAATAGCTTAAACCTAACGCTTAATAATGTTATGGTTGGGGAGAATAGAATTTCTTCTTCAACCAAAAGGAGACTCGAACCAATAGAATCAGTGCAGGCACTTCTACCAATGGCCCCACAACTCCGGCAAATGCTTGTCCCGAATTAAGTCCGAAGACGGCAATCGCTACTGCAATGGCCAACTCGAAATTGTTGCCAGCTGCCGTAAACGAAATGGCTGCATTTTTATCATATTCTGCCCCCATGGCTTTACTGAAAAAGAAGCCTATGATGAACATCAGCGCAAAGTAAATCAATAGCGGAACGGCAATTACCAAAACATCCATCGGAATCTCAACGATCAATTCACCTTTGAGCGAGAACATTACCACGATGGTAAAGAGCAAGGCAATTAAGGTCATTGGTGAAATGGTGGGGATGAATTTGGTGCTGTACCAATGCTCGCCTTTTAATTTCACTAAGATAAATCGACTCAACATTCCTGCTAGAAAAGGGATCCCCAAATAAATGGCAACACTTTCAGCAATAGTCACAATCGAGATATCTACAATAGCACCTTCAAAACCGAAGTAGGGAGGGAGTATTGTGATAAACAGCCATGCGTAAAAGCTATAACCAAACACTTGAAAGATACTGTTTAATGCCACCAAGCCAGCACCATATTCGCTGCTTCCTTCGGCCAAATCGTTCCAAACCAATACCATAGCAATACACCTGGCCAAGCCAATCAAAATCAAACCAACCATGTATTCAGGGTAATCCTGAAGGAAGGTAATGGCCAAAATGAACATCAAGACAGGTCCGATAATCCAGTTCAAAATCAAGGAAATAGAAAGAATTTTTACATTCTTAAAAACCTTCGGTAGTAATCCGTAATTCACCTTAGCCAATGGCGGATACATCATCAAAATCAGCCCAATAGCAATTGGGATATTAGTTGACCCACTGCTGTAGGAATTAATGACTTCTGGAATTGAAGGGATAAAGTAGCCCAGTGCTACGCCTATGCCCATCGCAATAAAAATCCATAGGGTGAGGTAACTATCTAGAAAGCCTAGTTTTTTTGGTTGACTCATGATTTATTAATTTGTGAGAAAACATAGAACATTTCAGTAGCGATTTGTAGACTGCGTTCTGCGTATTTGGCGGCTTCTTCCGGAGTGCCATCAAATAATTTTGGATCGTCATACTTTACAGGAATACGCCTTTCTGCTCCAGCAATAAAGGGGCAATTCGCATCCGCATCTGAGCAAGTCATAATGGCTGCGAAGTCTTCGGTTGGATTAATAGCATCATCAAATCTTTTAGAGAACATGACTAATGGGGCATGGTTTTCCGAGAAAGTAAGACTCACTTTAGGGTTGGTTTCTCCTTCCAGTTCGGCTTTAAAGCCATTATTAATCAGTGCATTAATAGCACTTTGATTAAAGGCAGTCACTTCTACGCCACCAGAGAAACTATGAATGTCAATTCCGAAATGAATCGACATCGCTTTCGCCCAAGCTTGCGTCAGTTGACTTCTGCGTGAGTTATGAGTGCAAATGAAGTTGAGCTTTATGTCTTCTTTTTGGTCTTGCTTACTTTGTATGTAATCAATCAGGGGTTGAAGTACGGTTTTACGCTCCTTAGAAATTGATTCTACCGAAATTGAAGAAACAAATTCTTCAATATTCGGTAGAAGTTGTGTGATGGGATTCTTTGTCATGATTAGGTTGATTTAAGGTTTAGCAGCATCCTCCACCTGGTGTGCAAGCGCCTGCAGTTTGAACTTCACTTAGTTTGATTTTTGGTTTTTCCGCAGGGATACCACATTTGTCGCTTGCCAGACAAGCAGTCTGCTTTGTGGTTAAAAGGAAGTTAGTACCATTAAAGTCTAAGCCATATTTGCCAATCGTTGAGCCTTGGTACTCTACCTCAATTTCTAAATCCTTCAAGCCCAAAATTTTCTCTGACAGTTCAATAATGTGAACCAATTTTTCAGGGTGAAGTCGGTGATCGTAATCGTTGGCTTCCCATAACTGGAAATTGGCAACTTCTTCATTTCTTACAGTGCCACCACAATCAATAAAGTGTTTGTTGATTTGGCCAACTTCTGTTACGTGAAAGTGACTTGGAACCAGGCTGCCATCAGGCAATTCAAAAGCGATTTGATTTAATCCGCTAAGGTGATTTTTGATTTCTGAGATTTTCATAATTTTATTATTGCAATGTTGCGATGAATGAAAAATATTTTTTTAACAACACCCACCTTGGGTATTGAAATTAGGGTTTAAAAACTGACTGAATAATTCTTGCATGTTTGCCCAAGCTTCTTGATCAATACAATAGCAAACGCTAGTTCCTTCTACATTTCCTTTAATCAAACCCAAGTTTTTGAGCTCTTTCAAATGTTGGGAAATGGTAGGCTGCGCCAAACCAATTTCTTCCACCAAATCGCCACAAACGCAAGTGTTCATTTTAAAAAGGTGTTGAAGAATAGCGACTCTGGCCGGATGACCAAAGGCTTTCGCAATCATGGAAATCTTGTTTTGCTCTTCCGTAAATATTTCAGACTTAGTAACGCCCATGCTTAATTATTTATTCATTGCAATATTACGATAGATTTTTGGTTTAGCAATGATGAATTGTTTTTATTTTCACCAAGGTCTAATGACCAATGACTATTGACCTCCGGTCCATTCCTCTTTCAAATACCTAAAAGCATTTTCCAAAGCTTCTTTTGCTGGCGTAGGCTCAAAACCCAATTCTTCTTTGGCTTTGCTGATATCGTAATCAAGCTTTAAACCATAGAACATATCTAGGTAGTGACGTTGTAATAAAGGTTCTTTTCCAGTGATTTTACTTACCAATTCCATAGCACCCGCTACTGCATAGAGTAAGAATTTCGGTACTTTTTTAGGGATACTAAGCTTCAATTCAGGATATAGATTTGCTGCAATTTGAACCGATTCCTTCACGGTAGTATGCTTTTCATTGGCCAACGTATATCGCTCGCCATCTCTGCCTTTTTGCATGGCATTGTAGCTGCCGAGCGCCACATCTTTCACATCAATCCAATTGAGCGAAATATTGGTTTCTACCGGAACATCACCTTGAAGAATTTGCCATACCAAGCGGTTGCTGTAATTCAGGCGATGCGCCACACTACCAATCATAGCAGAAGGAAGCACCAATACAGTTCTGATTCCAAACTCTTTTCCCAGCGAAAGTGCCAGTTGGTCAGAGTCGTTTTTTGATTTGTAATACCAGCTGTTGCGGTCATCATTGTAGCCATTTTTCTCTTGTGCTGGAAGAATGGAATGGTTCAATGCCGCAATCGAACTGATGTACAGAATGTTCTTTACACCTGCTTCAGCGGCTGCTTCAAACAGGTTTCTGGTACCAGTGACGTTGTTCTCATACACTTCTTTTTGCGGGCTTTTCGACCACATTTGGAAAGTAGCGCCCACAGCATAAAGATGAGTGACGCCTTGAAATGCTTTCACGAGAGAAACTTTGTCCATTAAGTCTGCATATTCCACTTGGCAGCCCAATTGATTTAAAGCTTCAGCATTTTTGAGATTTCTCAACGTAGCGCGAACTGTATGTCCTTTGGAAAGTAGAAGACGAGTTAGGTTGTAACCTAAATGACCATTGGCTCCCGTAACGAGAGAAAGTTCGTTGTTCATGAATTACTGCCTAGAAAAGTTAGAAATGAAATAAGCTGTTCTTCAACCATAGCCACCTAAAGCGAAAAAATAGATCAATTGTTTAGGTCGAAAAACTGTTTTCCAACTGGCTGCAAAACTAGGGATTTAAATTACGGAGTTGTGCTTTCTGTGATATAAAGACCTTCGAGTTTCGTTATTTTTATCGAGTTTTGTGAAGTGCCTTCAGGTTGAAGGCATGTATTAAGTCAATTGCTTGAAAGATCTTCTACTTCTTACGCCTCCTTTTACCCAACTGAATACGCCTTATCCAGCAACGGCTTACCTCAAGGGTTTTCTAAATACCAAGTCGATTTCTTCCTTTCAAATGGATTTGGGCATAGAGGTAATTCTCGAATTATTCTCGAAGGAAAGCCTTCAGTATTTATTTTCTTATGCTGAAGAGAATGACCGAATTAATACTGAAAACGGGGAACGAATTTATGCTTTGCGTGAAGAATACCTGAATACGATAGAAGGCGTAATATCCTTTCTACAAGGGAAGAATCAAACTTTTGCTCGCCAGATTTGCTCTGAATCCTTTTTGCCAGAAGCGGCTAGGTTCGAACAAGTAGACGATCTGGATTGGGCCTTTGGCGCCATGGGAATGCAGGACCGCGCTAAGCATTTAGCAACCTTGTACCTCGAAGATTTATCTGATTTCATTATTGAATGTATTGACGAGAACTTTGGCTTCAGTCGCTATGCAGAAAGGCTGGGGCAAAGCGCGAATGCCTTTGATGAACTTTATGCGCAATTGCAGGCTCCGCTTACTTATATCGATGAAATTACAATTAAAATTCTGGAGGAAAGACTTAAGAAACATCAACCTAAATTGGTTTGTATTTCTGTTCCTTTTCCAGGTAACCTGTACAGCGCTTTCCGCTGTGCGCAGTTCATCAAAGCCAATTACCCAGGTATCAAAGTGTCGATGGGCGGTGGTTTTCCCAATACCGAATTAAGAACGGTGAAGGACGTGCGCGTTTTTGACTTCTTCGATTACATTACGCTAGACGATGGTGAGCTGCCGATTTTTCTTTTGGCATCGAATGTATTAAATCCGAAGCCTGAAAACCCTGATTTAAATATCTTTAAAAGAACTTTTCTGAAGGAAAATGAGGAAGTAGTTTATGTTAACAACTCACTTCAAAACGATTTTCCGCAGAGCCAATTGGGTACACCTGATTATTCAGACCTGTTGCTCGATCAGTACATTTCCGTGATTGAAATTGCCAACCCAATGCACAGCTTGTGGAGCGATGGCCGATGGAATAAACTCACCATGGCGCATGGTTGCTATTGGGGGAAATGCACTTTTTGCGATATTTCCCTCGACTATATCAAGCGTTACGAGCCACTCACTGCCAAACTTTTGGTGGACAGAGTAGAAGAATTGATTGCGCAAACAGGAGAGAGGGGATTTCATTTTGTAGATGAAGCTGCACCGCCAGCCTTGATGCGCGAAATGGCGATTGAGATCATCAGACGCAAGCTTACCATTACTTGGTGGACAAACATTCGCTTTGAAAAGAGCTTTACAGCGGACCTTTGTGCATTATTGAAAGCTTCGGGATGCATTGCGGTTTCTGGTGGTTTAGAAGTCGCTTCCGACCGACTTTTAGCTTTGATTGATAAAGGCGTAACCGTAGAACAAGTAGCGGCCGTTACTCGAAATTTTACAGAAGTGGGTATTATGGTACATTCGTACCTCATGTATGGTTACCCAAGTCAGACGGTACAAGAAACGATTGACAGTCTTGAAATGGTGCGTCAGATGTTCGAGTTGGGAATTATTCAATCTGGTTTTTGGCATCAGTTTGCATTGACAGCCCATAGTCCTGTTGGGCTTAATCCTTCGGAATATGGAATTACGCCCAATTACAATTCGATATCATTTGCCAATAATGATGTGATGTTCAAGGACAAAACGGGCATTGACCATGAGCAATTTAGCTTTGGTTTAAAAAAGTCGTTGTTCAACTTTATGCATGGTATTGGTTTCGATATGCCTTTACAAGAATGGTTTGATTTTAAAATTCCAAAAACGAAAATCAAGCGAGATTTCATCATTAATAGTTTGGAAAACGAACCCATGATAGTGACCCGCCCAACCGCCAAAATTGTGTGGCTAGGTGGAGCCCCTTTGGTGTCTTTTCAGGCTAAAACCAAAAAAGGAGTGACCAGAGAAAGGGCACAACTCACCTTTTATACTAAACGGGGAAGTTTTGATATCACGACAGAGCGTGAAAAAGCAGAATGGTTAATCAACATCCTAGACCAACTCAAAATTGGTGCAGAACCTCTACTTACTTACGCACAAATCAAAGCCGATTACGAAACCCATTTCGAAGATTTTGAACTCTTTTGGGTTTCAAAACCTATCAATACGCTAAGAGAACATGGTTTGTTAGTGTTGTAAAGTTGAATGGCAAAGAACGGTAAGCAGCGCAATGCTTTTAATAATACGTCCCTACAGGACTATTGGGAAGATGGAGTATTCTGTTCCGAAGGGCTGAACCCTTCGTTACGATATCCCGCCCTTTCAGGGCTGAGAGAAGTAGAATGCTTTACAGTTAAGGATCCAAGGGAGTTAATATTCTCTTGCCCATTTTAGAACAGATTGCACAATAAGCCCCAACGGGGCGGAATATCACAGGAATGGGTACTACCCATTCCTAGTTAAATATATAAATAATAAAGCCCTGAAGGGGCGTAATAACTCTAAAATGATGAAAAGGAGAGTGACAATAACTTGCTTCTCAATCATCTTGGTAGGCTTCGAAAAGTGAGGTTTTTTTAAGTAACACAGTGGGCATTGGTTTGTGTAATACATTCTTTAACCGCAAAGTAGTTCTATAGCCTGCGGTTTAAACCGTGGGCTATTTGTATAAATTTATTTGTAAAATGGTTTTAACCATTTTGGCGGACAGAGTTCTTGAATAATTGCTTGTCACAGGTTCGGGAACCTGAGACAGGAGGGCTCTTTTGATTTTAAAATTAGCCTGAATATTTTCATCTTGTTACTCATGAATGTTAACGAATTTATTGGATCAGAGAAATTGAAGATGCCCATTAAATGGCGTGAAGAGGATTCTAGGGGATGCCATTTTGCAATTAATGGTAGGTTGATAGGTTATATTAATCATTTAGATCATTTAGATGATCAAGATGATTTATTTAAAAATAATAGATGGAATTTAGACCTTATAGAGGTTAAGAAGTTGGCAAGCAAATTCGCTCTGGGCTTGATTAATGTATTATCCAAATATCTGAATGAATCAAACAGATATGCAGCCTACGAATTGTTTAAAAACACGCTTGAAGAAGAGCATAAATATGGTTCAGGAAGTTCAATACGATTAGAAGAATTACTGTTGGTTCAAAGAATACCTGATATCTCCTATAGGATCAGATCTTCGGAATCCTTCCTACTTGATCAAAAAGATTTATTTCATATACCATTTGATGAAAGATATAAAGTTGCTGATGAAAGATACAGCGTTTCAGGAAATCCATGTTTGTATTTATCGAACTCTTTGTATTTATGTTTTCGCGAGAAGCAACTAGAATCATATAACAACCAATATGCAAGTTTGGTGAGGTATTTTCCATTTGATGAAATAAAGAATTATGTTCTCGATCTGACTTGGGATAGGGTTTTGGTTGATTCTGAATCAAAACTTCGCTTTATCATTACGTGGCCATTACTTGCGGCTTGTAATATCTTTGTCCATGACTATGATCATAAGTTTAGGTGTGAGTATTTGATACCTCAGATGATTCTTAATTGGGTAATGCATGGTAGGCAAAGAATTCTGGGAGTGAAGTACAATTCGACTAAAATTAATCCAAACGTCAAGGATATTGGGGTGTTTTACAATTATGCGTTCCCTGCCAAAAGTAATTTGGGTTTAGAGTATGGGGTAGAACTTACCGAATACTTCCATCTTACTAAGCCTATTCATATGGGGGAAAGCCTTCAGGCCAACAGTAGAATTTTTAAACTCCAACATCAAGTTGAACAAGTAGATTTATTTGATACTGTAGTAAACTATGAAAAGACTCAGTTTGCGGTAGCCGAAAATTACCTATTAGGACAGCTGACTTATAAGGTGTTAAACAGTAGATATAATTTTAGTGATTATACGAATCTTTTGATGCGTAAGAGGAAAAAGTGAAATAGTGCTTCAATGGATGCTACTCAAACAATGATGTTTCTGAAACCACCTCAACCCCTAAACCCTAAACTCCCCAACATCCTCTTAAACTCACTTTGGTAATCAGCTTTAAGTTTAATTTTTTCTCCAGAAACGGGATGTTCAAATTCTATTTCAATGGCATGGAGAAGCATTTCGGTTAAATTCCATTTTTCTAGAAAGAGCTTGTTCTGCTTGTTGCAGCCATGAGGACGGTCGCCAATAATGGGATGGAGGATATGTGCAAAATGCTTTCTGATTTGGTGCATTCGGCCTGTTTCTGGATATACCTCTACTAAAGAGTAGCGCGAAGTAGCATGTTTTCCAAACGGTACTGAAATTTCAGTTCGTTTTAGGGTTTTGTAGCGCGTAATGGCTTCTTGCGTTTTACCTTTGTCGTTGGTCAGTGGGTAGTCAATAAGTCCTTCATTTTCGGTATAACCGCGAACAATGGCATGGTACGTTTTGTCAACCGTTCTGTTTTCAAACAGAGATTGTAAATGAGTGAGACTTTCCGTGTTCAGCGCAAATAAGAGAATGCCCGAAGTTTTTCTATCGAGTCTATGAGCAGGTGAAACCTTCAGCCCAATTTGGTTTCGAAGTTCCTGCACTGCAAATGTGTTGGTATTGGTAGCAATTGGCGACCGGTGTACCAATAAGCCATTGGGTTTATTAATGGCCACCATCACATCATCTTGATAAAGAATTTCTAAGGGAATTGAATCGTGGGGAACTTGAATAATATCTTCCATATAAAGAGCCCGAACCAGAAAGTAATTTGGTTTCAAACTGAATTATGGAAAGGTATTCTAAAGCCTATTTAATTTCAAATTTTGAGCCTTTCAATTTTGTCTGCCGAGCCAACTTCATCTTTTTTAGTAAAGGTGTAGAGCCAAAGTATTCTGGAAAATTTAAAGTTTGGAAAAAGGAAAATCAGCATTACGGCAGTAATAGTGGCCATCATGGCATCTATTGAAAGATCTATGTTTAGAACTTTAATAGCTACATAAGTAGCAATTGCTTCAGCCATGGTGATTCCGTAACTCATAAACATAGCGCCATAAAAATAGCCTGGTTCACGCTCAAATTTATAGTTGCAATGTGGGCAGTTGTCGTGCATAATGGGGCCTTTTAGTTTTAAAATATTTCCGTTTGACTCAAATATTTTCCCCGTTTCGCATTTTGGGCATTTCCCTTTTAATAGTGAGTTGAATCTGCTCATAGGTTCATCAATTATTGTACAAAGGTAAAATGTACGGTTTAAATGTACTGTTACAAAGCACGCTAATGATAGGACAATCAAGACATTTTTATCAAATTGCAGTATGGAGAATATTCCTGTGCTGCATCTCGATCAGTTTTTATTAAGCCAAGGGAATGGCGTGTATGTAAATGATTTGAAGAAACACCTTCTTGATCATCATAATATGATTTCTCTTCCTCACAAACACGATTTTTATTTAAATGTATTTTTTACTAAAGGGACTGGGATTCACGAAATAGACTTTGACAGCTATAAAGTTGGTCCGGGAAGTTTTTTCGTTTTGGCGCCAGGTCAAATGCATCATTGGAAACTTTCTGATGATGTACAAGGCTATGTTTTTTCACATTCAAAGGAATTCTACTTGCTCCGCGACAACCAATTTGAGTTGGACAGATTTCCCTTTTTTTACTCAAACCAAAACACGCCCGAGGTACTTTTAGATACGAAAGAGCTTAGTTCATTTGCAGAAATTTGTGAAAACATGCTTGATGAATACAATCATCAAAGAGAGTACAAAGCGCTCAGAATTCATGCGTTGATTACTTTGGTTTATGTGGCTTTAGCTCGGGCTTATCATCCCTCGAGTAATAAAGTGAAAGGCATTTCGCGATATGGCAGCACAATAAAGACCTTCGAGCAGTTGGTTGAAGCGCAGTTTTTGAATCGAAAATCGCCTGCTGAATATGCAGAATTGCTGAATATTTCGCTCAAGCATTTGAACCGCATATGCAATCAAGTGCTTGGCATGTCGGTTAGTCAAATAATTACTGGACGAGTATTACTTGAGGCCAAGCGATTACTGATGTTCAAAGATTTGAGTATTGCAGAAATTGCAAATAAACTGGGGTATACAGACTATTCTTATTTTTCAAGGCTTTTCAAAAAGAATACCGGACAGACCCCTCAAGAGTTTAGGAAGAGCTATATGATATAGAGCGTTAAGTAAGGCAAGCGTTTTAATGCTATCGATACTTTATTTTTAAATTGAGATTTAAAATATATTTAATCATTTATAAGTGATATATTGAACGTTATTAATTTAAAATGACTAATCTGAATGATTTTGTCTTAACTCGAAATACTCATGACCAAAAAATTAAGTATCACATTAATAGTAATCAGTTTAATATGTTCTTCACCAATAAAATTAATGGCTCAAAATACCATTAGCGATACGAGTTTAAATTGGCCGAGCTCCATTAAAGGTTCTACCCACGAATTGGCCATGAACGGTGATTATATATACATTACGGGGCAAAATATGGATCATGTTGCGAAGATGGACTATGACGGCACGATTGAATACTTTAAGATGCCTGATGGAAGCGGGCCACATGGAATTCTATTTGATAAACATGATCAACTTTGGGTGTCGTTAGAGTTCAAAGGAGTTGTGGTAAGGTTAGATGAGAAGGGGGAGATTGTTGAAGAAATTGATTGTCATATTTCTGGAGACGGAATTTCCACCCCTATAAACACAAGTCCGCATGGGATTGGCTTAGATGCAGACGGAGAAACGATTTGGTTTACAGGAAAACGTACAAGCACTGTAGGGAAAATTAACCCTGATCGTTCGGTTGAACATTTCGAATTACCAGCCCTCGGTGCTGTGCCAATTTATCTTCATGCCGGCCCTGATGGAAATGTATGGGGAACTGAACTTCTTACGAGCAAAATTTTGCAAGTAACCCCTAAAGGTGAGGTAACAGAGTATTCGATTCCAACAGGTAATAGTAGACCAATCGCCATTAAACCAGACCCTTTAGGTGACTATATGTGGTTTACCGAAGAAGCTGGAAATAAGGTAGGCCGAATAGATATGAACGGAAATATTGACGAATTTTCAGTCCCTTCTACTCAGAAAAATCAGATATTGGCGGGTCTTACTTTCGACAGTCAAGGCAATTTATGGGTACAAAGTTATGTTGATCAGAACAACCCAAATCCAGAAGGTAATGATTATATCATCAAGTTCGATCGGTCTATTCTTAGAGCTCCAGCGGGTGACTTAACCAATGTAGAAATTACTTATTATAAAGTACCCACAAGTAAAACCGTTATGCACAGAATAAAAGAGGGCAAGGATGGAAACATTTACTTCACCGAATTAAAGCAAGATAAATTGGGTAAAGTAACTATTGCTACAGCAATTGAGGCGGTGAAATAAGACCGAAAAGTTCAATTAGAACTTAATCTATACTTGCGCTTTGTAAGGTAAATTCTGGACTTTCTACCACATTACTACGGTTCAAGGCTCGGTCTTGAATTTGGAAAACCACTTTAATAGTATCGGTTCTAAAAACAGGAAGGAAAAGTCCCGATTGCATATCGTATTTAATTACACCTTCAATGGGGCCTGGGTTATTTGTTATGGCCGAACACGGGTTTGCATCATTAGAAAGGCAGGGAATTCGACTGTCAAAAGGAATTTCACCGCATAAGGTAATGCCATTGGCTGACTCAGGGATTCTTCTAAAGTCTAATTCTTGATAGGTACCGTTCTTTTTTACAAAAAAATCGATGAAGAAATTGAATCGATCTTCATTTAGTTGAATTCTTAATGTATCTGTAGCGGTTCCATTTCCATTTAAGTCAAGGCCATTGTCTCCTTCGGCAGCCTCTCTAATGTAATCTACGCAGGTAAAAGGAGGGTCTTCAGGTCTTTCTCCGAACTTAACAATCTCTCCGTTAGGGTAGCTGATGAAATCATAATCAGGTCCAATATCTCCACCGTCAATGCCGATGTCACCATCTCCATCTGAAATATTAAAAGACAAACTCAGTTGACCAGTTCTAATTTCAACACCAGTGGAGCCAATCACTTCAACTATTTCTTTAAACTCTACCTTATTGAAACTAATTTTTGGTTCTACAGGTAAATCTGGAGGTCGATTACAGGCCATTACTAGCCCCAAAAGTGCAATCGAAAAAATGATTTTATGATGTTTTTGAAAACTTAACTTCATCAGCTTTTATAACTCAATACAATTATAGGCATATTTGCCCTAAAGCTCTATCAAGGGCCGACTGATTAACGAATGGATTCTCTGAAAAGTTTATATGAGCGAGTTTTTTCTGTCAATGAAAACTCATTTGATGCACTGGCCTTAGATATTTTTAAGGCTCAATACGAAATGAATCCTGTTTATTCTGCATTTGTTAATTGCCTAGGTGTATCTCCTGAGTTGGTAACAAAGCTTGAGCAAATCCCTTTTTTACCTATTGAATTCTTCAAAATCCATACTATTAAAACTGGCAATTGGCAGTCGGGTATTTGTTATGAAAGCAGCGGCACCACTGGCCAAATAACTAGTAAACATTGGGTGGCCGATGAAGAATTCTATTTGAAAATAGCCGAACAGATTTTTGCTAAAACCTATGGTGAAGTAAAGGATTATACGGTTTTGGCTTTGCTTCCTTCTTATTTGGAAAGGAGTAATTCTAGCTTGGTGGCTATGGCCAACAGGTTTATTCAAATTTCGACAGACCCATCTTCTGGCTTCTTCCTTAATAATTCAAAAGAACTATACGACACGCTTTTGAGATGTAAAAATGAAGGTAGAAAGACGATTTTATTAGGAGTCACTTTTGGCTTGCTTGATTTTGTTGAGCAGTTTCAAATTGATTTTCCTGAACTAATTGTGATGGAAACTGGTGGAATGAAGGGCAGGAGAGAGGAATTGGTAAGAGATGAAGTGCATGAAATATTGAAGCCGGGCTTTGGTGTACAACATATTCATTCTGAGTATGGAATGACAGAGTTGTTATCGCAAGGCTATTCTCAAGGAAATGGAATTTTTCGCTGCGGCTATACGATGAAACTGCTTACGAGGGACATCAACGATCCGCTTACCGTAACAAATCAAGTACGAAGTGGTGGCATTAACATCATCGATTTGGCCAATCTTCACAGTTGTTCTTTTATCGAAACCAAAGACTTAGGCAGGGTTCATCCTGACGGCACATTTGAGGTGCTTGGAAGACTCGATAATTCCGATGTTCGCGGTTGTAACCTAATGGTGGGTTAAAATATAATCTACTTCAATCCGTTTTGATTGAAAATTGAGAATTTACTATTGAAAGCTTCGATTTTTTCTAAATTTGTTATTTCAAAATTGTGTGATGAAGAACTTTAAATTAGTAGCCCTTTTGTTAGCTGTTGTAATCTTAGGCATCTCGTCTTGTGCGCAGCGTCCATGCCCAGCCTATACTAAAGCCGACATGGAGTATAATAAAGACGTGAAGAAAGCGCGTTTCTGATTAAATCAGATACTTTTTCACATCTTCGACACCAATCACATCACCAGCCATAATGATTAAACGCTCGGTTACATTGCGTAACTCTCGAATGTTTCCTGACCAGTCGTATTTTTGAAGTTCCTCGATTGCTTTATCTTCAATTGCCTTCTTTTTGTTGCCATATTCGTTAGCAATGTCTTGTAGGAATTTATCTACTAAAAGCGGAATGTCTTCTTTTCTGTCTTTCAAGGCAGGTACTTGAATCAAGATTACCCCAAGCCTGTGATACAAATCTTCCCTAAAACGGCCTTCAGCAATTTCCTTTTTTAAGTCTTTGTTGGTGGCCGCCAATACACGAACATTCACATTGATGTCCTTATCACCGCCCACACGGTTAATTCTATGTTCCTGCAAAGCACGTAATACTTTGGCTTGTGCCGAAAGGCTCATATCGCCAATTTCATCCAAGAAAAGCGTGCCGTCATTGGCCTGTTCAAATTTGCCAATGCGCTGTTTGATAGCAGAAGTAAATGATCCTTTTTCATGCCCAAACAATTCACTTTCAATCAATTCAGAAGGTATGGCAGCACAGTTGACTTCTACAAATGGTGCTTTTGCGCGATTACTTCTTTCATGAATTCCGTGAGCCACCAACTCTTTTCCTGTTCCGTTAGGGCCGGTAATCAAAACTCGGGCATCGGTTGGGCCTACCTTGTCCATCATTTCAATGATGTCTTTCAAAGCAGTGGATTCGCCCACCATTTCATACTTTTTGGAAAGTCGCTTTTTGAGAGTTTTGGTTTCTGTTACTAAAGATGATTTCTCTAGCGCATTCTTTACCGTAAGTAAAAGGCGGTTCAAATCTGGTGGCTTAGGAACAAAATCAAAAGCCCCCATTTTGGTAGCGTCCACGGCTGTTTCAATAGTGCCATGTGCCGAAATCATAATGAACTGGGTATCGATGCCTGCCATCTGAACACGCTCCAAAAGTTCGATTCCGTCCATTTTAGGCATTTTAACATCGCAAAGTGCAATGTCGTATTTGTCGGCAATCAGTTTTTCTAAACCTTCCTGGCCGTCTTTGGCTTCATCGATGGTGTAGTTTTCATATTCAAGAATTTCGCGCAGGGTGCTGCGGATACTTTGTTCGTCATCGATGATTAGAATCTTTGCCATTTTCTGGTGGATTAGTGTTTTGGAAAAATAGATTGACACTCTTCGTGCCAACAATAAGCGAAATTAATGTTTCTGCTTAGAACTCAAATGGAATTATACGCGGATTGCCTATATAAACCAAAGAATAAAAAAAGATACAAGCCGATAAGCCGGGTTCTGTTCCTCAACTAGGTCAAGGCCCTTATCATTTATCTAGCCCCGTCATTACTGGCGGGGTCCATCTGCCTACCCTCCTGCATTGGGCGGGAACCCTCAAAAGCAGGTATATGTGACATTTCACCGCATAGAGTTTACCTGGTTTCACTACAGCATTACCTGTACATACTTTCTGTTGCACTTGTCCTCTCCACCTTCGCTAAAGCTATGGTGGATGACGGCCGTTAGCCGCTATGCTTCCCTATGGTGCCCGGACTTTCCTCTCCGATTTCGATTACTCTAATCGCAGCGATAAGGTGGCTTGTATCGGCAGCAAAGGTAGGGAAGTATTGCGAATTGACCCTTTAATGGTTAATAAACAATTCGCTTAAGTCCATGGTGTAAGGTGCTGCATCGCCTACTGCAACAAAGGCTTGTGGACTACAGTGTTGAGGTTTAAACTCAATGGTTTTGTTTACCCCTTCACTACTTATTCTGAATTGCCCACCCGTCATTTGGCCAATTCCTGTTTTAAAGCAATTGGAGTTGTAGGTGATATGAGTAAACGAGTTGCTCTCAAAGCTCACATTATTTCTATTCAAACCCGTTTTTTGAAATTCCGTAACAAAGTAAAATTCGGTTTCAGTGATGTCTGTAAAGTCCCATGTGGTGTTTCTTTCAGAATTGTAAGAATAAGTGCTGAGATCATCAAAGGTTAAAATACCATTATTAACTGTTGATTGAATTTCAGCATATTGTCTGTGTGTATCTCTGTTGTTTGTTATTGTTCTATTACCTGATACCGCTACACTTTCGTACTGGTAGTTTTCTAGTGTGATTTCCACCCTTCCAAAAACATTTTCTTTTCGTTCGAAGAGGTTGGCGGTTACTTTTCCAGCCCTGAACCTCCCCATTTCATCTCTACAGCCCGCCCCAAAATCGATAATCACTTGGGTGTTGTTGTTGGTTGTTGTTTTCGCTGCGCAACGGGTTCGGAACTCATAAGGGTTGTTTAATTCATGGGTTTGGGAGCCTGCGGCCACGCCACGTGTAAGCGTAAAGTTGAAGAGTTGTGAGAGTACTATTTTCTCAATGTCATCATCAATAAACTCGGCAATAATTTCTGTGGCTACTTCCAAATCATATTTTGGAGAGGGGAGTTCTCCTGGATCTTGGCGACATGATATGCAGGCCATAGAGAGTAAAAGCAAGCCGTATTTCAGAGTTTTCATGATGGTTTATGAAGGCTGATGTTTAAGTAACTCATATTTCATCGAATATATTACGCTACGCTTAAATTATTTATATCAATGCGTAAGTGGATGGAATTGATTTTATAGAAGTTCATAGTAGACTTTATGGGTTTAATTATTTTGAAAATTTTTGGAGTTCCTGTTGCAAAGAATAATTATTTCTATTATTGTTGCAGTGTACTAGTTGTCTAATACACTAAAATATGATCTCAGTTAAGAACTTATCATTTCATTACGCCAAGAAAAAGGAGCTATTTCATGAGCTCAATCTTGAGTTGGGTCAAGGGAATATTGTTGGCTTATTGGGGAAGAATGGAGCGGGCAAAACCAGTCTCATTAAAATACTCACAGGTTTGCTTTATCCCAAAGCTGGTGAATGCCAAATGCTAGGGGAGACTCCTTCAAAACGTAGTCCTCAGTTTTTAAGCAATGTTTATTTTCTGCCCGAAGAAATTGAAGAGTCTAACCTTCGAATGGACAAGCATGTGGCGCTTTATGCACCATTCTATCCCAAATTCGATCATGAGGCATTTGCTTCAAATATGACCAGTTTCGGTATCGATCCATCTGAGAACCTTAAAAACTTGTCCTACGGTCAGAAAAAGCAATTCTACATTTCATTTGGTTTGGCTACGGGTTGTTCGCTATTGGTATTTGACGAACCGACAAATGGTCTGGATATTCCTTCGAAAAGCGTATTTCGAAAATTGGTGGCCTCCAGTATGACTGATGACAAACTTATTCTTATTTCTACCCATCAGGTGCGGGATTTGGGAAATCTAATCGACAGGGTTTTAGTGCTTAATAATGGCTCCATTATTTTCAACAAAAGCACGGAAGATATTTCCAACCAATACGACTTTGTGTCCACCGATACAGTTCCAGATTCCACCCAATGGCTCTACCATGAAAGGGGTTTAGGTAACGGAAAGGCCATTGTTCGGTCACAAGAACATCTGGAATCCAAAATTGATTTAGAGTTACTCTTTTCTGGAATTGTTGCTCATCCTGAAAAATTCAAAACAACAGCTCATGAATAATTCAACGATTAGTCCACAAAGGTTAAGCAGCTTAGTAAAGCTTACACTTCACCTCAACCTAAAACGAATGCTCTATACTGCCTGCATTGGTTTGTGCTTTGCCATATTATTTATAGTGATATACTGGAATATGGATGTTTACTACAATGATATGGTCTTCAGTCTACATGAATACTTGTTTGTTCTGTCACTCTATATTTCAGGTTTTATTTTCACTGGTAGTAGCTTTATTCGATTTCGCTCTAAGCAAGGAACTATTGATTACTTAATGATTCCAGCCAGTAATTCAGAGAAGTTTAGTAGCGAGGTTTTACTTACCACTTTGGTTTATCCATCGTTCTTTTTACTAAGCTATTGGCTGTTTTCAGTTATCGTGAATGGTGTTTTGAATAATATTTCTCAAGCCTTTTTTATGCCTTTTAGTTTCAATATAGCACCCTATGGTTTAGACTATATGGTTTACTTTTTCATACAAGCCATATTTCTCTTTGGTGCAGCCAGTTTTCAAAGGGCTCCTTTAATGAAAATAGTATTATGGGCTTTATTGGTTGCTGCCATTATTGCTTTGTTATTCTATACTGCTTGGTTGAATTTTGATTATTCGAAAGGAACTGATGAACTGGCAATGAATAAAATCTTCTATAGTTCACTGGTTTATAACTGGCACTTTTTAACAATTCCAGTTGGTCTAGTTTTCTGGCTGTTGACATTTTTGAAATTAAAGGAAAAAGAGGCTTAAGATGGAATTCGAAGTTAACAAATCCATATTCCTTCAAATCGCTGATATCATGCTTTCTATGATTATCAGGAAGCAATGGAAAGAAGACGAAAGAATTCCTTCTGTACGTGACTTGGCTGTGGAGTTAGAGGTAAACCCGAATACTGTAATGCGCGCTTATACCCACCTTCAAGAATCTGAGATTATTTATAACAAAAGAGGAGTGGGGTATTTTGTAGAGAAGAATGGCTGTGCGAAGGCCAAAGGTCTTAAGAAAGCTGAATTTTTGACCCAAGACTTACCCCAAATTTTTCATAAAATGGATGTACTGGACATGTCCATTGACGAAATAGTTGAATTGTTTAACAACCGAAAATCATAATTATGAAGGCTTCTAAATTGGTGCTCACAATTTTCTTTGGGTTTATCTTCACTGTAGTTGCGTATTTGTGTTTTTATATGCTTTCCTCAAATCACGATAGAGGAGTAAAAGATGAAGTTCATTATGTTCCTTTTGAAGTTCCCTTCAAACATTTGGTGGTGGAAGATGGCTGGCGCCTATCTGCCTTTATTGGTGATGACCCTGTGTTGTTTGATGATCTACACTGGTTTACAACTGATTCAGTTAAGATCAAGGAGGTTGAGGCCAAATTGGCCTCAGACGGAATGCTGATGACACAGTATTACCCTGTTTACGATGACAAAGAGCTTCTAAGTAGAATTGAGATTAAAAATGACACCTTGTTCTTTAGGAAAGTGAAAAGGATAACGTCATCTATTCGAACGATCAGGTTGAATTTGGTTGGTTTGAGCAGTGTGAAGGTTTCAGGAAAAAGCTCGGTTTCGATGTATTCTAAAAAGAGATATACTGAAAAGAACTACTCTGATGAGAAGTCTTTTAATTTGGGACGTTTTACAATAAACACTAGTGATCAATCATCTGCAAGTGCTAATCGATTAGTTTTTGATCAACTAACGGTACGGTCACAGGATTTCTCTCAGGTGAGTCTAGAATATATGTTCCTTAATTTCCCTCAAGGGATAAAGGAGGTGCCACTTAATTCTGATGTTGAACTTTCAGACAATGCCACATTGAGAATTCGTCAGAAGGAAATCCTTTTAACTAAATATAAAATTAGTGACGAAGCTGTAATTCATTACCCAAACAAATCAATTGAAACGGTTTATGGTAAAAAGGATTCTCGATACCTGATCGAACTTAATAAGCAAACCAATGCATCTTCGACTTCTTCGAATTAAACTCGAATGCTGGGGCAGGAAGGTGAATACCGTCTAAGATAAAGAGCAGTGTTTTGAGCCATTTCTTATCGGTTTTAATGTAAGAAAGGTTGAAATCTATGCCGAAGTAAAGCTGACGGTAGCTGGAAAAACCAGCTTGGTCGTTTTGGACAACTCTGGCGCGGATCATGTCTTCCGCCCCAAAACCAAGACCCAAGTTCAGCCATTTTGGAAAATTAGACTTCTTTGCAAAAGCATGAATATCTATACTGAACCAATAGGTTTGGCCATTGTAATCCTTAATAAGTTCTTCTGCCAGCCCATTGCCTAAAAGGTGTCGGCTTTGTTGAGCTAAGTCGGTTCGGTGAAAGGAGAACTTGGGTTTTATTCGTTGCTCGTTCCATAGTAAATCTTGCCCTAGGAAGAAGGCAGAACCAGCCGTATTGGCGATCATGTCGCCATAGGAAAAACCGAAATCAGGTGAAAATCCGTCCAGTATTTCGATAGGGAGAAGTAAACCAGTTCCAGCCACACTCGCCCAAAAAGCAGCTTTTTTCTCTTCAACACCAGCCCATTGCAAAAGGCCATCACCAATGCGCGAAAACTGATAGGTAGAATAGAAATGTCCAAATTTATCTACCTGATGCCATTCGGCATTGTCATTGAAAAACTTGAACCTTTCCAAGCCTTGCTCTTTATACCACACCTGACTGAGCCCGATTAATGTTGCTCCATATGTAGCGCCACTCACCGTCAGAACAGTGTTTAGCCGTTTATTTGGGATGCTATCATTTTGGTAGGCATGCACTTTTGCCGTGAGCAGAAATGAAAGTAGGAAAAGGGCAGTCAAGCGCATGAGGCAAAGGTAAAACGAATTGAGTTTCAGGAGTGTTTTTTTGTAAGAAAGCTTAAAGGGATTTGGTGGCTAGTCTACTCAAGTGTTTTCCACCATTCTCCTGTCGCTTCTTCGCCCATTGTAACGATTTGCCCGATTTGAGGTGTACATGTTTTCTGTGCTTTGATTTTAGCTTCTGCCATACAGCGTTCAATAGGGTCTTTCCATGTGTGCAAAGACAACGGAAAACCAGCCCAGTGTACAGGTATCATGATATTTGATTTAGAATCTAATGCCGCTTGAACCGCTTCTTCAGGGAACATGTGAATGGCGTGCCAACGCTTGTTGTATTGGCCGCATTCCACAAAAGCCCAATCAAAGGGGCCAAATTTTTCTCCTACCGTTTTAAAGTGATCGCTTTCACCGCTATCGCCTGTCCAGTATATAGAATGTGTTGGCGTTTTAAAAACCCAGCCGCCCCAAAGAGATTTTGCCCTGTCGGTTAAGCCACGGCCAGAGAAGTGACGAGAAGGAGTAAAGGTTATGGAAATTCCTTCGAATTCAATATCATCCCACCAATCGAATTCAGTGATTTTATTGCTTGGAACACCCCAAGCTTCTAAATGCCGCGCTACACCCAAAGCCACCAACCAAGTACTCACTTTTGATTTCAATTTTTTAATGCTCGCCAAATCAAGGTGGTCGTAATGGTCATGCGTAAGCAGTATAGCGTCAATTTGGGGCAATTGATCGATGATGGCTAAAGTGTTTTCGCTGAATCTTTTGGTTTTGAAAGGCGCAATAGGAGAAGTGTCTGGGCCAAACATCGGGTCGATAAGGATGTTCTTTCCGTCTAATTGCAGCAATACTACCGAATGCCCATACCATACAAATTTGGGCTTAGCCAAGTCACTATGCCACACTTCATTATTAAAAGGAAGTACAGGAATGGGGTGTTTGGGGCTTCGTAAGTACCTATCGGTAAATTGTTCTTTGAGCAAGCCTGGCAATGAAGCTAAACTCATATCCATTTCGGTAAGTGTAGCATTCACGAACTTTTTGCCATCCCATTGTTTGGATTGGGCATAACGAGCTTTGTGAGCTTGTGTAATCTTGCCTCCAAATTGTGGATTGAAATTGAGAAAGAGCAGAAAGGCAATAATTAAGGCAGCAAGAACAATAAGAAAGAGCATAGGGTAATTTATAAATCGAGTTTTTGTCTGTTAGACCTAATTTTAGAGCTGCTATTTTTTCTCTGTGCTAAACCACCAAATATCATAGAAACACCACCAAAAAATGGGCCATATACGACTAAAAAGTTGTCTCCTAGATTTATAAAACCCGTAAAAGTGGCAATTGTAACCCCGACACCAAGAAGAGCCAAGATGGCGCCCGCAATAATAAGTTCTGATGACCTGTTTTTTGAGTTTTTAGTAAATGCGCTATTGAGTATGTGGTTATCAACCAGTCTTACTATGGCTCTAATGTCTTCTTCAGGAATGTTATTGGGCTCTAATTCCTTTCTTATTTGGTCAATTTGAAAGTCTGGGCTTTGAGACTTCTCAATGTAATAATCGATAAGTTTGGCTCTGCTCATTTGCTATTTTTTACAAACTCCATTATCCTGCCATTCCAAGTAAACCGAACAGAAGCGTCTTCTAGTTGTTTTGTTTCCATATTATAGGAACTGCCGTGTAAGTACGCCTCAACCAAATTATTGGAGATTTCATGAATCAAATCGCCATTATTACTTTCACTGAGTTGTTCAATACCAAACTCACAGTTACACTGATAATCTAGTAATTCACCACTGTCAAAGACGATTTCCATCTTTTCGTCAAGAACGATAAAGTGCCAATTTTCAGGATATCCTATATCATAATTACCGTCATAACCAGAGTCCTTAGCCACAAACGTTAGCGTTTGTTTTTGTGCCGTAAAATTGAAGTTATAGCCCAGAAAATCATGAAGTTTAATGTCCGTATAGTACGTTTGGCCATTAATTACTACCTCACTCCAAACCTCGTGAGTAATTGACCATTTCTTTGAAAAATCCCTTAGAACTCTTTTATGATGTTGTGTAATCGTTTTAGTCAATGAGCTTTTCATCAGAACCCCAGCTATATCTTCCTTTCCTTTTGGGTTTGAGTTTTTGAAGAGCACTATGGGCTGTTCACCTACCACTAAATAATCAGTGCGGTCGGTTTGGTTGAGTATTGTTTCAGGTTCAATCACCTTAAGGTCTGTTGAGAAGTAGCTAGAGTCTGTACTTTTAAGCGTATAAACTCCCGAAATAAATTCTCCATACCCATCATCATAAATCCTTTCAGTTTGAACTTGAGCCAGCAATTGAGTTGAAATAAACAGTAGGTAAATTGAAAGGACTCTTTTCATTTGATTGGTTTTCGAGCTAGAATATCTTTATCGTTTTGAATATAGTTAAAATGTGAGTTAAGGTACTGATTATTATGTTTAAATCTCTAATCATTTTAAATAATCAAGTGTATTTACCATTTCGAATTTAGGGCTTCTCTCAAGTAATTCCCTTAAAAACGAAGCATGAGCCGCTCCCATAAGAATAAAAACCCGGTCATCTTTAGTCATCGGGATTCGGTTGAGGTTTGAGTAAATTCTCAGATTTCTTTGATAGAATTTAGCGGCTTCGTCTGCACCTTCAAAACCATCTTGAGTACCTACATAGAGCAGATTATCTGCATTGATGTTGATATTGAAATCAAGAACTTTTGGATGGTTATAAAACCTCAATTTTTCTAAAAGCGGTAGGTCATCAAATTTTTTGTCAAGCTCAGCCAATTCCGGAGAATCTTTGAACGGGTTGTTCATATAGTCTCTATAAGTGGCTGAGTCGATGGTATTGACGATCTGCTCTCCGATCAGGTAATTGTAATCCATATAACTATCGATTCCATATAACTGAGATACGTTATTCAATCTAGCGACATCAAAAGCTACCATGCTTCTTTCTCCATAATTGGTGTTCAATTGAGATGGGTCATTTAAGTATTCCTGATATACCCGATTGATTTCTGCATCATATTGAGGGTGGTTTTCTATGCAAATAATGGTGGGTTTAAACTCTGCCAACATTTTAGAAAGGGCACGAATTTCTTCCTGTGTATTACGGTCCTCTTCGTCAAAATCCACTTTGTTGGCATCTGAGGTATAGCCAAAATGGAAGGTGGCCACATTCAGTACTTTGATTTTATCTGATGTTTCATGTGTTCCTTCGGGCTGTTTTTCAATAGTTTTCTTTTGGTCGCAGCCCATCAGTGCTATAAATAGCAAAGACAATAATAGGGTAGTTGTTTTGTGCATAAAATTCGGGAATTTGATCTTATCTGAATTTTGCGCGGAAGATGAAGAAAAGTGATTTATGAATCAATCATATGGGGTATTAAAGTTGGGAAGCGTAACAAAACAAAACACCAAAGAAGTTGAAGGATGATTTATCTCGTCCCTTCAGGACTTTAAAAACGATTAGGTTATGCTTTCCGAAGGGCTTCACCCTTCGTTATATTATTGCGCCATTTCAGGGCTAGAAGAAGTTAAATGACTGCGGAAAAGGAAAGCCCCATCGGGGCGGCCTATTTGTAGCGCAAGGAAATATACATAGTACATTAAGCCCATTGGGGCGACCCGTTTGTTATCTTGTTAAGCCCTATAAGTGCGAGATAAACAGCTTCAATAATGATATGGATAAAATGAAAATTCTAAGACCTCAGAGAGTCAGCTCAAAACCTCAGAAGTCAAGTGTGGACGGATGATTTCGGTTTCGTCTAAATTACTTTATCTAAGTTTTTCAGAAGAAACAAGGGCTCAACATTCAGTATGATAGTTATTTTCTACGACTAAACTTGAAAATTTAGATGATCTGATGGTGAGCACCAAACTTATCTCAGAAATTGGTTTCATCGCCCACCAAGAAACAAGCTTTCAGCAAGCCCGTTTCCTGATAACTAACAACTGATAACTGATAACTAATCCCTCTAAACTAATCCCTAATTCCCCCCAGTCTTCTCAATCGTCAAAGTTCTATTCTTCTTCTCAAGGGCTTTGTTGAATTTCTCGATATCGTTTTCCTTGATTTGCTCGAACTGCTTTACAGCATTTTGCAAGCGTTCATTCAAAATTTCAGAAACTTCTCCTTGTTGGTTGGTAGGTCGGAAGTCGATGCCGCTGCCATTAATGTCGCTGGCTAAGGCACTTAAACGGCCATAAAGTTTCATCGGAGAACGGAAGGCATCTTCACGTGCTCCTGTCAAATGAATGTCGTATAGCTTGCTGGCAATCTCTTCCGCAATGGCTTTTAAGCGAATGGCCTCTTTCTGAATTTTCTTGTCGCTTTCTTCAGCAATAATGGCCTCTAGTTCGCTACGCAAAATCTCCACTGCATTGATACTGCTTACTGCTATGTTCATGGCATCGCGTAACTGTAAAGAAAAGTCCACTTGGGCTTGAATATCGGCAATAGTGCCTTCAGAGTGAGGGTCTTTCAATACATTGAATTCTTGCGTGATTTCTTTCTGTAGGTTATCATTATTGTCCATCAATTTAAGCACCGCTTTGTACTTCCCTGGTACTACTCTTGGTCCCAACTGACCAGCATTCAAGTCCAAATCCCAAGTGGTGAGCGGACGCCAGCCTTCACCATTTAATTGCACCCAAGGGCGACCAGGAGGCTGTGTTCTCAGCCGTGGACGGTAAGTAGATTCGTACCTGAGGTTCCAAACCATGCGGTTTACACCAGCATTAGTCGAAGCGGGCAAAGTGCGGATCACATCTCCATCCATCGACTGAATTTCTACCGTTAACTTTCCTTGGTGTTTTTCTGGTAAATAGTAGTTGATGATTGCTCCATCAGGAGGATTTTGCCCCGAGTTATTACTCGGTCCATCGGTTTTAATGCTTTCTCTTGAGTTGAAACGGTAGGCATCGCGCATTTCAAAAATCTGTGGTTCATTGCCCAATTTGTCTGCATTGCGGATAGCCCCTAAATCATCTAAAATGTAATAACCACGGCCATAAGTACCCACTACCAAATCGTCAAAACGTTCCTGTACTTCCATCCAATACACCGGTGCAGGAGGTAGGTTGTTTCTTAATCTGGCCCATGTTTTTCCATCGTTATGACTGATGTAAATTCCCTTGTCAGTACCCGCGTAAAGCATTCCTTCTCTTTTAGGGTCTTCCTTCACTACATGCACAAAGCTCGATTCTGACTTTGGAATTCCATCCGATATTTTCGTCCAAGTCTTTCCATAATCGGCTGTTTTATAAATGTAGGGGTCGAAATCGCCCATTTGGTGAAGATCAACCGAAATGTAAGCTGTACCAGCCTTATATTTCGAAGGCTGAATATTGGCAATGGTGCCCCAAGCGGGCAAGCCTTTGATATTGGCCGTAAGGTTCGTCCAATTTTCCCCAGCATCACGGGTCAGTTGCACTTGGCCGTCATTGGTTCCTACCCAAATTAAGCCCGCTTCTAAAGGCGATTCTTCAATTGCAAATAGGGTGGAACCGTCAAATGTCATCAAGTTGTCAATGGCCACTCCACCAGAACTCTCTTGATGGCTTTTATCATTCAATGTCAAATCCGGACTGATGATTTGCCAGCTCTGACCACCATCGTCAGATTGGTGTACAAACTGACTTCCCACATAAACCCTGTGCTTTACGTGGGTTGAAAAACTCAAAGGGAAATTCCAATGCCAGCGGTATTTCATGTCTTTTGGTGCCCATCCATAACCTGCTTCTGGCCAAACGCGCACTTCTCTGGAGTAACCAGTGCGTAAATCATGTCTTTCTAAACCACCGTCATAACAACCCGACCAAACAATATTATTATCATTCGGATCTGGCTTAGCGAAGCCACTTTCGCAGCCTCCCACGCCTTTCCATAAACCCAAAGGAATGTAGCCTTGCAGCGAATTGCTTGGCCCCATATATGACCAGCCATCTTGTCTGTTTCCGAATACATTGTAAGGAATTTGATCATCTACCGATACGTGATACATTTGCGCAATTGGCAATACTACACGCTGGAAAGAACGTCCGTGGTCAAGCGTAATACTTGCACCACCATCGTGAGCCACCATCATTCTGTCAGGGTTGGTTGGGTCAATCCACATGTCGTGATTGTCACCACCACCGCTCGGAGGTCTTCTTTCTCTTGTCTTACCGCCATCAAGTGATTGCACAAAACGCACACTCAGCGAGTAAACTTCATCTGGATTTCCAGTGCCCACTGCAATACGGGTATAATAAGGCGCTCGCTCGTTCCAGTCATGGTCTTGACTCATCAAAGCCCATGTTTCGCCTTTGTTATCCGATCTCCAAAGCTCTGGGCTGTTGATTTCAAATAGGGCGTAAACCACATTTGGATTGCTATAAGAAACGGCAACTGCGGTTTTCCCCACAGGTCTTTTTTCTCCTCCAGGAAGACCTTTTAAGTTCATCGGCTCCCAGGTGTCACCACCATCCATTGAGCGGTAAATTCCACCGCCTTGGCCACCACTGTTCAAACCCCATGAGTTAATATGCACCGACCACATGGCGGCATACAGAATATTTGGATTCTTGGGGTCGATGGCTAAGTCAGATGCGCCTGTGTTTTCATCAATGAAAAGAATACGTTCCCAAGTGTCGCCACCGTTTTTACTGCGGTAAATGCCTCGTTCTTGCTGTGGGCCGTAAGTGTGGCCTAACGATGCAGCATAAATAACATTGGCATTGGTGGGGTGAACAATCACTCGACCGATACGGCCAGTTTTTTCTAAGCCTTTATGCTCCCAAGTTTTCCCAGCATCTGGTGAAAAGTAAATACCATTGCCCATAGCATGAGCTGGGCGAATGATGAAAGTCTCACCAGTTCCTACCCAAACTTGTTTGGGATTGGTAGGGGCTAAGGCTACCGAGCCGATAGAGGAAATGTCTTGGTCATCGAAAATAGGACGCCAGTTGAGACCTCCGTTTTCAGTTTTCCATAGTCCGCCAGAAGCGGCACCAATGTAATTGACCATTGGATTGCCCGGTTCGCCCGCGATGGCGATTGCTCGGTTGCCTTCTGGGCCAATAAAGCGAAAGCGTTGTGATCCGAATTGGTCATCTAGGCTGGCTTGAGCTGAAATAAATAGCGGAGCGATAAAAAGTAAGGCTAAGAGAATGAATTTGTTGGTACGCATAGTTGTGGTTGTTTCTTCAGCAAAAGATAGAAAATATTATTAGGATGAACTGCTTAAAGTTTACTGGTGGGAGATTTGGTACTTGAAACTCTTTAATATTAAATAATCAACATGTGTAAATATGTATAAATGAAATTATTGTAATAATTAGTTTTAAATAATAAGCGCAGAAGTTTACTATTTAAGTCACCTCGTAGAGGTCTTTTTCAGCAACCCAAGATGGTTTGATTTTACCGCAAAGCACACAAAGAAGCGCAAAGGGGTGGGGTACGTCATTGCGAACCTGCTACAGTTCTTCGAAGTGATGGTGTTTACGTGAAGCAATCTCAATTATAAATTACCTAAGCTGCTTGCTAGAGACTGTAAGTGCGAAGCGATCTATCGGACTACCTTTCGCATCATAGTTTTTTAAAAAAATTACCTTTGATATCTTGAACAGTATGAACAGCTATAAATAAGCACTTATATTAGAAGGTATTTATGAAACACACTACGACACGTATTTTATTTTCAGCCTTTCTTTTTTCCTTGTCATTCTTGCTCTCAGCGCAATATGGAAATGGGCGATACACTTTCGTTTTTCTGAATACTAACCCGAACAAAGCTGAAATTTCGAAGGCTGCTGTAGACTCTTTACAAACTGGGCATATGAATAATATCAACCGCTTGGTTAAGGAGAGGAAGATGATTGCGGCTGGACCTTTTTTTACGGGCGGGGGTGTTTTCTTATTTGATACTAATTTGGAAGAAACAAAAGCCATTCTCAATTCAGACCCTGCCATTGCTGCCGACCGTTATATTTTGGAGGTTTTCGCTGTTGACCCAATTCCGCACAATGCCGTAAATAAAACACTCTGTACACTTTGGGATAAAAATGAAGCCGATGTAGAAATGGCAATGAACTATTATTTTGTTCGGTACAAACCTAATAAGGAAAATGAAGACATTGCTGCTGTTAAAACCAACCGTTTCACTGAAAATTTAATCAAATCCGTTTCCAAGAAAAATGGGCAGAATACCATCATAGGCGCTTTAAATCTCAATGATAATGAAGGCCAATTGATTTTTTATCAGTCTGATATTGAAGGAGGAATGGAAGCTGATTTTGCCGCCCATGAGCTGGTGAAAAAGGGTTTAATGACTTATGAGCACAGTCAGATTTATTTCCCTAAAGGTGTGTTTTGTGAAAATTGAATTTAAAAATTCTTTGATTAGAAAAACAATCTACTTTCCTTTGGGTCAACAATGAGAACAAACACTATTATTATCACCCAAATTATTACTGTCGTGAAAACATGATGGGAGGGGATGGTATAGTTTAAAATATCGAGAGCCTTTCCCAACCGGAAAGGCTTTTTTTATGTCCTCAAGTGTCTTCCTGAACTTGTTTCAGGATATGTTAGAATTTAAAGAATTAAGATTAGATGTTAAAGTACACAGCCATTATTACAGTAGTCATTATTACCACCCAGACGGGGTGAAATAGGATACTATTGTCAATGCATTAGAAGCCTTTTTCACCCAGTGAGAAAGGCTTTTTTAATGTCCAAATGTCAATATCAGCAGCAAAATATAGCCTGAAATCAAGATGTTGAAATTGTAAGTGGCGAGAATGTAAAGTGTTGATTTACAGTAGTTATTGAAAATAATTGCCGTTCACTGAGATTGTAGAAGCAGAGAAATTCATAATCAAAGTAAAAAAGAGCCAAGATAATTTTAAACCATAAAATGATGTATTACGGATCAAATACCACAGTTTTTTTAGATGGCCAATGGCTGAAAGCCTCAGAGGCCAGCGCTAGTTTATACAGTCAAAGTATGCACTACGGAAGTGGTGTCTTTGAAGGTGTTCGTGCTTATGATGTACACGGATCGCCTGCTGTATTCAAAGCGGAAGCACACTATGAAAGGCTATTGACCTCAGCAGCGTCAATGCATATTCCTTGTAATTACTCGGTTGAGGAATTAACGGAGCTGACTTATGAATTATTAGAGAGAAATCACCTGACTGATGCCTATATCCGTCCCTTAATTTATTTGGATGAGAACATGACACTGGGCACCGTTGAGGAATCTCATCTGTTTCTTTGTGCTTGGGAATGGGGTAAATATTTAGGCGATAAAAGCCTGAATGTAATGGTCTCTTCTTACGAAAGGCCAAACCCACGTTCGGTGCCAGTTGCCGCCAAAGTTACAGGGCATTATACCAATTCCATTTTAGCCACTACCGAAGCTAAACGTAAAGGCTTTGATGAGGCATTGCTTTTAGACGAAAACGGTTCGGTGGCCGAAGGTAGTGGAGCGAATTTCTTCTTTGAACAAGACAAAGTCCTTTACACACCACCTCTGGGTAATATCCTTCCAGGAATCACTAGAGAAACAGCCATGGATATAGCTAGAGATTTAGGCTATGAGGTAGTGGAAGCCTATTTCCCTCCTGAAAAAGTAAAAGGAACCGATGGTGCATTCTTTACTGGAACAGCGGTAGAAGTAGCAGGAATTGGTCTATTGGATGGGAATCCTTTTCGCTTGCCTTGGGAAGAAACCATTGGTTATCAAGTGGCCAAAGTTTATCAAAACTTAGTACGTCAGTCTTCAAAAACACAATTAGTAAATACCTGATGGAACTGACTAAATATAGTAAGCGACTTACGCAAGATGAAACTCAACCTGCCTCACAAGCCATGCTTTACGGTGTGGGTTTGTCGGAGGCGGACATGAAAAAGGCGCAAGTGGGAATTGTGAGCATGGGTTATGATGGCAACACTTGCAATATGCACTTGAATCAACTGGCTCAACAAGTGAAAGTAAGCGTTTGGGACAATGATTTGGTAGGCCTCATTTATCATACCATAGGAGTGAGTGACGGTATTGCAAACGGCACCGAAGGCATGCGCTATTCGCTGGTTTCCAGAGAAATCATAGCCGATTCCATCGAAGCAGTGGCTGGTGCGCATTATTACGATGCCATAATTGCAGTAGCTGGCTGTGACAAAAACATGCCGGGCTCGGTGATTGCCATGGCTAGATTGAACCGCCCCTCGATCATGCTTTATGGAGGCACCATTGCTTCGGGCTGCTACAAAGACAAGAAGTTGAATATTGTTTCTTCATTTGAAGCATTGGGAGAACGTTTTTCAGGGAATATATCAGACGAAGACTACAAAGGCGTAATCAAAAATTCATGTCCCGGAGCAGGTGCTTGTGGTGGAATGTATACGGCCAACACCATGTCGTCTGCCATAGAAGCTTTAGGAATGTCATTACCTTTCAGCTCTTCAAACCCTGCGGTAAGTGATGTAAAAAATCAGGAATGCGAGGCCATTGGCAAAGCCATTAAGAACCTTCTCGAACTGGATTTGAAACCCAAGGACATCATGACCAAAAAATCATTTGAAAATGCCATTCGGGTGGTGATTGTTTTGGGCGGATCAACCAATGCCGTAATGCATTTATTGGCCATAGCCAAAAGCTTAAATGTTGATTTGACACTGGCCGATTTCCAAAGACTATCTGATTCTACTCCGCTTTTGGGTGACTTAAAACCTAGTGGTAAATACCTGATGGAAGATCTTTTCCAAGTAGGTGGAGTACCTGCAGTCATGAAATATATGCTTGAAAAAGGCATGCTTCATGGAGATTGCATGACAGTAACGGGCAAAACCGTAGCAGAGAACTTGGCCGATGTTCACTCATTGAGTTCAGGTCAGCAAGTAATCCGTCCAACTGAAAATCCAATAAAGCCCCAAGGCCACTTACAGATGCTTTTTGGCAATTTGGCTGAAGAAGGTGCTGTAGCGAAAATCACAGGGAAAGAGGGTGAAAGATTTGAAGGTAAAGCCATTGTTTTCGATAACGAATTTTTGGCGATTCAAGGAATTAGGCGAGGAAAAGTAAAAGCGGGCCATGTAGTAGTAATTCGGTACGAAGGACCAAAAGGCGGCCCGGGAATGCCTGAAATGCTTAAGCCAACTGCAGCCATTATGGGCGCTGGCTTGGGTAATTCTGTGGCATTGATTACCGATGGCCGATTTTCCGGAGGAAGTCATGGTTTTGTGGTAGGTCACGTCACCCCAGAAGCTCAAGAAGGCGGTACCATTGCCGTGGTTCGAGATGGCGATCCAATTACTATTGATGCTGTTCAGAATCAAATTTCATTGGACATTCCTTCCGAAGAAATTGCCCAAAGGAAAGCGGAATGGAAAGCCCCGGCCTTAAAAGTGAGCCGGGGAGCCTTGTATAAATATGCCAAAACCGTAGCCTCTGCATCAGAAGGCTGCATAACTGATCAATGATATGTATTTAGAAGCTACACTTACTCCACCAGTTAAGGAAACAATGCGTACTTCTGGCGCAGATGCGGTACTCAGGTTATTTATTGCAGAAGAAGTTGATTTGATTTTTGGCTATCCTGGCGGTGCAATTATGCCCGTTTATGATGCCCTTTATCATTATCAAGAACAAGTTAGACATGTCTTAACCAGGCATGAGCAAGGCGCTATTCATGCTGCCCAAGGCTATGCCCGAGTTACTGGAAAAGTAGGAGTGGTAATGGCCACCTCTGGTCCTGGCGCTACCAATTTGATTACTGGAATTGCAGATGCGATGATTGATTCTACTCCCTTGGTATGTATTACCGGGCAAGTTGGGTCGCATTTATTGGGCACAGATGCTTTTCAAGAAATTGACATCATCAGTATTTCCATGCCAGCCACCAAATGGAATTATCAGGTTACAAAAGCCGAGCAATTGCCAGAAGCACTTTCGCGTGCCTTTTACATTGCCCGTTCTGGTCGACCTGGCCCAGTTTTGATTGATATTACTAAGGACGCTCAGTTTGAAATGTTTGATTTCGCTTATCGTAAATGCAAGCAGATTAGGAGCTATACACCTGTTCCAGCTTTGAATTTAAAACAAGTAGAAGAGGCTGCTGATTTGATCAATTCGGCCAAGAAGCCATTAGTGGTTTTTGGGCAGGGCGTGATTTTAGGAAATGCTGAAAAGGAATTTAAACAACTGATTGAAAAAGCCAATTTACCTGCTGCATCTACACTTTTAGGACTTTCCGCGCTTCCGTCAGACCATCCTTTGCATGTAGGAATGTTGGGAATGCACGGCAATTACGCTCCGAATGTGCTGACTAATGAATGTGATGTTTTGATTGCCATAGGAATGCGCTTTGACGACCGCGTTACTGGTGACCTAAACCGTTATGCCAAGCAAGCCAAGGTGATTCATTTTGATATAGATCCAGCCGAAATCAATAAGAATGTGCAGGCCGATATAGCTGTACTGGGCGATTGCAAGGAAAGTTTACAAGCGCTAATTCCTCTGGTATATGAGCGCTCTCATCAAGGTTGGTTGAAAGAATTCGAAGCATTGACAGGAGTGGAGCAAACCAAAGTCATCGAACATGATTTAAGACCTACTTCTGGCCCAATTTCTATGGGGGAAGTAATTCATCAGGTGAATTTACAAACCGATGGCAATGCGGTTTTGGTGACAGATGTGGGGCAACATCAAATGGTAGCCACCAGGTATACCCATTTCAAACAGAGTAAAAGCAATATCACTTCAGGTGGACTAGGTACAATGGGTTTCTGTTTACCAGCGGCTTTGGGTGCTAAACTGGGTGTGCCAGAACGTGAGGTTATTGCGGTTATTGGCGATGGTGGTTTTCAAATGACCATTCAAGAATTGGGAACCATCTTTCAGACCAAAGCGGCTGTTAAAATTATCATTCTAAATAACTCTTTCTTGGGCATGGTGCGCCAATGGCAACAGCTCTTCTTCGACAAACGATATTCTTCTACCGAAATGGAAAACCCAGATTTTGTGGCCATAGCCAAAGGTTATGGTATTGAAGGAAAGTCCATTTCTGAAAGAGATGACTTGAAAACTGCGGTCATGGAAATGCTATCACATAATGGAAGTTATTTGTTAGAGGTACATGTGGGCAAAGAAGACAATGTATTTCCGATGGTGCCCACGGGTGCTTCGGTGTCAGAAATCAGATTAGAATAATATGGAACAAGCATATACACTTTCAATTTTCTCAGAAAACAGTGTGGGGTTATTGAACCGCATTACTTCCATACTGACCAGACGACATTTAAATATTGATAGCATTAATAGCTCTGAATCAGAGAGTTCAGGGATTTATCGGTTTACCATTGTAGTGAAAACCACCGAGGCTCAGGTAAAGAAACTCGTGCTTCAACTTGAAAAACAAGTGGAGGTGATGAAGGCTGTTTACCATACCGATAGTGATACGGTATTTCAGGAGATCGCTTTATATAAAATATCCACAAGGTCGATTTCAGAAGGAAATCTGGTGGAAAAGCTGATTCGGGATAACAATGCTCGGATACTTTCTGTGGAATCGGATTTCATGATTATAGAAAAAACGGGGCATAAAGAAGAAACGCAGGAGTTGCTTGACTTTCTAAGTCCTTATGGTGTGCTGGAGTTTGTCCGTTCGGGTCGAGTTTCGGTAACCAAACCGATGGGGGAGTTGGAAGGGATTTAGAGTGAGCGGTGAGATTGCTTCGTCACAAACCATTGCTATCGCATGGTTTGTTTCTGCGCCAACGCTGAAGCTAAGGCGTAAGCGTTCGCAATGACGGTTCGAACCGTCACTGCGAGTTCTTTTTCGACCAAAGGGAGATAAAGAGCGCGGCAGTCTCGACAGATTGCCGCGGTCGTAACCTTGTCTATCGACAAGTCTACTTCCTCGCAATGACGAACATAATGACAAAAATCACCTTCTCGAAGAGGGGAGCATTTAAACAAAATTAGAAACACTAAAAACAATAATAATGGCAAAGATCAACTTTGGCGGGGTAGAAGAAAACGTAGTGACCCGCAGTGAATTTCCACTAGCAAAAGCACAAGAAGTATTATCGAACGAAACGGTTGCGGTAATTGGTTATGGAGTTCAAGGCCCTGGGCAATCGCTCAATTTGAAAGATAATGGCATTAATGTAATTGTTGGGCAAAGGAAGGAATCCAAAACATGGGATAAAGCCGTGGCTGATGGTTGGGTGCCGGGAGAAACACTTTTTCCGATTGAAGAAGCACTTGAGCGAGGAACAATTATTTGCTATTTGCTTTCTGATGCGGCTCAAATTGCAGTTTGGCCTACCGTGAAAAAACACCTTACTGCTGGTAAAATGCTTTATTTCTCTCATGGTTTTGGAGTGGCCTATAGCGAAAAAACGGGCATTGTTCCTCCAGCAGATGTAGATGTGGCTTTGGTAGCACCGAAAGGTTCGGGTACTTCATTACGCTCACTTTTTGTAGAAGGAAAAGGCTTGAATTCTTCCTTTGCCATTCATCAAGATGCCACTGGAAAAGCCAGAGATCGCGTTATTGCTTTGGGTATTGCAGTGGGTTCGGGTTACCTTTTCGAAACCACTTTTTACAAAGAAGTAACGTCTGACCTTACAGGAGAAAGAGGCACTTTGATGGGGGCCATTCAAGGCTTATTCCAAGCGCAATATGAAGTACTTCGGGCAAATGGACATTCTCCGTCTGAGGCTTTTAACGAAACGGTAGAAGAAGCAACACAATCACTTTATCCGCTGATAGCCGATAATGGCATGGATTGGATGTATGCCAATTGTTCTACTACCGCACAGCGTGGCGCTTTAGACTGGAAAGATAAATTCTATGCCGCCACAAAGCCTGTTTTTGAGCAGTTGTACAAGTCGGTTACCGATGGCGTAGAAGCTAAAAACTCTATCGATTCTAATTCTCAGTCAGATTATCGTGAGAAGTTAGAAAAAGAGCTGGAAGCGATCCGGAATTCTGAAATGTGGCAAGCAGGCCGAGCTGTTAGAAGTTTGAGACCAGAAAATATACTAGTTTCTAAACCAGAAGAAGAATTGGTTTAGGTCTATCTACACTTCGGTAAGTATCAATGAATATGGTGAAACCGTTAAAACGGTTAATGCTGCTTAGCTAATTCCATAGCCCACGGTTTAAACCGTGGGCTATTTGTTAAATGTATTGTAGAGAATGGTTTAAACCATTTAATTTCTCTTCCCGCATTAGTTTTTCTCGATCACAACCGGAATGTCGCTAACAACTTTCCATTGATCGTTTTCATCTAAAATCAATATCAAGTATTTGTGCATATCGGAGCTAATGTCTGATGTGAAAACAAGATCTACCAAAGCGGTATGATCGGTGATACTGATACTTTTAAATTCAGTGGTGTATGAGGTGCCGCCAATTTTCCCTGCCTGCATCATACTTAAGTACATTTCTTTAGTAATGATAGTGACTTTGTTCGCTCCTTTGAATCGGTTAGCGACAACACGATAGTCCTTGTGAAGATATTTTTCTATTTCAGAAATATCCCTTTTAGCAGTGGCAATTTCTAAATTCAACACTACTTTTTTGATTTCATTTTCCATAGGCGTTTTGTTTTGAGCTATGCAAGTCGGAAGGCTTATAATTGTACCTAGGCATGCAAGTATTAAGATTTGTTTCATATGATTGTTTTTTGAAACAAATTAATAGCACAGGTTTTTTTGCTCCTTTGACTTAAGTCACAAAATGCTTTATAAAACCCGTTTCCGGATTCTGCTCAAAGACTCTCTGCTGATTCCCAAATAGGAGGCAAGGTGTTGTAATGAAACACGATGAATCAGTTCAGGTTTGTGCTCCAGAATATGGAGGTATCTTTCTTTTGGCGAATTGGCAGCTAAAAGCGAAGCATATTTCTGTTCGGAAATCGCTAATTGCTCCAAAATCTTTCTGCCTAATTCTTGAAAGAAAATGGAGTTCTGATAAAGATCAATAAGCTTGCTTTTTTCTATATAAAACAACCTACTGTTTTCAATTGCTTGAATATATTTCTCTGAAGGTTGATTATTGGCTAAGCTTTCTATTTCTCGCAAAAAATCATTTTCAAAATTGAAAGATGTGTTGATTTCTTGGCCATCTTTTAAATAGAAGGTTCGGACAGCCCCTTCTCTCAGAAAATATATTCCATTACATATTTGACCTTCTTTTAAAATGTGTTCTGCTTTTTTGAAGGCTAAGGGTTGTAGAATGGACTCAAAAGTATGCCAATCCTCGTCTGATATTTTTAAGGTTTCTTCTAGTTTGGTTCTTAAAGCTTGGTGCATTGGCCTGCGTGAAGTTTGAACAAAAGTAAAATTGTGCCTAGATCATGTTAATAAATGATTATTCTAACGAAAGAGCACGCTATAAATTAGCTTACTCTTTCATTCTTTTCATAACTATTATTTGTAAAAAATAGAAAACAGACGAAACCTCGGATGAACAGATGGTCATAGGTTCGGAGAACCTGCGACAGGGGTATAATCAATCGGGTGAAACCGTTAAAACGGTTAATGTTGGTTAGCTATTTCCATAGCCCACGGTTTAAACCGTGGGCTATGGTGCGAATGTCTTGTGGGGAATGGTTTAAACTATTTTAATGGGCCGTTTAAAATCCATTTTATCGCAGCCTCTGGCCATATTTAACCTAAAATTGTCTTTTTAATTTCCTGAAGATATGAAGGATCTAATCGATGGAATACTAGAGGTTAGGTGAATATTAACTTAAGTATTGAATCCTCTTTGTAAACGAGGATTTATGGGTAATCTTTCACTTATTTACTTGTCTTAATAATTTGCTAAAATTGTTCATCATTCATTTTTCCTATCTAGTATGAAATCCCTTTTTCCCTTTTTCATTTTAATTAGTCTGGGTGTATCGAGCAGCTTTGCCCAGCTGCGACCGCTAAAAAATGCACATGCCCATAACGACTATGAGCACGAAAAACCCTTGTTTGATGCTTTAGCGAATGGATTTGTTTCGGTAGAAGCTGATGTTTATTTGATTGATAACGAATTATTTGTGTATCACAATCGGCCTAAAAACCCAAGTCAGGACAGAACTTTGGAAAAACTCTATCTTAAGCCTCTTTTGGAAAGGGTACAGGTAAATAATGGTAGCGTTTATCCAAATTACAATGATTTCTTTTTCCTGATGATTGATTTTAAGACGGAAGGAGAAAGCACCTATAAGGCATTAAAACTGTTGCTTCAAAAGTATGAGTCTATTTTGTCTGTCGTTGAAAATGGGAGAAAACAGTTGGACAAACCAGTGCTTGTTTTCATTTCTGGAAACAGACCTATTTCTACTATCCTTTCAGAAGACATTAATCTGGCCGTGCTTGACGGAAGACCGTCTGATTTGGGCAAGGAAATTTCTCCTGAGAAAATACCAGTAATTAGTCAGAATTTCAATCATTTTTCGAAGTGGAATGGCAAAGGTGAAATGCCGAATGAGGATAAAATGAAAATCAGTCAGTTGATCCATTCCGCACATGCCGAGGGAAAGAAAGTTCGTCTTTGGGCCATTCCCGATATGCCTAATGCTTGGCAAACCTTGATGGATTTAGGTGTCGACTTTATTAATACCGATAAGCTGAAGGAATTCAATAGGTTTATGAATAAGGAGTCTGGAAACCGTTGAAACGGTTAATGTAGACTAGAAACTATATAACCCACGGTTTAAACCGTGGGCTATATGTATGAGTACCTCTTGGGAATGGTTTAACCATTTAAACCAGTAAAGAAAGCGGACAGAGTCCTGACTTTCATAAGTTGTCACAGGTTCGGATATTTTGCTTGAGGGACTGTAATAGCATGCGTTTCTATGGCATTAAGTATATCTTGATAAGAAGTTCACCCTCCTGTTTCCATTTTATCCAACCTGTTTTGCTATTGTCACATTTGTCAATGTATTCGAAACATGATTGCCCTTCAAACTCTGAATATTGCTCTGTAGCATAAATGCAGTCATACTTTACGTTCAGCCAGCTATCCTCAAGACTGTTTACACAGAAATTTTCATGAATCTTGAAATCAAGTGGAATTTCCTCCGAGTTATCAGACTTGGAGGTTCTAAGTTTATTGGATACTCTCGATTCTCGTTTCCTAGTCACTCCAAAAGAATTTTCTATCAGACTCTTCCATGGGGTGAAGCCCCATGCGCTTGAGACTTTCACATATTTGACTTGATCGAACCCAATTAGTACTTTATAATAGTTTGTAGTTTCTTCCAAACATACGAAGTCACAAATTCCGTAATCAAGTTCATAAAACTTCGGGTGTATTTCTTTATTTGGGTTTTCGGAGTCCCATTCAGCATATTTGTTGCTAAAGTCTGGGTCATCGAAAATCTCAATAATTCGTTGGTTGTCAAAATTGAGTTTTAGTAAACCAATTCCAAGCTGTTCAGTTGAATTTTCATACTTGACTTGAAACACATTATCATTAACATCTTGCCCTAGGACTGGTAAGGCTAATGTCAAAAGTAAAAGATGAAAGTATGATTTCATTTTTATTGTAAACGCTTTTTAACACAAGAGTAAAAAATGACCATCAATTTTACTTAAAAGCAGGAATCCCCGTAATCTCGGCACCGAGAATTAGCAAGTGAATATCATGTGTTCCTTCATAAGTTACTACAGATTCTAAGTTGGCCATATGGCGCATCATTGGGTATTCGCCTGTAATGCCCATGCCACCATGCATTTGTCTTGCTTCGCGGGCAATGTTTAATGCCGTTTCAACCGCATTGCGCTTGGCCATCGAAATTTGGGGGGTAGTCGCTTTTCCTTCGTTAAAAAGTTGACCTAAGCGGAAGTTCAATAATTGCGCTTTGGTAATTTCTGTCAGCATTTCAGCCAATTTCTTTTGCTGTAATTGGAAAGACCCGATGGGCTTGTCAAACTGAATTCGTTCTGCACAATACTTTCTAGCAGACTCATAACAGTCCATTGCGGCACCAATTGCGCCCCAAGCAATGCCATAACGGGCAGAATCCAGACACATCATTGGTGCGCCCAAACCACTTTTGTTTGGTAATAGATTTTCCTTTGGCACTTTCACATTGTCGAATACTAATTCACCAGTAGCACTGGCTCGTAAAGACCATTTGCCATGGGTTGTAGGAGTAGAAAAACCTTCCATACCACGTTCTACAATCAGTCCGTGAATTCTTCCTTCTTCATTTTTTGCCCAAACTACGGCAACATCGGCATGAGGAGCATTTGAGATCCACATTTTCGCACCATTCAAAAGGTAATGGTCGCCCATGTCTTTAAAGTTTGTGGTCATGCCAGAAGGGTTAGAACCGTGATCGGGTTCCGTTAAACCAAAGCAGCCCAACCATTCGCCAGAAGCGAGTTTTGGTAAGTATTTTTTACGTTGTTCCTCGTTTCCAAACTTGTAAATAGGGTACATTACCAAAGAGCCTTGCACCGAAGCCGTAGAACGCATGCCTGAGTCACCACGCTCAATTTCTTGCATAATCAAACCGTAGGAAATATAGTCCATTCCACCACAACCATATTCGGTTGGTAATTGAGGCCCAAAAGCTCCGATATCTCCAAATTTCTTTACCATTTCAAGCGGAAAATGAGCGTTTTGCGCCCAGCTTTCTATGTAAGGAGAAATTTCTTGTTTTACGAAATCACGTACCGCGCCACGCACCATGATGTGCTCTTCGGTAAGCAGGGAATCCATTCCGTAGAAATCAGGGTGTTCAAAAGTATCTTGCTTAGACGATTTCTGGATTTTAGCGTGGTTATCGGTGTTCATATCTTCTTTGGTTTCTAAATATTATCTTTCAAATTTGCACGTATTTCAGTACAATACAAACGTATGAACAACAAGGAAATCGACCAAGGGATATTAGATAGAATTAAAAAACTTGAGGCTAAATACGAAGCAATGGGGCAAGATATGGCTTCATACCTTGATGGTTTACTCCACGCTGATTACCTCAAATATTGGGAATACATCAATTTAGAGTCGCTTTTGGCACTTCAACATCCCAAAACACATTTTCCTGACGAAATGATTTTCATAGTTTATCATCAGTCTACAGAGCTGTATTTTAAACTGATTTTGTGGGAAATGAAACAAATGCAATCGGCTGAACACCCAAACCTTGAATTTTTCACGGCCCGCATAAAGCGTATTAATAACTACTTCGAACACCTCTGTCATTCGTTTTCCATCATGATTCAAGGCATGGAAAAGGAGCAATTTTTACAGTTCAGAATGTCGCTTTTGCCAGCCTCGGGTTTTCAATCGGCTCAGTATCGAATGATTGAAATTGCATCTACAGACATGATTAACTTGGTAAATCATGAAAAGCGCGATGACTTTGATCCTTATGCTTCAATAGAAGAGCTTTATGATTCTATTTACTGGAAGACAGGAGCTACCGAACTAAAAACAGGCAAAAAGACTTTGACCTTGGATCAGTTTGAAGCTAAATATTCTAAAGAATTTGTTCAGTTGGCCAACGAGGTAAAGTCTACTAATTTAAATCAGCTGTATAGTCGTTTTTACAAAGAATTAGAAGGAACGGAAGAGCTTATTGCTGAACTGAGACGTTACGATTTGCTGGCCAATGTTGATTGGCCTTTGGTGCATTATAAGTCGGCTGTACGTTATTTGCAGCGCAACCCAGAAGATATTAAAGCTACGGGGGGAACTAATTGGCAGAAGTATTTACCTCCAAGATTCCAGAAAGTGATGTTCTTTCCTGAATTATGGACAGAAAAAGAGCAGAATGAGTGGGGCAAGCATTGGGTAGATCAGAATGTTTTTAGCTAATTTGATTTTTCTATAAAAGACTTTATTGACCTCCAGATTCGTCTAGAGGTTTTTTGTTTTATAGGCATTGCCATTTATTTACTAACAAAAATCAATTGAAGTAAAACTGCCAGTTTCCTTTCCTGAGTGAAGCGAAGGATCTATACCCACTCCCTTATGTTATTTTTTAGTTCCTTCGTTGCACTCAGGATGAAAAGCGGTGTGCATACAATCGGTTTACGGTGATAAAGCCAATTGACCAACTCAAAATATAATGAATGAACTTTAAAAGAAGAGGAATCTTTAAGTCAATCTTAGTTCGATATAGTCTTTGTCTATATCTTCATAAAAACTATAAATAAAAATTATCGAAAGGGTTTTCTTAAATTGTATTCGTTAACAATAAAACCTATCGAAAATGGAAAACAACGAACACGCAAAAGTATATGACATGAACAGTGGCGGAAAGTGCCCTTTTCATGGCGGTACAATGAAAAGAACAGCAGGTGGAGGTACTTCAAACCGAGATTGGTGGCCTAATCAATTAAACCTTAACATCCTTCGTCAACATTCTTCACTCTCAAATCCTTTGGGTGAAGATTTTAATTATGCTGAAGAGTTCAAAAAGCTTGATTTAAAAGCCATTAAACAAGACCTCTATGATTTAATGACCGACTCTCAAGATTGGTGGCCTGCCGATTATGGTCATTATGGACCATTCTTTATTCGTATGGCTTGGCATAGCGCGGGTACTTACCGAATTCAAGATGGCCGAGGTGGGGCAGGGTCAGGTTCTCAGCGTTTTGCTCCATTGAATAGCTGGCCCGATAACGGCAACTTAGATAAAGCTCGTTTACTGCTTTGGCCTGTTAAGCAGAAATATGGCAATAAAATTTCTTGGGCCGATTTAATGGTGCTAGCTGGGAATTGTGCGCTAGAATCAATGGGCTTAGAAACCTTTGGTTTTGCAGGTGGACGAGAAGACGTTTGGGAACCAGAGCAAGATATTTATTGGGGTGCCGAAACCGAATGGTTAGGCGATAAAAGGTATACCGGAGATCGTGAATTGGAGAATCCACTTGGTGCTGTTCAAATGGGGCTTATTTATGTAAACCCAGAAGGTCCGAATGGTAATCCTGATCCGTTGAAATCTGCTATTGATATTCGCGAAACTTTTGGTCGTATGGCCATGAATGATGAGGAAACTGTAGCTTTAATTGCAGGCGGACACACATTTGGTAAGGCACACGGAGCTGCCGCCCCGAGTAAATATGTGGGTAGAGAACCAGCCGCTGCTGGTATTGAAGAAATGAGTTTGGGCTGGAAGAACACTTATGGTACTGGCCATGGCGATGATACAATAACCAGTGGAATAGAAGGAGCATGGACGCCTAATCCTACCCGATGGGATAACGAGTATTTTGATGTGTTGCTCAATTACGAATGGGAGTTAACAAAAAGTCCAGCAGGAGCACACCAATGGACACCAACGGCTGCATCTCATGCACGCCAAGCTCCAGCTGCCGGAAACCCTGCCAATACTCAAGCGCTAATGATGACAACAGCCGATATGGCACTAAAGATGGATCCAATTTATAGACCAATTTCAAAACGTTTTCATGAAAATCATGAAGAGTTTGCAGATGCCTTTGCGCGTGCTTGGTACAAACTAACGCACAGAGATATGGGGCCAATATCTCGCTATTTGGGTGCTGAAGTACCTAAAGAAGAGCTAATTTGGCAAGACCCAATTCCTGCGGTAACCCACGAACTGATCAATGATAATGATGTAACAGATTTAAAGAACGAAATCCTAAATTCAGGACTTTCTGTATCAGAATTGGTGTCTACGGCTTGGGCCTCAGCTTCGACTTTCCGTGGTTCAGATATGCGCGGTGGTGCAAATGGCGGAAGAATTCGTCTTGCTCCGCAAAAAGATTGGGAAGTGAATAACCCAAGTCAATTGGCTAAAGTGTTGAAAACCCTTGAGGGAATTCAGAAAAACTTTGCTAAACCCGTTTCTATGGCTGATTTGATTGTTCTCGGTGGATGTGCTGGAATTGAAAAGGCAGCTAAAGATGCTGGGCATCATATTATCGTACCATTCACACCAGGCAGGGCAGATGCTTCACTCGAACAAACCGATGTAGAATCATTCGGTGCACTTGAGCCAGCTGCAGATGGTTTCCGTAATTACTTCAAACCAAGACATAAAGTAACGGCAGAAGAAATGCTTATTGATAAAGCACAATTGTTAACACTTACTGCTCCTGAAATGACGGCCTTAGTAGGCGGTATGCGTGTATTGAACACCAATTACGATCATTCTAATCATGGAGTATTCACTAAGCGTTCAGGTACATTGACCAATGATTTCTTTGTGAACTTACTAGATTTAAGTACTACATGGAGCGCTACTTCTGACGAACAAAATGTATTCGAAGGACGCGATCGTAAAACTGGTCAAGTAAAATGGACAGGCACCCGTGCCGATCTTATTTTTGGTTCTAACTCTGAATTAAGAGCTTTGGCAGAAGTGTATGGTTCTTCAGATTCAGAAGCAAAGTTTGTGAAGGACTTTGTGGCCGCTTGGAACAAAGTAATGAACCTAGATCGTTTCGATTTAGCTTGATTTAAAGGGTGAAATACCCTTAATAAATATTGAAAGGTGGTTCTGCAAAGGACCACCTTTTTTGGTTTTGAAGGAAATTAAGAAATGAATTTATACTGATTAGGTAGAACAGAGTCCTTGATTTTAAATCGTCACAGGTTCGGAGAACCTGCGACAGGGGCTTGCGAAATTCTAGTTAACCACTCTAAGCTTTAAGCAGCACTTTTATCGATGCTTATAATATTGTCAAGCTCCTCTTTCTTATTGATTCTTTCTTCTTCAATGTCATAGTCGTCTTGAAGCCCTAACCAAAATTTTGGAGAGTTCCCGAAATAGCGAGAGAGTCTTAATGCTGTATCTGCAGTGATTCTTCTTCGCTGCTTAATGATTTCACTAACTCTAGTTTGAGGAATAAAAGTGTCTTTGGAAAGTCTGTAAGCAGAAATTTCAAGAGGCTTTAGAAATTCTTCTAATAGTATTTCTCCTGGGTGTATATTCTTTAAAGTACTCATAATCATCTATCGATCTAATGATAATCAACTATTGCCGTTTCGTGAGCATTTCCATTGTCCCAAATGAAAATAATTCTCCATTGTTTATTTATTCTAATACTATGATAGTCTTTTAGTTTTCCACTTAACTTTTCAAGTCGGTTAGAGGGAGGAATCTTTAAGTCTTGAATGTCTTGCGAGTTATTTAACATTCTTAATTTCCTTCTGGCAATTTCTTGTATGTCATTAGGTAGCTTTTTGGACCATTGTCCTTCCCACACTTTTTCGGTTTCTTTATTACCAAAGGATTTTATCATAGTATCCTTATTCGTTACTAACGTCAAAAGTAACTAATGTGTTTGAGTAAATCAAAAAGAATAATTTAATGTTCGGAAGACACTCCGAATGAACCGCTTACGCAACCCTTAATATCTTCTCCATTTTACGGCCTTTGGCTAACTCATCTACCAACTTATCTAAATACCTAACTTGTTGCGTCAATCGGTTTTCAATGTCTTCGATTCGATAACCACAGATTACACCAGTAATAAGTGGAGCATTAGGGTTTAACGCAGCCTTTTGAAAGAACTCTTCGAAAGTTGCTTTTTTGTCAATGAGTGCTTGTAGTTGCTTTTTGTCATAGCCAGTTAACCACTCTATTACTTCGTGCAACTCCTCTATTGTTCGTCCTTTCTTCTCAACTTTTGTAACATAATGTGGGTAAACTGAGGCGAATGTCATTTTCGCAATACGCTCATCGTGGTGACTTGTGTTGGTCATGTTTGGTGTTTTAGGGTTTGTAACTCAAGTTAATCAAACTCTTTGTATAAAATGAATCTGATTAAAACTTCAATAATAACCTAAAATGAATTGATTTGTGGAGCGGCTACAACTAACCGTCATTCTGATGAGCCTGAAGTGAAACGAAAGGTGAAGAAAGAATCCGTCTGTTCTTGATTCTGTAGCTTAACTAGGTGAATTATTTCTTCCTCGTTCCTCGTCTCCATAGCTTCGGAGAGAATGACGTTCCGATTAGGTCTTTTTGGACAGTCATCCTGAGCCTGACTCAGGATCCGTTTGCTTTTACCATAAAACAGCAGAGGCTAAAAGCTACCCCTTCTTCCCACTCACCAAACCCTTGGTAAATTTGGCGAAGTCTTTAAAGCCCTCTTTGGTGAACACAGATTTGATTACTTCCCAGCGGGTGGTGGGATTTGCGGGAGTAAATTTTGGTGCTTTGTTTTCTGCTTTAGGTAGCGGATTGGTCTTGGTTGGGTCGTAGCCTACTAGGTTGTTGGAGCGATCAAAACTCTGTTTTGCTTTGTCTTTATAACCTAATTTTTCTTCTACCAAACCTTTGTTATTCAAAGCAATGGCATCTTCTGGGTCTAGTTCAATGGCCTTTTCATAATCGGCAATGGCGCCTTCTAAGTCACCCGTTCTGTCTTTAAAAAAGGCACGGCTAGAGTAACGATAAGGGTTGGTAGGCTCAAGTTGGAGTGCTTTCTCAAAGTGAAATAAGGCCAATTCATTTTTGTCGTTAAGGTGGAGGGCAACGGCATAATCGCCAATAAAAGAAGCATGGGTAGGGAAGAGTAAGGTCAGTTTTTCGAAGTCCGCTAAAGCTGCTTCCAGTTGGCCAATTCTAGAAAGGGCTCTGGCGCGGTTGTGCAAACCTGTGGTATGGTTCGGTTCTTTTTCCAGCGCTTTATTAAAGCACTTTACGCCTTCTTCAAACTTTGCATTCTCGCAGTGTTTAACCCCTTCTTCAATCCACTTTTCAACCATTTCTCTCATTTTGTGCAAATATAATCAGTCAACCCAAGCATTCCCCAAATTGATTCCATTGTTCACTAGTTTTTCCTTTTTCAGCCTGCTTTTCATACTCTTTCTTAGAGATGATTGGAATATTTAGATTTGTGGTCACGGCTTGCCATTTATTTCTAAAACCAGTCAACAGATACTTGCTTTTGTATATGCTAAAACGGAATGCGAATTGTATATTCGTGACAAATTGATTCCATGAGTTTGCATCCTGATCAGGTCTTACAATCATTAAAATCCGGTGACTTCAAACCCGTCTATTTTTTGCAGGGCGAAGAACCTTTTTACATCGATCAAATCTTAGATTATATCGAGGACAACTGTCTTCAAGAAGCTGAAAAAGGCTTTAATCAAACCATTCTTTACGGTAAGGATGTGAGTATGGCCGAGGTGCTCACCCATGCCCGTAGGTTTCCTATGATGGCCGAAAGGCAAGTGGTGATTGTAAAAGAGGCCAAGGATATTCAGGATTTGAATAAAGAAGACGGCCAAAAGTTATTGATTCAATATTTAGAAAAACCTGTGCCCAGTACAGTATTGGTTTTTGGACATAAGCATAAGAAAGTAGACGGCAGACGGCCTTTGGCCAAAGCCTTGAAAGATAAATCGGTGTTGGTAACCACTACACCCTTAAGAGATTACGAGTTACCTGCTTGGATTGATAAGTATGTGAAGTCTCAGGGCTACAGCATCAATCAAAATTCGGTGCAAATGCTGGCTGAATATATTGGAACGAACCTGGAAAGGCTTTCCAATGAAATTAGCAAAGTGATTGTGAACCTCGGTGAAGGAAAAGCCATTAACGAAGACCTGATTCAGAAGTACGTTGGGATTAGTAAAGAGTACAATGTTTTTGAATTGCAAAAGGCCATTTCGCAGCGCGATATATTAAAGGCCAATAAGATGGTGAATTATTTTGCAGCTAATTCAAAAGCCAATCCTATTATACCAATGATAGCGGCTTTGTATTCGTATTATGCAAAATTGTTGATTCTTCACGGAAGTAAAGACCAGTCTGATAAAGGCTTGGCGTCTGCTATGGGTACAAACCCTTTCTTTGTAAAAGAGTATAAGCTTGCTGCACGAAATTACCCCGTAGGTAAGGTAATGCAAAATATGAGCATTCTTCGCGAAGCAGATTTAAGGAGTAAGGGAGTAGGAGCCGGCAGTATGTCGGACGGAGATATTTTTAAGGAATTGGTGTATCGGTTGATGCATTAATAAATAGGTTGAAGAAATTATTCATGGTGGTAATTGTTCAACAGCAATATTCATAAGAGATTAGAGTTTAGATAAAGAGTGAACAAACAGAGATAAATGAAGCACAAAATTCTTTTGATCGCCACACTGTTCTGTCTTCACGGGTCATTAAACGCACAAAATACACTACATCCATCTAACCCGAATATTTATTTTTCTTCGGGACTAGAACTTTTGGAGATGGAAAAGTATAGCGCAGCCCGTGATCAGTTTGAGCGATACTTGGCCCAAGGCGATGACGAAATTAAAAAGGCAGATGCCGAGTACTATATGGCATTTTGCGCCCTCAACCTCGATAATGGCGATGGGGCACAATTGATATCACAATTTGTAAGAAACAGACCTAATCACCCAAAGGCGGCAAAAGCCTATTATAATTTAGGGGTAGTGAGTTTTAAAAATGGTGATTTTACTACTGCCGAAAGATATTTTAAACTGGTCAATTCTTCCGCCCTAAACGGAGAAGAAAGGGTTGAAACCAATTTTAAAATTGCCTATTCGCTGTATGCTTTAAGGCGATACGAGGAATCTGTTCCTTATTTCGATAAAGCCAAAGGGAGTAAAGGGCCTTACTTTGCAGATGCTAATTACTATGCTGGTTATTTGGCTTATGCTTATAAAGAGTACGATAAGGCTTTAGTGGATCTGAAAAATGCTGGAACAACTGAAAAGTATAAAAACAGGGTGCCAATTATGGTGGCCAGTGCTTATTATCAGCAGAAGCGCTATGGAGAATTGGTGCAATATGCTTCACAGTTTAAAACAGCAATAGCCGAAAATAGAAAGCTAGATTATCTGTATCAGATTTATCAGATGACCGCTGAGTCTTACTATAATCAAGGACAGTATAAAGAGAGTTTAGAGTATTATGATTTGTACAGTCAACTGGCACAACAAAACGTTACCCAAGAGACATTGTACAGAATGGGCTTTGCTTATTACAGCACAGGTCAGGCTGAAGAATCCATTGAGCAGTTTAAGAAAGTGGCGCTCAATAGCGATACGCTTGCCCAAAACGCTTCTTATTATTTAGGAAGGCTTTATGTAGAACAAGAAAATTTCCTTTTTGCCATCGCTGCTTTCGATAAAGCGGCAAGTTTAGGTTTCAATAAAGAAATTCAGGAAGAGGCTGCTTTCAATTCGGCCAAAGTGAATTTTCAAGCTGGCAAATACTCTCAGTCTATTATTGCCTTGGACAAGTTTATGAGAAATTATCCGACCAGTGATTACATTCCTGAGGCGAACAATTTGTTGAGCGAAGCCTTTTTGAATACGAATGATTACTCGAGGGCGATTACTTTTATTGAAAGAATTGAAAACAAATCTGACCGATTAAAAGAAGCCTATCAAAAAGTGACCTTCTTTAAAGGAACCGAGTTTTACAATGCCAGAAAGTATGACAATGCAGTGCAGTTGTTCGATAAGTCATTACAATATCCAATTGATAAGGATTTGGCCACTGCCACTTATTTCTGGAAAGGAGAGGCCTTTGCCACTGCTCGTAATTATCCTCAAGCAATTGCTTCTTATAAGAAGGTAATTACTTCAGGAAGTAGAAATTCAGAATATTTGGTGAAGGCTAATTATGGTTTGGGCTACGCTTACTATAATGGTAAATCATATACTGAGGCCAGAACTTACTTTAAGCGTTATGTAGATGCGCTTGAAAATGCACGAGATAAACAAAATTATAACGATGCGTTGATTAGGCTTGCCGACTGCTATTATGTAGATAAGGAATATGCCAGTGCGATCACCTATTATGACAAAGCTATTGGCACAAATAACCCCAATATCGATTATGCTTATTTCCAGAAAGGAGTAGTATATGACTTTGAAGGAAAGCCATCAGAGGCCATTGCTAGTTTAGATGTGGTAATCAATCGTTTTGCTGATTCGCGTTATTACGATGATGCCATTTATAAAAAAGCGCAAATTCAGTTGGAAGACCGTCAGTTCAGAAATTCAATTCAGGGTTTTAATCGAATTATTGACAGATTAAGTCAAAGCCCATTTATTCCTTATGCTTATGAAAGCCGAGCTTTGGCTTACTTTAATTTAGAAGACTACGATCAGGCAGAGCGTGACTACAAAACCATTTTGGACAATTATATCACCAGTTCGGTTTCTAATTCGGCCTTGCTTGGTTTGCAGAATACTCTAAAGCTTCAGAATAAAACTATTCAGTTCGATCAATATTTGGCACGTTATAAAAGTGCTCACCCTGAAAATCAGGCCTTGGAGAACATTGAATTTGAATCGGCCAAAAACTTATTCTTTGGGCAAGAATACAGTGCTGCCATTGGTGCTTTAGAAGATTACAGAAAGAATTACCCTAACAGTGGTTTAGTGCACGAAGCCAAATATTACCAGGCCGAAAGCTATTACCGTTTGAGCGATACTGAAAAAGCTTTGGAGATGTTCTATGAAATTAATCGTGACAGCAAAATCACTGGAATGGATCGTGTATTCGAACGCATTGGCGAATTGCAATTGAAGGCAGGTGACTTTAAGGAAGCAACTAACTTTTATGGTCAGCTAGAAAAGGTAGCCAAAAGCAAAAGGCAAGAAAACGATGCTTGGTTAGGTTTATTAGAAGCCCACTATCAATTGAGTGAATATGCTCAAATGCGAATTTATGCTAAGAATATCATTACTAAAGGGGCTGTTACGCAAGAAGCCACCGATAAAGCACAGCTTTATTTAGGTAAAGCGGCCTATGCAGAAGGTAATTTTGATGAAGCCATTGATCAGTTTTTAACCACCCTGAATACAGCTAAAAACCAGTATGGAGCCGAAGCACAATTTATGGTGGGTAAAATTTTCTATCAACAAAAGCAATATCAACAGTCGTTGAATACACTTTTCGAAATGAACGAGAACTTCTCGGCCTATGATGAATGGCTGGGTAAGGCTTTCTTGTTGATTGCCGATAACTATATTGCTTTGAATGAGATTTTCCAAGCAAAAGCTACGGTGAATTCAATCATTCAATATTCTCAATTAGACAATATTAAAGAAGATGCAAGAGCCAAGCTGAAACAGATAGAGAAGTTGGAAGCAGAGGCGCCATCGCAAGAAGAAGTAAATGCAGACACCACAAGAAAAGGAGGGAATTAAGATGAAAAACTTCAGATATATCATAACTCTTGTTTTTGGACTGTTCGCTATTACTGCTTATAGCCAACAAGGTGAATTGGAAGAATCAGAGATTGTAATTAGAAAGGACAGGAAGATAACCCTGCCGCCAGCTACTAGAAATTTCGAGAAAATACCGCAGCTTCCTGTGCAAAAAGCACAGTCGCAGCAAACTTATACTTTTCATGAATATGTATTGAGCTTAACACCAATTCAGCCCAATTTTAGAGCTGTTAACCTGACCATCAATCAAACCGAAAAGGCCATAACAGGCAACTACTTCAAGCTTGGTTATGGCAATTATGGCACTTTGTTAGGCGAAGCTTATTTAGGATCAACCAGAAACCCCAATTACCTGTATAATCTGTATGTAAGACATCGTTCTTCTGCCAGAGGCCCTGTATTTGATAAAAATTCAGGTGATGCTAAAACAGATGTTGTATTGGGCGGAAAGTTCTTTAATGGAAAGAATACCATTTCTGGTGACATTCAGTATGGCGAAAGAAAAGTCCATTTCTATGGCTATAACCCTGCTTTAGACCTTAGTCCTGATATGGTGGAAAGAAAGTTTAATAGCTTTACCGCCAGGGCCGGTGTGGAAAAAACGGCTTTAGATGAAGTAACTACATACCATTTTAGAACCAACTGGGATTTCTTCAGAGATAACTTCGAGGCAAAAGAAAGCCGATTCAATTTCGATTTGGGCTTAGGTTACAAGTTTTCAGAAGAACTTCGCTTTAAAGTAGGCGGACAAGCCACCTTTTCAAGCCGCGAAGACACTGAGAAAATTGGAAGAAATTTTTTCAATGCCAAGCCACGTTTAGAGTATGCAACGAAAAGCTTTAAAGTGAGTGTGGGAGCAAATTTGGCAGGAGATAACGATGATTTAACGCAAATTACTACCACTGCTGAAGATGGCTTTAAAGTTTATCCTTATGCTCGATTGGATGTTAACCCCACCAATACCATCAATATATATGGAGGTTATCAAGGAGATTTGGAATACAATTCGTTCCAAGGCTTTGCTATGGAGAATGCCTTTTTACAGAGAGATTTTATTCTATTAAATACGGATAAGGAGAGCGATATTTTTGCAGGAATAAATTTAGACTTGACCAATGAACTTAGGTTGAATGCAGGGCTTTCAATGGCCTCTATTCAGCGTATGCCATTCTTCACAAATAGTATTACTGATTCTACTCGTTTTGAGGTATTGTATGATAGTGATGCAGTAGATCGTACCAATGTATATGGTGAAGTGGTTTTTGAGAAAACTGGAAATGTAAGAAGTGGTTTGAGGTTTGATTACTTCGATTACACTCTGAGCACTTTAGCCGATCCTTACCATAAGCCACAGTATCAAGCCGTTTTTAATAACATCTTTTACCCAGTGCAAAATTTAAAAGTAACTGCGGACCTCTATTATATGGGAGGACTTGTAGGCTTAAACAGAGAAAGCAGTACTAGGGTAGAAATGGATGATATTGTCGATATGAACTTGGGTGGCGATTATGATCTAAATGAAAGAGTTTCTGTGTTTTTGCAGTTCAAAAATGTTTTTGGAAAAGAGTATGAGCGATACTTGAATTACCCAAGCAGAGGTATTCAAGTGCTAGGTGGGATTACAGTATCCTTCTAATTTTGTAGATTCGCATGAGCCACGCCTTTAATATGGCGGCTATATTTTGTTAATTTGAACAAATATCAACCAATAACTATTTCTTATGGCTGCTAAAAAGAAGAACAGTTCTTCAGACAACAATAAAAAAGGAGGCCGAGCATCAGCTAACGCAGGTAAAAAAAGAGCTCCTAAAAAAGAAGAACCAAAGGTGTCTGACGATGACTTTGGTTTAGATGATATTGATGATTTGAACACCATTGACGATGGTACTGAAGAATTAGATCTTATTGAAGAAAACGAAACTCCGATTGATACTCCTAAAGAGGAAGAAGTTACCGCGGAAGAGCCGTTGGTAGAAGAGGAAAAAGAAGAGCCAGTTCCAGTAGTAGTAGCTCCGGTTATCGTAGAAGAAGAAACTCAAGCTCCGGCTCCTGAAAAAAAGGTAGTTATGGAAGAAAACAAAGAGGAAGAAAAAAAGGGTGGTGGTTTTTGGATAGTCCTCATAGTATTATTGATTGTGGCTGCTGCCATTTACTATTTTGGTTTCTATAATAAAGAAGAAGCTAAGCCAGTTCCTGTAGAAAAACCTAAAACGGAGCAACCTAAAGTAGAACCGCAGCCTGAGCCAGAACCAGTAAAAGTTGAGGCGCCAAAAGCTGAATTAATTACAATTTCTGCACGTGAAGGACGTTATTTTGCCGTAGTCGGTAGTTTCTTCGATGGCGACTTGGCAGAAGATAAAGGAAACGAATTGGTTGCTTCAGGAATCACCGCTTACATTATGAAACCTATTGGCGATGTAAGTTTCCATAGGGTAGGAATCTTGATTCCGAATGTGAGTTCGATAAAAGAAGCAGAAGCCGCTTTAGCGTCTTACAGAGAAAAATACGGAAACGAAGTCTGGGCACTTAAATATTAAAATGACATTTATTCAAGAACTCGCAGCATCTGATTCATTGAACGTTTCAGGTGGCGATGGAGGAGCTTTATTTTGGTTCGATTTATTGTTAAAAGGTGGAATCTGGCTGGTTCCCTTACTGGCACTATGGGTCACCGCGATTTATATATTTTTTGAACGATATAGGAATATCAACAGAGCGTCTAAAACTCCTTTTGAGTTTATGGACAAGATCAAAAACTTGGTTTTAGCTGGCGATATCAATGGTGCGAAACTCCTTTGTTCTCAAACCGAATCACCAATTGCCAAAATGATTGAGAAAGGGATTCACAGAATTGGAAGCCCACTAAAAACCATTGAGGCTTCAATCGAAAATGTTGGTAAAATTGAAGTGTATAAGCTTGAAAAGAACTTGTCAATGCTTGCTACTATAGCGGGAGCTGCACCAATGGTCGGTTTCTTAGGTACGGTAACGGGTATGATTCAAGCCTTTATTGCCATTGCGCAAGAAGAAGGTTCGGTGAGCCCTAAGCTTTTATCTACTGGTATTTATGAAGCTATGATTACAACCGCCTTAGGTTTGGTGGTGGGAATTATAGCCTACCTTGGATATAATTACCTGGTTTCTAGGGTTCAAAAGGCCATTCATTACATGGAGTACACTTCGGTAGACTTTATTGATTTACTTCAAGAGCCTCAATAATGGATATTAAATCAAAGCTTAAGGTAGACGCCAACTTCAGTATGTCATCAATGACAGACATTGTGTTCTTGTTGTTGATCTTCTTTATGTTGACGGCTTCTTTTATTACTCCTTCTGGCTTGCCAGTAAATTTACCTTCCTCAGCGGCTTCAAATATAGTAATGCAGAAAAACAGCGTTACCATAACTGAAAATCTACGCTATTATGTGAATGATAAGGAAGTTACACTTTCAAACTTGGAACAAGAATTGCGTAATGTAATAAGCGGGCCAGACGGCTCGGTTACTTTACATGTAGATAAAACTGTAGATGCCGAATACTTTATGAAAGTGGCGGGCATAGCAGCACTATTAAAGCAAAAAGTGACAATCGTTACAAAACCAGAGTAAGAATGTCAGATCAAGAAAAAAAAGATAAGAAGTTCAGTATGATCATGTCGGTAATCGTACATGGAACAATACTGACTTTTCTTTTATTTCTAGTCGCTTGGCGTCAACCCGATCCGCCAATTCCAGAATATGGTATTGAATTGAATTTTGGTTTCGAAGAGGCAGGTTCTGGCGATATCGAAAGAGAAAATGAAGCCGAAATTGAAGAAACTGAAAACGACACTCCACCTGAATCTGAGCAAGAATCAGAAGAGGATCCTGTAGAGGAAACTCCTGTTGAGCAGGAAGTTAAAGAAGTGGTTCCACCCAAGCAAGAGGTGGTGAAGGAAGTAGCCAAAGAAACTCCTAAGCCGAAGGAAGAAGTGAAAGCCGAAGTGGTTCAAGAAAAGGAGAGCGAAGTTAAGGCGGAAGAAAAGAAAGTAGAAGAGGTTGTTGAGAAGAAGGAAGAAGTGAAGCCACCAGTTGAGGTTAAAAAAGAGGTGACTAAACCTGTTGAGGAAAAGAAAGAAGAGGTAAAACCTAAACCAGTGCCGGTAGTAGACCAGCGCGCTATTATGGGGGGCGGTAAGAAAGCCGAATCTGACAGCAAGGAAGCCGCTTCGAACAATCAAGGTAAGGAAGTCGACAAAAGAGGCAATATGGGCGATCCTAAAGGGAAGACAACCGCCAATGGTACAAAGCCTGGCGGTGCCGATTTAGGAGGCGTTAGTCTAAGTCTTGAAGGCTGGAAATGGAATAGCCCACCTGCAGAAAAGGATGATTCTCAAATTGAAGGAGTGATTAAGTTTGAAATCAAAGTGGATGATACAGGTAGGGTAGTTGATGTGACCAAAATTCCGGGCGGTACCATTAGCGATAATACCATTATTGAATTCTATAAAAAGCAGGTTTGGAAGTTGGTCTTTACCCGGACTGATCCTTCAAAAATGGCTGCGAATATTTCTAGAGGCGAAATTACTTTTGTTATCAAAACGAATTAATGTAAATGCGTTTTTGGCTTCTGCCTAAATAAGACGATTATGAAATTAAATTCATGAAGAGGGAATAATTATTATTTCCTCTTCATGGTTTATGGCCATGTATGTCGGCCAATCTACCGTTAGTCTACAAAATCACTATACTTCTTGTACGGTTACGTGGATTGAACTAATATAGTAGCTTAACTAAAAAATTACTGACTTGGGTTATATAGAAGACGCTGTATCTAGTTTTAGTGGCTGGATTTGGGGAGTTCCCCTCTTAATATTGGTAATGGGTGGAGGCTTAATATTTATGCTCTATTCTCGATTTTTACCATTTAAATACCTTGGCCATGCCATCAATGTTTTAAGGGGGAAATATGATACTCATGAAGAGGAAGGGCAAATAACGCATTATGAAGCACTTTCTACTGCTTTGGCCGCCACAGTAGGTATGGGCAATATCAGTGGTGTGGCAGTGGCTATTACCATGGGTGGTCCAGGTGCTATTTTTTGGATGTGGGTTTCTGCATTTGTAGGCATGGCTACCAAGTTTTTCACTTGTACACTTTCGGTGATGTACCGAGGAAAAGATAGTGAAGGTGAAGTAAGAGGAGGGCCTATGTATGTGATTACCGAAGGTTTAGGGAAGAAATGGAAACCAATGGCCGTATTCTTTTGTGTTTTTACACTGATTGGCGCTTTACCTATTTTTCAAGCAAATCAGCTTACTGCAGCAATGAATGCTGTTTTAGGGCCTACCGTTGGTTACAATACCGAAGCAACATTTAGTCTATTTGGCGCACCTGTTGGAATTGCCTCATTTATTACTGGCCTTATTTTAATGGCTTTGGTATCCATGGTTATTTTTGGCGGAATTAAAAGAATTAGTAGTGTAGCTGCTAAGTTGGTGCCTTCTATGGTAGTGCTTTATTTTGGTTTGGTAATTTATATTCTACTTCAGAACATAGGGGGTATTCCCGATATTTTCGCTTCTATTTTCGAAGAAGCATTTTCGGGTAGTGCTATTTTAGGTGGTGGAATTGGTGCTGTAATTATTGTAGGGGCAAAAAGAGCAGCTTTTTCTAACGAAGCAGGCATTGGAACTGCACCAATGGTACATGGAGATACCAAAACAGAAGAGCCAGTACGTGAAGGGCTTGTGGCTATGCTCGGCCCAGCAATTGATACTCTTTTAGTTTGTACACTTACTGCATTGGTGATTTTGGGTACTGGAGTTCATCATGAGTTTATTGGTGCCGCTGATACTGGCTTGCTTGGTGTAACCCTAACATTAAAGGCTTTTAACGCTGCTATTCCAGGAGTTGGTGGTTATTTGCTAGGACTTTGTATTTTGGTATTCGCTGTGTCTAGCTTGCTTTCTTATTCTTATTATGGAGTGAAGAGTGTTTCCTACTTATTCGGAGCCAAAAAAGGAGAGCTTTATAATTATGTATACATCGGTACAATTATTCTTGGAGCCGTGGCTTCTTTGGGGTTTGTAGTGAACTTGATTGATGGAAGTTTCGCTTTGATGGCGATTCCAACCATGGTCTCGGCATTAATATTGGCGCCTAAAGTAATGCAGGCTACAAAGTCTTACTTTGCCCGCCATAAAGCCGGAGAGTTTAAGAAACATTAAAAATATAAGATAGAAATTATCAAAAAGTCGGTTTGGTTTCCAGATCGACTTTTTTGTTTTATAGGATCAAGAAAGGTTTATTTCATAAGCTCTCTGGCGCTCTCTAACGAACTTTCAGAGAATTGCTTACCACCAATCATCTGCGCCAACTCAGACAAACGTTCGTCATGATTTAGCTTTCTAATGTTACTTGCCGTTACATCTTGCGCATTGTCTTTGTAAACATAGTAATGCGATTTTCCTCTAGCTGCAATTTGTGGCAAATGCGTAATGGTAATCACCTGATGGTTTTGCGCCATCTTATTCATCATTTCTGCCATTTGAATGGAGATTTCTCCAGAAATACCAGCGTCAATTTCATCGAACACGATTGTAGGTAGAGCGGTTTTGTCTGCCAGAATGTATTTCACAGCAAACATCAGTCTTGAAAATTCACCACCAGAGGCCACTTGCTTTAAGGGCTGTGGCGCAATTCCCTTGTTGGCCGAAAACAACAAATTGATTTTGTCAACACCTGATTCTGAAGGTGCTTGTTTTTCATGCTGAATAGCCAGTTTGGCGTGTGGCATTCCAAGGTCATCGAGCAATGCACCAATTTGATTTTCGAAACCAGCGAATACTTTGGTTCTCGATTGGCTTAAGGCTTCGCCAGAAGTTTCAACCAACTCAAAGGCTAGATTTGTTTGCTTTTCTGCTGCCTCAATGGCATCGTCTAAATTACCAACTTTCAGCACTTTATTTCCAAGTTCTTCATAAATGGAAAGGAGGGAAGCAATATCCGATACTTGATGTTTTTGTTGGAGTTTATAAATCAGACTCAATCTTTCTTGTACTTCTTCTGCTCTTTGTGGCTCGTACTCAACTTGTTCTTCCTCGGTTTCTAGCTCGGCAATAATATCTTTTAGTTCAATCCAGCTGCTGTTCAATCGTTCAAAAAGGCTATCGTATTTTTTCGCGAACTTATTGATTTGCCCCAAAGCTGTTTTAGCGCCTTGTAGCATTTGGTTAGCATTAAATTCGGATTGATCTAATGCGCTCAAAGCCTCATTCAGCTTGAGCTTAATTTCTTCAGCGTTTTCAAGTTTATTGAGTTCAGCCTCTAAGATCTCTTGCTCGTCTGCTTGAAGTTGAGCTTTATCTAATTCATCAAATAAAAACTGATGATAGTCGGCTTCTTTCTTTAAATCGGCAGACTCTGATTTGAGCTGTTCCAGAATCTCATACTTTTCGCGATAGTCAGAAAAGGCTTTGCTGTATTTTTGTAAAAGAGCATTATTCTGAGCAAAAGCGTCAACCAAACTTAGCTGATAGCCATTTGAACCTAATAACAAATTATCATGCTGAGAATGAATGTCCATTAACCGTTTTCCGAGCAGTTTCAGAAAGTCAAGGTTGGTGACTCCATCATTAATAAATGCTCTAGATTTTCCGTTTGGACTTATTTCTCTTCGAATAATACACTCAACATCATAATCCATGTCGTTTTCTTCGAAAAGAGCAGTGAGCTGGTAAGCAGAAATATCGAAAACACCTTCTATTACGCATTTCTTCTCTTGATCGAGTAGTGATTTGCTATCGGCACGATTGCCAAGAAGCAAACCTAAAGCTCCTAGAATAATAGATTTTCCTGCACCGGTTTCACCCGTAATGATATTCAATTGCGCATCTGGATTGATTTCCAGCTGCTGAATCAGTGCGTAATTTTCTATACTCAGGCGTTGAAGCATATCACAAATGTATCAATTAGATGGGCTTGTGACAATACTAGTTTTGCACGATTTTCTGGTATTTGTTTCTGCGTGTGGGATCGAGTTTCAATAACTCATTGTAAACCTCTTTTCTGATGTTGGTTTGTCCTTCTGAAAAAATGCTGGTGATTTCATCATTTTTGGCATCTAGAAATGCAGTAATCAAAATTGCGTTGGGAAGTATCTCATTTACGGCTTGGATGTTTTTAATCACCTGACTGATTGTTTCTCTACTCGCCTTCGGATCACCTTTGAATTTATCCAAACCATTAATGTGGTAATCGTAAAGCCCTTTTCTGACGGCCTCATATTGACTGTTAATAGCTAGGTTTTCAACTAACCAGTAGCGATTTCTTCTGCTTTGAAATTGCCCCCAACCTACGCCTCCACTAGTCTGTGCATTGTTCACTACATTTAAGGCAGCTCTATAATAAGGTGTGCCGCCTAAAGGACTGAAAGAATCGTAATCTAAGCCTATGGCGATGTATGCGTAAAAACCCAGAAGGGAAGTAATGTTATTGAGGAATCTATTTTCACTAAAATCCATGTTCTGACCTTGAGTAAATTGAAATTCCCAATCTCGGTCGGCAAAATTCAATAGTAGGGTTTCATAAGAAGCGCCATAAACTGGTCGAATAATCTGAATTTGAGCATTGGCCTTAAACTGACCTATGGAAGGCTGATCTTGAATATTGAGAATTAGGTTGCCTTTAATCTTTTCGTTGGCCTGAAAGTTATCGTTTGTCCAAACTCTATCATTGAAGAAACGCTGCATTGCTGTTTCCATTTCAGAAAAAATAGCCCTTTCGGTAGTTTGCACATTCGATGCATTAACACTCACCGTAAAGTCTAGCTCTTGAGCGACCATTTGGAGTGGGAGGGTGGCTATAAATAGGCCGAAAAAACTAAGCTTCCAGTTTTTGAACGATAGCATTGATGATGTCTTTGGCAACTTCCCTTTTTGACTTTAACTCAAAATGCTGAATATTATTTTGATTGTCAATGATGGTAACCTTATTCGTATCGTGCCCAAACCCTGCTCCTTTGTCGTTCAGAGAGTTAAGTACAATGAGGTCGAAATTTTTACTTTTTATTTTTTGTTGAGCGTGTTCTATTTCTGCTTCTGTTTCGAGTGCAAAGCCGATATTCAGCTGGTTTTCCCTTTTGATAGCCCCCAGTGATTTAGCTATATCCGTGGTCTTCACTAATTCCACAGTCATTTCACTGCCTTTTTTCTTAATCTTTTGATCGGCTACAGTTTTTGGCGTGTAATCAGCTACGGCAGCAGCCATTATATTTATGTCGGAAGCTTCATTAGCAATGGAACACGCTTCATACATTTGCTCACCCGATTTTACACGAACAAGTTTAACATTAGCGTGTTCAATCGTCAAATGTGTTGGTCCTGAAATTAGAGTTACTTCAGCACCTTGATTAGCTGCTTCTTCCGCCAAGGCATAGCCCATTTTACCAGTAGAATGGTTACCAATGAAACGCACAGGATCGATAGCCTCGTAAGTTGGGCCTGCGGTAACCATTATTTTTTTGCCTTTCAGTGCAGATTTTTTTGAGAAGAAATCTGAAAGAAAAGTGACTAAGTTTTCTGGTTCAGCCATTCGGCCTTGCCCAATAAGCCCACTGGCCAATTCACCATGTTCAGCTTCAATCAAATGATTTCCGAAAGAAATTAGCTTTTGAATGTTGGCCAATACCGATGGGTGTTGGTACATGTCCAAGTCCATGGCCGGAGCGAAAAACACTGGGCATCTTGCCGACAGGTAAGTTGCCAAAAGCAGGTTGTCACAAAGTCCATTGGCCATTTTGCCAATAGTGTTAGCGCTGGCAGGTGCCATAATCATGACGTCTGCCCAAAGTCCTAAATCAACATGATTATTCCATTCGCCTGTTTTGTCTTTTTGAAAATCAATCAAAACAGGGTTTTTGGAAAGGGTAGCAAGGGTAAGGGGTGTAATAAAATCAGTGGCTGCTTTGGTCATTATAACTTTAACTTCCGCCTCTTCTTTCACTAGTAACCTAACGAAAATAGCAGCCTTGTAAGCTGCTATACTTCCGGATACTCCCAGAATAATTTTCTTACCCTTTAATAACATTGGGGTTTTATTTTGATTCTGTAGCTTTTTCAGCCTCATTCATTCTCCAATAGATTTCATCATTGGTGAATTCTTCTATAGCCAAGGCAGTTGGCTTTGGCATTCTTTCATAGAATTTAGAGATTTCGATTTGCTCTCTGTTTTCGAAAATCTCCTCAAGATTGTCTACTGTAGAAGCGAACTCTGAAAGTTTTCCGTTTAGCTCTTCTTTCATATCAGTAGCAATCTGCTTTGCTCTTTTAGAGATTACAGCAATTGATTTGTAAATGTTACCAGTTGATTCACCGATTTTATCTGTGTCTCTAGTGATGATTGATGCGCTTGCGGCCATAATTATTGCGTTTTATTAAGTTCTTTTAATTCTTCTAACGACTGGTTATACCAGTCAGATACTTTGTCCATATACTTGCTATCAGGGTATTTCTCTGAAAATTCTTTATAGAAAGCAACGGTTTTATTGAATCGCTCTTTTTTCTTAGACTGAATACTGTTGTCCGCCAGTTTAAACTCTGTTTCAACGGCTAGATAAAGCAACTCTTCATTATACTTTGAATCTGGATAGTCATTTTTAAAAGCTTCAATCGTAACGATAGCGGCCTCTAAATAGTTTCTGTATGATAATCCAGTGGTGAGTTTGTGGTAAAGTTTGGCTTTCAAATAAGCCTTGGTTTCGAACCTTACTTGTAGTTCGTCAATAATTCTGTTAGCATCATCATAGTATCGAGAGGCCGGCCATCTGTTCAAAAAGTTCTGCATTGCTACTACAGCTTCTTCAGAACTTGTTTGGTCTAGGTTCGCATCCGGGGCGTCCTTATAAAGTGAATAGGCAGCCATGTACTCCGATTCTTCTGCATATTGGCTTCTTCCGTAAGTTTGATAGAAATTTTTGAAACGGAAAGATGCTAACTGATAAAGTCTTTGGTAATATAAACTGTAGGCCCAGTAGAACTGAACTTTCTCTGCCTCAATGTTTCCACGATAATAAGGTGATATTTTTTCGAAAAGTATTTGCGCTTTGCTGTATTTACCTTGTTCATAAAAAGCAATAGCCCCTTTGTATAATTCTTCGTAATCATCGCTTTTTTCAAGCTTGGCTAAACTGTTAGCACAACTTGATAGTGAAATGATCACTGCTAAAAGGGTTAGAAATACCGTTTTTTTCATAAGCCTGCAAAGTTATTAGTAAAGTCCGATAATTCCAATCTTATTGAACTCTCTTACTGGAACAAATAAAACGAGTTTTTTGGCTTCTATAGAGCGATTAACCTTTTTTAACGCTGTTTAATTTCCTCCCTTTCTATCTGTTTCTGATTTCCAGTGATGCCCTCAAGGGTGGGCTTTTGATCAATTAACCATTTAAAGCCTCTAAGTCTTCGGTCGGGCTGGACTATCTGAGGTTCGGGGATAAGTCTACCGTCTACTTCGCGATATGTTCTTAATTCGGTTACTACATTTTGATCGAAATAGAGTGCCATGTTTGAACAACTCAATTTATTCATGGTTACAGCGCCATTTTTATCGAAAGCAAAATATATGCTTTCTCCGTTTCCGAAAACATCTGTTTTACTAATAATGCCTTCTTTAAAGTCGACAACCATTTCTCTTCCTTTTACCTGATTAAAGTTCTGGGCTGAGTCTTGAGAAATAACGAAAGAATTTTGGTTCAAAAACATTTTCGAGATTCGATTATTTGCCAACTGAATTTTAATCGAATCGGCAGAAATTTGGCTATCAGCATTCCAGATTAGGGGCGAACTATACATATAAATAGTCGAATCCATCATATTGTATGAAAGTGAATCAGCCGCACCCTGAAAATCAGATTTATATAGTTGAACATTATTAAAAGCGGTGAGGTATTTCCTTCCGAGCTCTTCATTTTGTACAGACTTCAAGGTGTCACCTTTAATAAAAAGGCTATCACCTTTCATGATTTTACGCAGATAGGCATTATCATAAACAATAGCAGTGCTTTCTATTTTGTTGTACCGAACGTGATCACCGAAAGCAGTAATTGAATCGGCAAAGGATTCCATTTTCACATTCATGTCTCCTTGATAATACTTGGTGCTATCATCAGCAATAAGTTTGTCTCCGTAAATGCGGTAGTCAGCTGTTTTGATCCATCCAAAGTAAACTTCACTGTATTTTTCAAGGGATTTATAAAGAAAACCAACTTTGGTTGAAAGCGAGTCCCCATCTGCTGAAACCGCCAGGGTTTTCCCTTTGGTAATAGATACTTTTTCTACTGTGGTATACTCTAGCGAGTCGGTGTCGAGTGTAAAGTCTGGGTTGGTGAGGTTAACAGAATCTAGAAAAAGTGCCGATTTGGTTTCCGAATAGTAATAACCTCGCTTACTCTTCAACACATTTGTGCTGTCTACCAACTTACCGCCATTATAGTAATAGCCTGTTTGTGTGTTTCTATCATAATCCAGAAAATTGGTATAGAGATTTGTGCTGTCGTCTTTTAGCACTACATTTTTTCGCATTTTAGCTATGCCCGTACTTCCTGAATACTCCATGTAATCTCCAGAAAGGTCTAAATTGTCTTCTGTGTCGATAATTCTTACATGACCATAGGCAATGGCTTTGTTTGTACTTGAGTATAAGTAGGCCGAATCGCAATAAATCACGGTACTGCCTTGTACCAATTTTACTGAGCTAATCAGCCTCTGAAGTGGCTCTCCATTCTGGGTTCCATAATGTAGGTATACAGCAGTATCGACTCGCACCCTCTTTTGGGCTGAAACCCAAGTGGTAGTAATTAGAAATAAAAGTAAAAATAAGGGTCTGATCATGTTTTCGAAAGTGCAAAATTATCGATTTATGCTAATTTTGATTCATGTTGAATAGGTTTTTGAGTTTTATCAAAAAGCATGCCCTCAATTCGGAGGGAGAAAAGTGGCTGTTGGCGGTGAGTGGGGGCGTGGATTCCATGGTGCTTTTAAACCTTTGTCATCAGGCTGGTTTTAATATTTCGGTTGCGCATTGCAATTTTAATTTGAGGGGAGAAGAGTCTGATGCAGATGCTCAATTTGTGAAAGAAACCTGTTCTAGGCTTAAAGTACCCTATTTTGAAAAACACTTTGACACAAAATCGCATGCTTCAGCGCATGGTATTTCTACCCAAATGGCAGCTCGTGATTTACGGTACGCTTGGTTCAATGAACTTTTGGAGGAACAGAATTTGGATCAATTGGCGGTGGCACATCACGCTCAAGATAATTTAGAAACGATATTACTGAACTTGGCCAGAGGTACATCTATATCTGGTTTGAGGGGAATGCTACCGAAATCAGGAAATATAGTTCGTCCGCTTTTAGGCTTTGAAAGAGACGAAATCGAAAACTTCGCGAAGCAAGAAAGTATTCAATGGCGAGAAGATAGTTCGAATGCTTCGGATAATTACAAGCGTAATTATTTGCGTCATCAGGTAATTCCTTTGTTCACTCAACTCAACAAAGGTTTCTATTCTACTTTTGAAAACACGCTCGAAAAGAACCTAGAAGTTGAGAAGGTTTTTCAAGAGAAGATTAATGCCTTAAAACCTTATATCGAAAAAGCAGAGGGTGGTTACCGATTTTCCAAAGACCAAATTATACAGAGTGGTATTGGTGCTTTTCAGCTTTCTGAATTGTTAAAACCTTTTGGATTAAATTACGAGCAAAGCAAAGAGCTTTTATTGGCTTTAGAAGGAATTTCTGGAAAGATTTTCACCACCAAATCGCATCAGTTTACCGTGGATAGAGCGTATGTTTTTATTACCCTTCATCAACCCAATAAATTGGAGTCTTTCTTAATTGAAGAAAGGCAGGGGCAGTTTAGCCTTTCAGGTCAAACTTATAAAGTGGAACGATTGAATGGTAATATTAAGTTGGATAGAAATTCAGCAAAAGCTTTTTTAGACTTTAGTAAACTGATTTTTCCTTTAGAGGTGAGGACTTGGAAAGAGGGTGACCACTTTTTTCCTTTAGGTATGAAAGGCAAAAAAAAGTTGAGTGACTTTATGATTGACCAGAAAATTCCTCTAAACTTAAAAGACCAGATAAGAGTATTAACTTCTGAAGGAAATATTGTTTGGGTGATTGGTTACAGAATTGACAACCGATATAAAATCACCGAACACACAAAAGAAGTTTTAAGCATTAGCCCAAATTAGATAATGTATAATCCATTTAAGAAAACATACAGCCAGTCCGAAAAGGAACAAATCAACTTTTTGAAAGGAGTAGGGCCTTTTAGAAAACTTACGGATGATCAGCTTTTTGTTTTTGTGCCTTATTTATACACCAGAAAATACAGAAAGAACGAGGCGGTTTTCTTCGCTAAAGACCCGAGTCAGGCAGTATATATTGTAAACCACGGTGTAGTTTCTTTGAGTTTAGAGCGTAATGGTTCTTTTGAAGAGTTAGACCAAGCTGGGAAAAAGGAGTGTTTTGGCGATAATGCCTTTGTTTTAGATAATCATAGACTTTACAGTGCTATTGTGGTGAGCGAGGATGCAGAGATTTTTGTTCTACCTCAAGGTAATATTATGGATATTTTTGAATCCTATCCAGAAATTAAAGCTTCAATATTAGAGTGCTTGATGGAACGTTACAATCACTATACAGAAAGCTTATTTAAGGCCTACAAAGAGTCCTTCGGATTTTTCGAATTAAAACAGGCCTATTCCGATCATCACAATTCAGAAAGAAACCGTAGCCTCTAAGTTTTATTTAGACGTTTCGCTTGTTATCTTTGTTCATCTAATTAATTTAAATCAAATCCAGTATACCCTATGAAAGTTACAGTAGTCGGTGCCGGAAATGTAGGCGCAACCTGCGCAGACGTTTTGGCCTATAGAGAAATTGCCAACGAAGTAGTGCTTTTAGACATTAAAGAAGGTGTTGCAGAAGGAAAAGCACTAGATATTTGGCAGAAAGCTCCTATCAATCTTTACGACACAAGAACAGTTGGTTCTACCAACGATTATGCTAAAACAGCAGATTCTGATGTTGTAGTTATCACTTCGGGTTTACCAAGAAAACCGGGTATGACCAGAGATGATTTAATTCAAACCAACGCTGGTATTGTTAAAAGTGTAACTGAAAATGTTGTAAAACATTCTCCAAACGCAATCATTATTATCGTTTCAAATCCTTTGGACGTAATGACTTACCAAGCACACATTACTTCTAAATTTCCAAGAACTAGAGTAATGGGTATGGCTGGTATTTTAGATACCGCAAGATACAGAGCGTTTTTAGCTGAGGCCTTAAACGTATCGCCAAAAGACATCCAAGCAGTATTGATGGGTGGTCATGGTGATACCATGGTGCCACTTCCGCGCTACACTACTGTTGGTGGTATTCCTGTAACTGAGTTGATCGGTAAGGAAGAGCTAGACGCAATCATTGAAAGAACTAAAACTGGTGGTGGCGAATTGGTAAAGCTAATGGGTACTTCAGCTTGGTATGCGCCAGGTTCGGCAGCTGCTCAAATGGTTGAGGCGATTGCAAGAGATCAAAGAAGAGTATTCCCGGTTTGCGTTAAGCTAGAAGGTGAATATGGAATTAAAGATTGCTATTTAGGTGTGCCAGTAATTTTGGGTAAAAATGGTATCGAAAAAGTAATCGAGCTTGATTTGAACGCTGAAGAGATGGAGCTATTGAAAGTTTCAGAAGGTCACGTAAAAGAAGTAATGAACGTATTGGATAACTTAGCGTAACCCATACCGATTTCTGATAAAACAAAAATCCCGATTCACAAGAGTCGGGATTTTTTTATGGGTATATATGTCCCGTCCTGAAATAGCGCTGAATCCAAAGTAATGTTTCTCTTAATCTAGGCCTCTCCGTTTTTCTTGGCTGCCAGGCGCATTTCTTCGCTATTCCACTGGCGGCTATCATCAATAATACCGCGCTTTAAATCTTCTTCTAATTGTTCCTCTTGTTTTTTAATTTCTTCACGTACTTTGAAAATATACTCCTTTGTGTCCTTAGGCTTTTCAGTTAGTTTTCTAAGCATTTCCTCATCGTACTGAATAAATTTTTGAGATTGACGATGTACGGTATATTTCCTATGCCCCATATTAGTCAATACATCAGCAGCCATTTTCACGGAAGTATCAAGCGATTCACGATATACATTTTGAATTCCAAGCTCCAAAAGTTCATAAGCATCGTAACGATTCTTCGCTCTAAACATCAGTTTCAAATGCGGGTATTTTTTAATTAACGTTTTAGCAAAAGGAATAGCAACATCGGGGTTGTCAATTGAGCAAATCAAAATCTTAGCTTCTGTAATTCCAGCCGATTCAAGCAGATCTATTCGAGTGGCATCGCCATAATAAACCTCAAACCCCATTTTTCTCAATAAATCTACCCGGTTTGAGTCATGATCTAGAATAGTAGCTTCAACTCCTGAAGCCCTTAGAAAACGGCCAACAGTGCTTCCGAAATGTCCAAAACCAACCAGAATCACTTTATGGGTCTTGGCAATATGATCAATAGGTCTTTTTTCTGCTTCCTTAGTGCCTACCTTAGGTAAAATCAATCGCTCGTTTATAATACCTATAATAGGGGCTATGGTCATACTTAATGCGGTAACTACCAGCATCATATCAAGCTGTTCAGTATTTAAAATATTTAAGTCGAAGGCAAAGGAGAGCAGCACAAAAGCGAATTCCCCAACTTGCGCCAAGCCAACAGTGAGTAATAATTTTTGGTCAAGTTTGAGATTAAAAATGGAGCCGACAATAAACAGGACAATAGCTTTTAAGAGAATAGTACCAAGAAGCAGACCTGTAATAGTAAGTGGGTAAGTGCTTAAAACTACAAAGTTAATGGACGCACCAACTGCCATGAAAAATAAACCTAGTAATAATCCTTTAAAGGGCTCTAGAGTGCTTTCCAATTCATGTTTGAACTCACTGGTAGCCAAGACCACACCGGCTAAGAAGGCGCCTAAAGCTGGGCTTAGTCCAACTAATTCCATTAGGAAAGAAATACTCACAACAATAAGTAGAGAGGATGCTGTAAGTAGCTCTCTTACTCTTGCTTTAGCTACTAATCTGAGCATTGGCACTATTACATAACGCCCCAGAATTACCACTAGAATAACTGAAGAGAAAACAGCAAGTGCTTGCAAACCAATGGGTAAACTGTCGAGTAATGATCCGTGAGCTTCAGTTGTAACTGACGTTGTAGCAGGAGGAATGTCGTCAGTTTTGGCGAGTAGAGGAATAACCGCCAACATAACGATGACGATAATATCTTGAAAGAGCAAAATAGAAAAGGAGGAAGCACCATAAGTAGTGTCCATCAAGCCCTTTTCTTTTAGTGTTTGAAGCGCTATGGCGGTAGAAGACAAAGCTATGGCCATGGAGATGGTAAGTGCCACTTGCCAGTTTACTCCAAGTAAAATCAAGATAAAGTAGGAGAGAAGCATCGTCAATATAACTTGAGCACCACCCATGCCTACAATGGTTTTGCGCATCTGCCAAAAATTTTTGGGCTCTATTTCTAGGCCAATCAAAAAGAGCATCATTACAACGCCAAATTCTGCAAAATGCATTATGTCTTCACCTTCGTTGCCAATAAAGCCCAAAACGTAAGGTCCAATAAGGATGCCTGCTAACAGATAGCCAAGTACAGAACTTAATCCAAGTCTTTTAGCAATAGGTACACAAATGACCGCACCCGCCAAAAGAACAATTGCATTAAAGAGAATACTACCGCTCATTCGTCTTTATTTTTTTGAGTAAAGGTGTATCATTTAAAAAATCACAATCCTTGGTGATTTTAAATGCTTTGTCTTCTTGCAGTGCACTAATGAGCTGATCGTATTGATTAACATGAATCTCTAGATCTTCTTTCGATAGATTATGTGTGCCCATCACTGTAAATGGAGGCAGGTATTCCATGCCACACAGGCGTGCGGTTTGTTCAAAAGGTCTCAAAAACTCATTCACAGAATAATGGTTGTTTCCGCTCGAACAATATACTTCTCGAGTACCGCCCGTGGTAATTACATTTAAGCATTTCTTATCTTGAAGTGCATTTCCCTTCGGACCATAAGCCCAATTAAATTCTAACACAACATCTATCCACTGTTTCATAAGCGGAGGGCAATTGTACCAGTAAAATGGGTGGTGCCATATAATCACATCGTGCGTATTCAGAAGCTCTTTCTCCTTAGGTAAATCAATATTGAAATCTGGGTATCGCTCATAAAGATCATGAAAGGTGACACCCTCACGATGCTGTATTTTATCCACAAGAGCCTTATTCGTTTTTGAATGTTCGAATTTAGGATGAGCAAATAAGACCAATACGTTTTTCATTCTTATGATTTAGGTGACAAAGAATTTGACGCTATAAATAGTTCCTTCAATGTTGTACTTCACTTAGATTTTGAATACAGTTGATTGAGCAGAAGTTCTTTTACTCTTCTATGGCTTCATAAATTAGTTTGTACATATCGTTCCAAAAGGCATTGTCATTAAAAGGTACAATTTGAGTCATACCTACGAACACCATTTCTTCTTTAGGGTCAATAAAGAACTTGGTGTTGAAGTACCCACTCCATTCGTAAGTGCCAGCCGATTTGGGGCTTTTTTTGTTTTCGCTATCTAAATAGACAGTGAAACCCAACCCGAAGGATTGGCCTGAGTTATTCTCTTTATAGTCTGTAATTACATTCGGCATTTGGTCACTCGACATTTCTTTCAAGGCTTCTGCGCCTAAAATATTGCCACCGCCTAATGCCAACGTATTAATGAATTTGGCGTAATCCATAGCGGTAGAAGTAAGGCCACCGCCTCCTGCGAAAATATTTCTGGGGCCTTCCATTGGATAACTTGCTTGAGCAGCCATTCCCATTTCATCTAAAGTAATGAGTTGCCCTTGCGCTTTGGTATAAACGGGCACTAAACGATCGAACTTTTCTTTGGGTAAATAGAAATAGGTGTCTGTCATTCCAGCCTTATCGAAAATGTGTTGCTTGAAGTATTCGTCTAAAGGCTGATTTGAAACCACTTCAATCACTCTGCCCAAAACATCCATGCTGAGTCCATAAGAAAATTTTGCACCTGGCTGATGAGCTAAGGGTACTTTGGCCAGTTTGTCAATCCACTCTTCTGTACTCCAAGTAGGGTGAGAGAAACCTACGTTCATATTATATTTCTCGTAAACCGCCATCAACTTTCCAGGGTTAAAACTTCCGTAGACAATGCCCGAAGTGTGGGTTAGGAGGTTGCGGATGGTCACAGGTTTTTCTACAGGTACTGTTGTAAAACTTGAGTCGGAAGGCTCGAACGTATCAAGTACTACTTGGTCTTTAAATGATGGGATATATTTATAAACGGGATCATCCAAGTCAATTTTTCCTTGTTCATACAGCTGCATAATACCAACTGAAGTAATGGCTTTGGTCATGGAAGCAATTCGGTAAATATCATCGTTCTGGTAAGCTTTTTCTTTTTTAGAAGTTCTGTAACCAAAGCTTTTATTGTAAACTATTTGACCATTTTTGGCCAATAAGAATGTTCCCCCTGGAAGTCTTTTTTCATCAATGGCTTGCATGATGAGATCATCTATTTCTGATAATTTATCAGCAGAAACACCAACACTTTCAGGTTTTAAGTTGGTTTTAAGTGCTGTGTTTTCATTGCATGAATAAATTGAAACACAGAGTAAGAGGAGTAAGGCTAGCTTTTTCATTAGGTCGATTTTGATGAGAAGATAAGCACAATGAACCAAAAGATTTTTACCACTTATAAGTTTATAAGAAAGGTAAAGCTGTCAACCTCTAGTAATACTCAAAAAATGTAACGTTTGCTAGTCACCAAAAGAAATACCGATGCCTTTGGCAGCATGCACCAAATAGGAGAGTGGATCTACATTATTGTAGGCTTCGGTAGCGGCTTCTAATGATACTGAACTGATCTCATTGTTTTTAAAGGTGACCATTTTTCCGAAATCACCCGCTAAAGCCATTTCCATAGCCTTTACCCCATATTGGGTTGCTAAAACTCTGTCGAAGGCATTTGGACTGCCTCCTCTTTGTAAATGGCCAAGCACCATTTCACGGATATCTGCCTTACAGCCGACATTTTTCAGTTGTTGGGTAAGCTGATAAGCTACACCTCCCAAACGTAAGTTTTGGTAGCCTGCTTCATCGCTTTTTCTGGCCGTAATACTCCCGTCTTTTGGTTTTGCTCCTTCTGCTATTACAATGTTTACAAACCCTCTACCGTTATTGTATCGCGATTCAATTCTTTCTTTTACGGCTTCAATATCATAAGGAATTTCTGGAATTAGGCAGATTTCAGCTCCACCAGCTATGGCTGAATGCAGTGCAATCCAACCTGCAGAGCGTCCCATCACTTCAAGAATAATTACTCGGTGATGACTTTCTGCAGTTGAAACCAGTTTGTCTACAGCGTCTGTCGCTTCTTGCACTGCGGTTTGAAACCCGAAAGTGTAATCGGTGGCAGAAAGGTCGTTGTCTATGGTTTTCGGAACACCCACTACGGGCATCCCTTTATCGAACAAGGCTTTACTGATACGCTGAGAACCGTCTCCGCCAATACTGATTACACAATTAAAACCCATTTCTTTTATCATGTGCACCATTTCGTCTGAACGATCTATGGTTTCAACTTCTCCATTTTCTTTAGTAATGGTGAAGTTGAAAGGGTCTGATTTAGTAGTAGTACCCAGAATGGTACCGCCTTTTACATGAATACCCGCAACGGTTTTATTGGTAAGCCTAATAATTTCTTGCGGTGCACGAAGTACACCACTGTAAGCTTCGATACTACCATATACTTCTACATCGCCTTCATGATCGGCTCTTTTAACAATAGCTCTGATTACGGCATTTAGGCCAGGGCAGTCGCCACCTCCAGTAAGTACTAGTATCTTTTTCATGCTATTTCTTTATGAATCATTTCAAGATGAGAGAACCCTCCAAAAGTTGTTATTATAAAGCTATGCAAATTCATCTCGATTTAGATGTTTGTTTAAGCTTAACTTTTGGAGGGTTTCCTTATGCTTATTTGAGTGCTAAAGTTATAAACAAAAAAACTCCTGAATTTGATTTCAGGAGTTTTGAATTTTAGTGGTTAAAAAGGAATTAGTCCTTTTTGGCCATCCTTAAACGAGTGCTCTCGTCTAACCATATTTTTCTCATTCTTATTGATTGAGGAGTGATTTCTAAATATTCATCCTTTTGAATGTATTCCATGGCTTCTTCTAAAGAGAATCTACGCGGAGGAACAATTTTAGAGTTGTCGTCAGAGCCTGACGCACGCATGTTGGTCAGTTTTTTTCCTTTTTGAATGTTTACCACCAAGTCATTTTCACGGCTATGTTCGCCAATAACTTGACCTGTGTAAAGTTCTTCTCCAGGAGCAACGAAGAATACACCTCTGTCTTGAAGTTTATCAATAGAGTAGGCAGTACCTGGTCCGTTTTCCATTGAAATTAGAGAGCCATTTGCACGGCCTTTAATTTCACCTTTCATTGGCTGATACTCTTTAAACCTGTGGTTCATAACGGCCTCACCAGCAGTGGCGGTAAGTACGTTGTTTCTTAAACCAATTAATCCTCTTGAAGGAATTTCGAACTCTAAATGTTGTTGGTCGCCTTTCGGCTCCATAATTTTAAGCTCACCTTTTCTTTGGGTAGCCAATTCAATTACTTTACCTGCAACGTTATCTGGCACATCAACGACCAATGTTTCGATTGGTTCGCATTTCTTACCATCAATTTCTTTGTAAATAACTTGTGGCTGACCTACCATAAGCTCGTAACCTTCTCTACGCATGGTTTCGATCAAAACAGAAAGGTGAAGGATACCACGGCCAAAAACCAAGAACTTATCTTCAGAATCAGTATCCTGAATTTTAAGAGCAAGGTTCTTTTCGATTTCTTTGTATAGTCTTTCTCTTAAGTGTCTTGAGGTTACAAATTTACCTTCACTACCAAAGCCAGGAGAGTTGTTGATGGTAAACAACATGTTCATTGTTGGCTCATCAATTTTTAGCCTTTTTAATGGCTGTGGATTATCAAAATCGGTAAGGGTATCACCAATTTCAAAACCTTCTAAGCCCACAATAGCACAAAGATCACCTGCTTTTACTTCGGTTACTTTAGCGCGGCCTAAGCCTTCAAAAACCTGTAATTCTTTAATTCTAACTCTTTTAACAGAGCCGTCAGCTTTGGTTAAGCCCATTGCTTTTCCTTCTTCCAATTTACCTTGGTACACTCTGCCAATTGCAATTCTACCTACAAAAGAAGAGTAGTCGAGAGAAGTAACTTGAAACTGAGGAATGCCATCAGGAGAAGGTGCTTCTGGAATTACTTCCAATATTTTATCTAAAAGAGGGAAGATGTTATCAGTTGGTTTTTGCCAATCGGTACTCATCCATCCTTGTTTAGAAGAACCATAAATGGTATGGAAATCTAATTGTTCTTCTGTAGCGTCAAGATTGAACATTAAGTCAAAAACTTGCTCATGAACCTCGTCAGGTCTACAGTTTTCTTTATCAACTTTATTTACTACTACGATTGGTGTAAGGCCAAGCTCAAGTGCTTTACCCAATACAAATCGTGTTTGAGGCATTGCACCTTCAAAAGCATCAACAAGCAAAAGAACACCATCGGCCATTCTTAAAACACGCTCTACCTCACCGCCAAAATCTGCGTGACCAGGAGTGTCAATAATATTAATCTTAACTCCTTTATAAACAACTGATACGTTTTTAGAAAGAATGGTAATTCCTCTTTCACGCTCTAAGTCGTTGTTATCCAGTATTAAGTCACCTGTTTCTTGATTCTCTCTGAAAATCTGAGAAGCGTGGATGATTTTATCTACCAAGGTTGTTTTACCGTGGTCAACGTGTGCGATAATCGCGATGTTTCTTATGCTTTGCATGACAGCTTAAAATTGAAGGCGCAAAGGTAAGGATTCCGATTTAATAATTGTGATTTCTTTATTAAATGAATATTAGCAAGCAACCGAACTGATCATTATATGTTCACAGAGCAACTAAAAAGGGCTATCTTGTTGAAATAAAGGTTACTGGGTGTTGTTAGAGGTTATACAAATAACTTTGTTTTAGGTTGATAAAAATACCCATGTGTGGAGAAATTACGCTATGTTACTTTAACAAAAGTAGGTTCTAGAGTGTTTTTTACAGCTTTTGATCATGGCAAGATTTTAGAAATATATTACTCATGAAACTCTCTCTCTCAAAAACAGCATATGCCCTTATTATCATTGTACTTGGTGTACTAGTTTTAAAGCAAGGTGGCTTTTTGTTTATTCCATTAGCTTTTGCCTTTATTGGCGTGTCTTTTTATCTAAAGCCCGTACAGTGGTTAGAATCAAAGGGGTTCAACTCCTTTTGGTCTATTTTCACCCCTTTGGTTACAGGTAGTATCATTATTTTTTTTGCTGGCTACTTTATGGTTTCACAAATTGTAGGTGTGGCTAAATCAATGGATTCTGATGTGAACATTGAGAATGCATCTGGCAAAATTGCTGAGTTCTTCAATGATAAAGTTCCAGATGGAATGATGTCGGTAGATAAGGAGGAAGTTTCTGAAAGTATGAAGAATATGCTGGGTAATTTGGGCATGCCGTTAATCGGAGGAACTTTTAAGGCTACCGGTTGGGTAGTAAGTAATGGTACTTTAGCTCTTGTATTTACATTTCTTATTTTATTGTACCGAAAAGGTATAGCCGATATAGTAACCCATTTAGGGAATAAAGCCAATGCTAAAGAGCATACCGAATTGCTTTTGAGGCTGACCAAAACAGGGCAGCAATATATGTCGGGGCTTGGGTTATTGATCGTAATTCTAACTACTCTATATACAATTGCTTTTTATGCCTTTGGGCTCAAATATTCACTTGTGTTTGCTTTTGTAGCGGCTACTCTGGCTATCATTCCTTATATCGGTACTACGCTTGGCGCCTCACTACCAGTAATTTACGCCTATATTACTTACGATAATCACTATATCGCTTTAGGTCTTATAGGTTGTATAATCCTTATTCAGAGTTTAGAGGGTAATTTCCTGACACCTAAAATTGTTGGAGGAAGCATGAAGTTAAACCCATTGGCTTCGCTTATGGCCTTAGTAATCGGGAATTACATTTGGGGTTTAGCCGGAATGATTTTGTTCTTGCCTTTGGCAGCCATGGCGCGTATTGTTATTAAGGAAATAGAACCTTTGAAGCCACTGGCTGAGTTGTCGGGTGAAAAAATCACTAATACGGATTAAACTAATTGGTGTAGGGTTTAGTGCGAAAACTTATTTTGCTAAGTCTATAATTGCCTGAATGGTTTCTCCATTATTAACACCTAGTCCTTCTTTTTGGAGAACTAATTCGCCTTCTTGGTTGAAAACACTGATGATGTTAGAGTGAGAAAAATCCATTGGAGAAATTTTCTTATAGTTCACGGCCAATACAGCAGCAAACTCACGAGTGTCACTTTCTGAACCTCTTAAGAAAAGCCATTGGTCTGAATCCATTTCGTTTTCAATAGCGAACTCTTTCAGCCTTTCAGGTGTGTCGGTTTCTGGGTCTATACTGACTAGTACGAATTTGACGTTTTGCTTTTTTTCATTAGGTAGTTTTGATTCTATATCCCTCATGTCTGCTACTAGGCGTGGACAGGCTACCTGACATGAAGTATAAATCATTACCATTACCAAAACGTCTCCTCTTAAGTCTTTTAGTTCAGTTTCTTTATTGTTCTGAGACGTCCAAACCGAAGGCAGGTTGTAGATAGAGAGTTCAGAAAGCTCTTTATTAGTTTCTGCTACTTCTTGTTTCTTCTTGTTTCCGCATGAAGAGAACAGGAGGGTGATGATTATGACAAATACGGAGAGATTTTTCATCTTGAGGGTTTGTTTGCTGTGAGTTACACCATTTTTTAAAATGGCTTATTGATTAGTATTCACATCTTGAATACATCTAAATCCAAGATTTTTAATTGAGTACTGCGCCTTAATGCTGCCTCTAAAAGCATAACGCATAAAGGCCGCGTAATTCATTAGGTCTGAAGCACCAACTGCCGCGCTACCGCAAAACAGGTCGCTGTCTTTATCCACATCTTTTCTGGATTCACCTGAAATGAGTACAGAATTAAAATCTAAAGTCCATTCCCAAGCAGCACCGTGTAAATCGTAGATTCCCCAATAATTTTTGAATGTGGAGCCAATAGGGTTTTTGATGGTGTTGGAAGTTTCATACCAACTTAAAATATACTTATTGTAGTCCTCTTTCTTTCGGGCATCAGGCGAAACAGCATCGGCCATTGCCGCATATTCCCATTCGTCTACAGTTGGAAGCCTTTTTCCTTGGTATTCACAATAGGATTTGGCGGCAAACCAAGAAACACTTGTAATAGGAGCATCGGGGAGAAAGTCTTTACTGAATGTTGTATCATTTTCCCAGTTGGCTAAATAGCTGGCATCTGCATACAACTTAAGGACTTTACTTTTTCTCCATTTAGGATGGTCAATTACAAACTGTTGGTATTCCGCATTTGTAACAGGGTAAACATCCATGAAAAATGAATTCACTTTTACGGTAGCAGAATCGACCCCGTATAAGGGGATGAATTCACCCCCTTTAACCAATACCATATTCTTTTGTTGCGCCAATGTAGTTAGCGGTATAATTAGGCAGAGCCAAGTGGTCACTATCTTTCCGTAAAAAGAATTCATTTCGATCAATTTTTATTTAATGTTTCTTCTGCTTTTCACCATTGCACCAGTAACCTCTGACTTGTTATTGCCCCAGTTGTTATAAACATAGGTCAATACACTGGCTATTTCATTGTCGGTTAGTGTTTGCTTGGTCATTACACTGTTGTATTTCGTGCCGTTAACAGTAATCTCACCAGATTTGCCATGCAATACAATGTCTATCGCTCTGTTTACGTCTGCGTTTAAATAGTCAGCCTTTGCCAAAGGAGGGAAGATGGTTGGAATACCTTGACCTTCTGGTTGGTGACAAGCGAAACAGGTTTGTTGGTAGACCGTTTTACCCAAATTCAATTTTTCTGCAAGCGATAACTCTTGAGGTGCCTCTTCCTTGGCGGTAGCTGTAGATGGCATTGTTTGAATACCGCTACCTTCTGGTAGGTAAATGCCTTCCATTTGCGTTCCAGAGTAAACTTGTTCATCTTCTTCGCCTGAAACTTTTAGCATACCTAAAGCTCCTTTATTAAAAGCTCTGAAGATAGAGTGATCAACCAATACGAGAGTTCCTGGTACATCTACTTTGAATTCAACCATAGCAGCCCCACCTGCAGGAATTAGCGTAGTCTGTACGTTCTTGTTGACCATAGAGCCACCTTCAACAGATACTTTATCGAAAATTTCACCAATCACGTGGAAAGAAGATACAAGGTTAGGGCCTCCATTTCCAACAAAGAGTCTTATGGTTTCACCAACATTTGCAGTCAGGGCGTTATCGCCAGTAAGTCCATTAACTTGACCGTTGAAAACTACATAATCAGCATCTTCATTTACAGCCTTTTGCATATCGAAGGCCTGCAAACCACGCTCACCGTTGGCACCTTTTGTATAAAAGTCGCCTTGCATTACATAATATTCTTTGTCAACCGGAGGTAAACCACCTTCTGGCTCTACTAAGATTAAGCCGTACATTCCGTTAGCAATGTGCATTCCCACAGGGGCAGTAGCGCAGTGGTATACATAAAGCCCTGGGTTTAAGGTTTTAAAAGAGAATGTTTTTTCATGACCTGGAGCAACAAATGATGATTCAGCTCCTCCTCCAGGACCAGTTACAGCATGTAAATCAATATTGTGAGGCAACTTGTTGTCTGGGTGATTTGATAATGTAAATTCTACTTCGTCACCTACACGAGTTCTGATGAAACTTCCTGGTACTGAACCCCCGAAAGTCCAATAGATGTACTTTACTCCATCGGTCATGGTTCCTTCTTGTTCAAGGATTTCCATGTTTACAATCACCTTTTTGGCTTTTCTATCGCCAATGGGAACTGGAACGTTTGGTGGAGAAGTTAGGTCTGCAATGACTTGGCCTGTTATAGGCATGTCTTTTGGGTTTCTAATCGTGGGCTTGTCATTCGAACAGGAAGGTAGAATGGCTATAAAAAGCGCCAAAACCATGGCCTTTTTAATGTCCCAAAATGAGTGGTTGGCAGTGTTTTTCATAGTGCTGAATTTAGCTGTGTGGAATCGACTTATTTGTCTATATAAAAGTAAATTATAAACATGCTGGACTATATGATCTAGGTCATGTTTTAGCATGATTTAAACTATGTATTATCGGTGTAATCAACTGATTAATGGTTATGTATGTGTTGTTTTGATGAGGCTACTAATTGCGGCTTAGTAACTGTTTTTCGGTTTTGGTACTTTTGAACAGGTTAGGAGTAATATCAAGCATTATCCAAACCCAATTGTTCGTATTATTGTCGGAGTTCCCTTTTAAAATCTCCATGCCTTCAGATGCGAAAAGCTGTGAATAGCCTACCTTTAAGGAGATACTCTTTCGTACTGCGTGAGAAAACACCAAGTCTACTTCGTTACCCAATCGCTTTTTGCTGCTACCTGCTAAATCTGAAGCTGCTGAGAAGTTGTGTAAGGTTACAGATAAGCTGCTTTTAGCATTTAACTTAGTGGTGTTGGTAAGGTAAACATCGGTCAAGCCTACGTTGGGGTAATGGTTGCCCACATAGAAATAGTCCATCAAACCATTGAACTTATGATTGGTGCCATACAATGGGTTAAAGGCTTTATTCTTTTGGTTATTAGGCGCTCCATTATCGTTTCCACTGATTATTTCTGCACCAAATACAACTTTCGATTTTTCCGAAACTTGATAGTCAGCAGAGAAAGCGAGGAGGTAGGCGTTTAGGCTACTGTTGATGATGTCTTTCCCACCTTGGTAATAAAGGTTAGAGGATAACCCAAGCTTGTCCTTTTTGTAGTTGGAGTGGATTCCAACAGTTTGGCTATACCTTACTTCATTGTTCTGATTGTTGGTATTGTCAATGTGCTGCAAACCATTGTTCAAAAATAGAAAACTACCTGAAAAATTAGTCCAATCCTTGTGAAGCCACATGTATTGAAAGGTTTTATAGGTACCTAAAATGTTATAGTCGTTTCCTGTGAGTTGCTCGTTCGTCTGATTGTAAGCCAAACCAACATCTAGTTTGAAGCCCTCATTTTGCCATTTCAATTGCAAGGCGTCATGACTTCTCCCTTGGGTGGCCCAATCCACATTTCCAAAAATTCGACTGTCGTCATAAATGATTTCTTGACGGCCAGCCTTAATTGCGAATGATTCAGACAAATAAACCTTTGCCCAAGCCTGATAAATCATGAGACCGTTTCTATCGGCTGTATTTAATTGGGGGACATCGCCCCAAACACTGATATTTTGAAAACTCAGCAATACATCAAGATTTTCGGTCTTGTAATCAATATTTAGGCGAGTTCTCTGTCCAATGAATGCTGCTGGATCGGTATTGTCTGGAAATAAGGTTTTGTAGCCATGCCGGTATTCAAAGCGACTTCTCAGCTGAGCATCTACACTGATCTGCGCATGGAGGTTTGAAAAAATGGTTAAAAACAGCACTACGAATATTCCCTTTTGTATTCCCATAACACACTGGTTTTATGTCGAATACAAAAGTTGTATGAAATGCTAGGCTAGTCTATGATTTTAATCACCCAATTAGATGATATAGATTGGTAGAAATAAAAAGGTTTTGAATTTATTGAATCAAAGCGTCCTTAAGCTAATACTTTTTCTTTACTCCCTTAATCGCAGGTTCGTTCCATGGATCATCGGGCCAAACGTGTTTAGGGTAACGTCTTTTCAGTTCTTTCTTCACTTCAAAATAAGCATCTGACCAAAAGCTCTTTAGATCCGAAGTGATTTGTACTGGTTTAAAACCAGGGGAGAGCAGGTGCAGCAAAACGGATTGCTTGCCTTCATTCACCTTTGGCGTTTCGGCCAAGCCAAACACTTCCTGAATGCGAACGGCCAATACAGGCGGTTCGGCATTGTCGCGGTACATCAGCTTAATTTTGGAGCCACTCGGTACGGTCAAATGCGTTGGAGCCTGTTTGTCTAACTGTTGCTGTTGTTCAAAATTAAGGCTGTGTTGCAGCACTTCTTTTAGGTTGATTTTCTTTAAATCGTCAGGCCGTTTGACGTTGGCTAAATACGGACTCAGCCATTCAGCATTGGTTTGTAAAAGGCTAGAGGTGCTTACTTCTGGCCATTGTTCTTGCGGGTTCCACTTCCTTAAACTGAGAATTCTGTTTTGCCATTGCTGAACCTCTTCGTTAAAATCTAGAAGTTGTTCACCTTCCTTTTTTAATGCTTCAGAAATGGCAGCCACCTTATGACTTTCATCTGGCGAGGGCAGGGGCTTGCTTTGCAATACGATGCTACCAATGCGTAAATCCTTTGTGACAATCAATCCACCTTCACTGGTATCCCAAGTAATGACTTCCGTTTCTTTTACCAAAGGTGCTAAATCGCGAGGGTTCAAAGGCGAAGCCATAAAAATTTTGCCCATTCCTTCACGGGCGTCAATATGGCAAATGGCCAACCAAGGTTCATCGGCCAAGTCTTCTCGGTGGCCTGCCATAGCATAGCGACCATTGGAAAGTTGGAATTGGGCATTGTTACCGGGACGCGCAAAGGCAATTCTTTCGGGGTAAGCACGGGTAATCAGCACGCCTGTTTCAAAAGGATCAACACTGTTATTGTCGGGGTCGATATTGAAAAGACTACGATATTGCTCTGCAATTTTCTCGATACGGCCTATTTTGCGGTTGTCGCGGTTTTCTCGCCTATGGACTCTGAGCGCCTCAATTCGGGTGTTGATGTCAATGCCTGCTTCTCGGCCCAGCGGATCTCTTTCTTCTAATAAAGCGGCAATATCAGTGGCCAATTCCAATTGATCATCTTCTTCGGCCATCAGCAGCATATGCGCAATTCGTGGATGACAAGGCAAACGAAGCATTTTCTTACCATGTGCTGTGATTCTACCGTTTTCTAATGCTTCTAACTGATGCAATAAATCGGTGGCTTGCGCTAAAGGGCCTTTCGGAGGAGGCGTAAGCCAAGTCATTTGTTGCACGTCCGTTATACCCCATTGCGACATGTCGAGGACTAGTGAAGCCAAATCTGCTTCAAGAATTTCGGGGGTAATGTGCTCGGTTAATCGTTGTTGGGTTACTGCAGACCACATGCGATAACAAACTCCTTCGCTCAATCGGCCAGCCCTTCCTGCCCGTTGGTCGGCTGAATCTCTTGAAATACGAACCGTTTCTAATCGAGACAAGCCAGAGTTAGGGTCGAATTTAGAGGTGCGTCCAAAACCACTATCCACCACTACTTTAATACCTTCAATGGTTAAACTGGTTTCGGCAATGGAAGTGGCTAAAACTACTTTTCGATTTCCATTTCTATCTGGTAAAATGGCTGCAGCTTGTTGCCTTTGGGGCAGCGAACCGTAGAGCATATGGATGGAAAACCCACGTAGTTCTCTCCTTAAAATTTCGTTGGCGGTATGGATTTCCCGCTGGCCGGGCAAGAAAACCAGAATGTCACCTTCATGGGCTTTTGCGGCTTTCATCACGGTTCTGGCACAAAGCTCGGCCATTGAAAATTCATCAATATCGTTTTCGTAACGCACTTCAACTGGATATTGCTTGCCTTTACTGACTATGGCAGGCGCCTTCAACAGTGAAGTTAATTGCGGCATGTTCAGCGTGGCCGACATAACCATAATGCGCAAATCGCTGCGCAAAACTTGTTGAGCTTCGCGGCAGAGCGCCAAGGCTACATCGGCATGGATGCTGCGTTCGTGGAATTCATCAAAAATAACCAGGCCCACATTCTCCAAAGCATTATCGTTTTGGATCATTCGAGTCAGAATTCCTTCGGTAAGTACTTCTATTTTAGTGTGTTCAGAAGTTCTGTTTTCAAACCGAATCCGAAAACCGACTGTTTGGCCCACAGGTTCTTCCAAAAAGTAGGAGAGGCGTTCGGCAATGGTTCTGGCGGCCAATCTTCGTGGTTCTAGCATCAATATCTTCTTTCCTTCCAACCACGGCTCGCTCAGCAAAGCAAGAGGAAGAAGCGTGCTTTTACCAGCTCCTGGAGGTGCATTTACGATCAGCGTATTTCCTTGGCTAAGGTGCTGGCGCACATCGTCAATAATTTTGGTAACGGGAAGCTGAACGGAATGCGGATCGAATGACAAAGCTTGATTAAATTTAGATTAGATGAGTAAGCAAAATTAAGCTGCTTTTATTTAGCTTAAAAACCCTTTGGGGCAAAAGCTTTGAATGACACTAGCGGTAGCAAGGATTGATGAAAATTATCCTAAATTGACCCCGTACACAAATTGATTATTACACCATGAAAAAGCCCATTTTATCGCTTATCACATTTTTTATCGTTTCCTCGCTAAGCTTTACGAGTTGCCAAACGCCTTATGAGATCACTCAGGATGAAGTGACAAGAGTTGTTTCCACCTTGGCTTCCGATGAAATGGAAGGTCGAATGATTTTTACTCCAGGAATTGAAAAGGCCTCTCAGTTTATTCAGGAAGAGTTTAAAAAGGCAGGTTTAGAGTATTTGGAAGAAATGGACAGCTACAATCAGCAGTTTAATATTTATTCGATTGCTCCAGAAAGCATGGCAGCTACATTGAATGGAAAAGCGATTGACGCGGCAGATATGATGGCCATGTCGAATTCTGAAGGTTTTGATTGGACGAATGTTGCCGACTTAAACGTAAGAACGATTGGTGCTAAGGATAATTTTCAGAGCGCTTACAATGAAATTAGAAGAGGAACAGGCAAGAATTTGGTATTGGTAAATCCTGCGCACAAAGATATATTCAATCGTTACAAAGGCTTTTCATCACGTGGAAGCAGAGTGGTTGCTTTAGACCCTGACAATGCTACTGTGATGGTAATTTCTGATTTGACCGCAGTATCGTCTGTTGATATTGAAGTGCAAAATACGGTAACCACACAAAGCCTTTCTAACGTAACAGGAAAAATTACAGGGAACAGGACCAACGAAATTGTTCTTTTTGGAGCGCATTACGATCACTTGGGTATTCGTGAAGGTATGGAAGGCGATAACCTTTTCAACGGGGCTAATGACGATGCTTCTGGTACTACAGCAGTAATAGAATTGGCGAAATACTTTGCCGCATCGGGCAAGAAGCCAGAAAGAACAATCGTTTTTGTAGCCTTTACGGCTGAAGAAAGTGGGGGATATGGCTCAAGACATTTCTCTGAACAATTGAATCCAGACGAAATTGTAGCCATGTTTAATATTGAAATGATTGGAAAAGGAGCGAAAGAAGGGCCAAACACGGCTTGGATTACAGGTTTTGAAAAGTCTAGCTTTGGTAAATTATTACAAGATGCAGTGGAAGGAACGGAATATACCTTCTACCCAGATCCTTACCCAACTCAGAACTTATTCTACAGATCTGACAATGCTACATTGGCGAGATTGGGCGTTCCTGCACACTCTATCAGTACTACGCAAATCGACATTGATCAGGATTACCATAAAGCTTCTGACGAAGTAAGTACTTTGGATATGGCGCATATGACCAATACCATTAAGGCCATTGCTAAAGCTGCAGAAGGAATGATCTCTGGTGAACAAACGCCAACAAGAGTTGACCCAACTGGTTTAAGATAAACAGAACAGAAACTTATTAAAAAGGCTCATTCGCATTTGCGGATGAGCCTTTTTTGTCTTGAGGTTATTATGCCATCTTTTTGTGACGGTACTTCCGTTTGGCCAGTAAAAATCTGTGTCTCATATCATCGTAAATCAGCCCCGTTAATAGAATCAAGGCTGCTATAATCAGTACATTTAACTGGATTTTCATGTAAAGAAAGCCTCCAAATATTCCCCCTAAAAAGAAAAAGGTAATGATGTAGATTCTCAACTTAATAGTTGAAATGATGCTTTTGCTATTGGTTTCTTTTTTAAGAAAAAATAACTGAGACAGTTCGATGCCTAAATCAGTAAAAAGCCCTGTGAGGTGGGTTGTTCTTACCACCGCATTCGATATTTTAGTCACGAATGAGTTTTGCACGCCCATAGCAAAAAGCAGCAGGCAGGCAATTGTATTTGGCGATTGAAGGGTAGATAAATCTGTTAGTATAACAACCAGCAGTAGAATGGCAGATTCAAGTAATGTGGGTAAAATAAAAATATTGAGTTTTTTAGTCCTCATCGTCCATTCTATAAGCAAACTTGAGGTGAAAGACCCTAAAAGAAAAGAAAGGATATAGAGAAAGTAGGCCAAGCCATTTGAGAATTCGAATTCTAAAATGTCGTTAATAAATAAGGCAAAATGCCCAGTAACGTTAGTGGTAAGCTGATGTATAGCCAAAAAACCAGCTAGGTTTACAATTCCGGCCACAAAAGAAAGCACGATGGCGATTCGTAAGTTGTTTTTAAACGTTCTTCTTTTACCCTGATGTCTGAACATTTGCTTTGGTGCCAGTCGCTAGGTTTATAAATTCTATACTTTTTTTAATTGTGGGTGAATTATGAGTAGCCTCAATATTTATTACAAAATTGATGAAAATATTAACTCTTTAGTGGTGACTAAGGAGTTAATATTTTAGTGAGAAGTAGGGTAGGAAGTAAGCTAATTGGAAGAGCAATGACGATTTCTCATTTGAAATGTTTAGACAAAATATTCTGAACCAGTTCTATTCCCAGTGGCTTATTTACAAAATCTTGAATTTCGTTTAGTCGAGAAGCCATTTCCTGATCGGCAGGGTTTAAGGAGGTGGTGAGCATTACTACTACGATACGGCCTCGTTGCGTTGCTTCAAGTTTCTTGTATTGTTCTAAAAACTCCCAGCCATTCATTGCGGGCATATTTATATCTAAAAAAATAAGGTCAGGACAAGGATAGTTTCCGTCATCTTCTTTCGACTTAAGATATTCGAGGGCTTCAAAACCACTTTCTTTCACTACAATTTTATTAGTGCAGTTTAATTTCCCTATAATGATCTGATTGTAATAATTAGTCGCTTCATCATCATCTATCAATAAAATACAATTGAGTTTCTTCATAAGTTTAAAAAGGTATAGTGAAATAAAAAGTGCTTCCTTTTCCTAGGGTGGATTCTACCCAAATTCTTCCGCCATGTAATTCAATGATTTTTTTACAATGAGCTAACCCAATTCCTGTGCCTGCGTAGTCCGTTTTACGGTTTAATCGTTGAAAAATAACAAAGACTCTATCTTTGTAGCTTTCATTAATGCCTATGCCGTTGTCTTTGAATGAAAACAACCACTGGTTCTGTTCTTCTTTTGCGGAAACTTCAATCAAAGGGTCGATGTCTTTTTGTTTGAATTTGATGGCATTCGCGATTAGATTCTGACACAGTACTCTAAACTCAACTTCATAGCCTCTAATTTTTGGAAGTTTATCAATTTTAATGTAAGCATTTGATTCCTTTATACTTGCGTCTAAGTCCTCCAATGTTGATTTTAGCGCCTCATTGCAATCGATCGACCCTAGTTCTTTTTTTCTTCCAATAAGGCTGTGGTCTAACAAGCTTTTGACAAGTATGCCCATTTTAGAAGACGCCTCCAGAATGAATCGTGTATATTTCTCAGTTTCTTTATCTTCTCCACCTTTATATTTTTGATTAAGCATTTCAGAAAAACCATTGATGGTACGCAATGGCTCTTGCAGATCGTGAGAGGCTACATAAGTAAACTGTTCAAGCTCTTTGTTTTTCCGCTCTAATATTTCTACATATTTTCGAGGTCGGGTGTCTCTAATAATAGCAATAATAAGCATGCCGCTTTGCGTGGATATGGGGCCAAGGCTAATTTCTACAGGAATGTTTGTTCCATCTTTATGGATTCCAAATAATTCCTCCCTATTACTCATTAATCTTGGGCTAGGGTTTTCGGTATACTCCTTTCGGTGTAAGGCGTGGTTTTTTCGGTATTTACTGGGAATTAATACCTCAATTTTTTGATTAAGTAACTCATCTTTCTGATAACCAAACATGCTAAGCGCAGGTGGATTTACGAACTGAATCAATCCACTGCGATCAGCTACTATAATTCCATCGGGAAGTAACTCTAATACCTCAAGACTTACATCTGTCATTAGTTACTATTTAGATTGACTTGTATTTAAATATAAATATATAATATTGAAATTAGAAAGTATTTGCAATATACTTTTTGAGTGGAGAACCACGGTGAAGCATCCCGAATTGGTGAAAAACGGGAATAAATCTTATTTCTAGATTTTCAATCGAAAGTATGGCTTGCCGATACTAGCGAATTGACATAATTGGGGGGATCGTCTCAGCTACGTGAAACAATAGTAGTTATGTAATACCTTGAACGGTCTCAGGATTTCAGATGCTGACTTAAAAAATAATTTATTGTTTTCTTTCGAAATCCTTATAGAGTAAACTCGGCTGAATGCCTTGGTTGTTCTGGTATTTGCCTTCTTTGTACGTGTCGTAATCGCCTTCAATGGTATGATAGAAAATCTGACAAATTTCAACACCCGCATAGATTCGGATAGGCTGTACGCAGAAAATTTCTAAGGTCCAGAAACCATTGAAACCCACATCGCCAAAACCAGCAGTAACATGTATAAATAAGCCTAATCGTCCGATAGAGGAGCGACCTTCTAGCATGGGTACAAACTTAGAAGTTTCGGTGTGCTCCACAGTACGGCCCAAGTAAAGCTTGTTGGTTTCTAAAAGCAATCCTTCTTCAGGAATAATCAGTTTTTCTGTTGGGTTGGGTTGCTTCATGTCCAACTCGTTGTTGGAATAGGTGAGCAGCTCGTGATGTAACTTTAGGTTATAGCTATTTGGGTTAAGCTGAGATGGATTAAAAGGCTCTATATTGATGCCTTTGCCCATTTCTCTTTGAATTTCCCTTCCTGAAAGAATCATATGATTAGTCTATGGTAAAAGAGGTTTCGCCTCCTTTTTCGTCTTTTAATTGAATGCCTACATTTTTGAGGTCATCTCTAATTTTATCGGATAGCGCATAGTTTTTAGAAAACTTGGCTTCTTTTCTTAGGTTGATCAAAACCTCCATTGCACCCTCTAAAACATTGTTTTGAGCGGCATTTTCGGTTTCAGAAACTAGGCCTAACACATCGTTAATAATGGCCTTGAATTTAGTCATAGCAAAGTCAAAAGCTTCCGCATCAATTTCCGCCAGTTCCGAATGGTTTTGATAGTAGGTGTTAACTTTAGAACTGACTTCAAACAAAGAAGCAATCGCTTTTGCTGTATTAAAGTCATCGCTCAAGTTTTGCATGGCTTGGTCTATAAAACCTTTCAGCTCTTCAGATTTCTCTTTAGAAACCTTTCCAGTTCCTGCTGCAGGCAATTTATCGACCAATTGAACGCTGGCCATTAAACGCTTAAAGCCTTTTTCTGCGGCCTGCAAGGCTTCGTTGCTGAAGTCTAGCGTACTTGCATAATGGCTTTGAAGCATGAAAAAGCGCACCGTCATAGGGCTATAACCTCGTTCCAAAAGCTTATGATTTCCCGTAATCAGTTCTTCTGGCGTAAAACCATTGCCTTCACTTTTTGCCATTTTGCGACCGTTTACGGTAAGCATGTTGGCATGAATCCAATAATTGGCGCCTCCGGTGTGGTGGCATCCTTTATTTTGGGCAATCTCGGCTTCGTGGTGAGGGAATTTTAAATCCATTCCTCCTCCGTGAATATCGAAAGACTGGCCCAAGTATTTTGTGCTCATGGCAGAGCATTCCAAATGCCAGCCAGGGAAACCTTCGCTCCATGGTGATGGCCAGTGCATTAAGTGTCCTGCTTCGGCTTTTTTCCATAAAGCAAAATCCAATGGATCGGCTTTTTGATCTTGGCCGGCCAAAGCACGAGTGTTCGAAAGCATATCGTCTACGTTTCTGCCCGAAAGCTCTCCGTATTCGTGCGCTTCGTTGTATTTTCTTACATTGAAATAGACAGAGCCATCCTTTTCATAGGCAAAACCATTTTCAATGATCTTCTTAATAAATTCAATTTGTTCTATTAAATGGCCAGTAGCGGTAGGTTCAATAGAAGGTGCTTGAATATTAAAAATTTGCATTACATCATGGAAACCATTGGTGTATTTCTGCACCACTTCCATAGGTTCGATTTCTTCTAAACGAGCCTTTTTAGCAATTTTATCTTCTCCTTCATCGGCATCACCTACAAGGTGACCTACATCAGTGATGTTGCGCACATAGCGTACCTTATAGCCCAAAAACTTGAGGTACCTAAAAACAATATCGAAAGAAAGAAAGGTACGAACATTACCCAAATGGACATCGCTATACACGGTAGGTCCACAGACATACATGCCCACTCGGTCTTTTACAAGGGGCTTAAAAACCTCTTTTTGTTTAGTGAGAGAGTTGTATACTGAAATTGGGTATTGTTCAATCAGGCTCATTTAAGCTTGTCGTTCACGTAGGTTAAAAATTCTCTTTTGGTTTCTTCTTCTTTGAATTTACCACTGTATTCTACCGTAACCGTAGAAGAAGATTGGTCTGATACACCTCTAGAGCTTACACACATGTGTTCAGCATCAATATATACCGCTACATCTTCGGTGTTCAAAGCACGTTTCATTTCATCAAGAATCTGTAAAGCCAAGCGCTCTTGCACTTGCGGTCTTCTTGAGTAATAATCTACAATTCTATTGATTTTAGAAAGGCCAATTACGTTTCCGTTAGGAATGTAAGCCACGTGCGCTTTACCCACGATAGGTAGGAAGTGATGCTCACAGTTGGAGTAAAGTGTAATGTTCTTTTCAACAAGCATTTCGCTGTATTCATACTTGTTTTGGAAGGTAGAAAGCGAAGGTTTGTTTTCTGGCTTTAGGCCTTTAAAAAGCTCTTTTACATAAAGCTTGGCTACTCTTTTTGGTGTTCCGCTCAAACTATCATCAGTCAAGTCTAAGCCTAAGGTGTGCATGATTTTTTCGAAGTGGCCTTGAATAATAGCAATTTTCTCTTCGTCTGATAAGTCAAAAGCACCTTCGCGCATCGGTGTTTTAATTGAGGACATCACGTGATCGTCACCCATCTCTTCAATTTGCTTCAACAAATCCTCTGAACTTTTACCGTTTTTGTTTTTCATTTATTGGTTACCTAAAACAATGAATCGTTTATACTGCCCATAAGCAGAAAAGTTGTGCAAAAGTACAATTAATTGGCTGGCTTTTGAAACGTGATTTCAAAAATGATTAATGCCCAATGCAGCCCTTAAACACGGCATTGCCCTAGGTAGTTCAAAAACCGTTCACTACCCCTTACTAACTACTGTTTTGGCCTGAAAACCTTCATGATTTCGGGCTTCGTTTCGATAAATGGCCCACCAATTAAATCGATACAATAGGGGATAGCAGGGAATACGGCATCGAGGCATTCTCTTATTGACTTAGGTTTGCCTGGTAAATTCACTATGAGTGACTTTCCTCTAATTCCTGCTGTTTGTCTTGATAGTATGGCGGTAGGTACGTATTTCAAACTTTCTTGACGCATTAGCTCGCCAAATCCAGGTAGCATTTTCTGGCAAACTGATTCAGTGGCTTCAGGGGTTACATCGCGTGGAGCAGGGCCTGTTCCGCCTGTGGTAACGATTAAACAACAGCGTTCTTTATCTGCCATTTGTTTAATTGTACTCTCTATTAAATGTTGTTCATCTGGAATAACATGATACACAGTTTTCCACTTAGAAACGAGATACTCGTTAAGTGTGTCGATAATGGCAGGGCCAGAAAGATCTTCGTAGGTTCCTTTACTGGCTCGATCTGATACTGTAATTATTCCTATTTTAACTTCCATGTTCCTTATTTTGATGCAAATAAGTCAGGTTGAAAGAAGAATCCAATGCTTTAATGCGAAGTATTCGTTCTACCTTTGTAGCTGAATAAAATAAAACAAACAGTGACTACATTTTCCGAACTCGGCATATCCAAAGATTTAATCAAAGGCTTAAGCGAAATGAATATTCTAGAACCTTCTGAGGTTCAATCGCTTTCCATTCCAATTCTTCTTCAACAAAACACCGATTTTATCGGTCAGGCGCAAACAGGAACTGGTAAAACCGCAGCTTTTGGCTTGCCTTTGCTTCAGAAAATTGATGCAAAGAAACAGGCGATTCAAGGTTTGATTTTGGCGCCTACACGCGAATTATGCCAGCAAATCGCGAAGCAGCTATTTAAATTCACCAAATACACCGATAAGATTTTTATTGAAGCGGTATATGGTGGTGCTGATATGCAAGTTCAAATTCAGCGTTTACAGCGGCCTACTCATATTGTAGTGGCTACTCCTGGCCGTTTAATGGATTTGATTAAAAGAGAAGTGATTGATATTTCTCAAGTGAAGTATGTGGTTTTAGATGAAGCGGACGAAATGTTAAGCATGGGCTTTAAACAGGATATGCACAGTATTCTGGACTTTGTTCCTGCTGAACGTACCATTTGGTTGTTTTCGGCTACCATGCCTGATGGAATTAGAGAGATTATTTCGAAATTCTTAAGAAATAATGCTCAGAAAATAGAAGTAGGTAGAAGTGCGGGCGTAAATGCCAATATTAGCCACGAATATGTAGTCTGTCAATCAAAAGATAAAGTGCAGGAAATCAATCATTTCTTGTCGTATCATAAAGACGAGCGCGGAATGATTTTCTGCCAAACCAAAAATGCGGCTCGTATTCTAACCAAGCAGCTTTTGGCCAAGAATATTGCTGTAGATGTAATTGAAGGCGATATGGGCCAACGCGACCGTGATAAGGTAATGCGAATGTTTAAGAGCGAGAAAATTGATCTTTTGGTAGCTACCGATATTGCAGCCCGTGGTATCGATGTAAAAGGTTTAAGCTTTGTGTTGCATTATCAACTTCCGCAGCAAATTGAATACTATACTCACCGCAGTGGCAGAACAGGCCGCGCTGGATTGAAAGGAACTTCGATCTTATTCATCTCTGAAAAAGAAAAATCTAAGATTTTCGAAATGGAAAAAGAGCTAAAAATTAAAATTAAGGTATTGAGCTAGTTTATTCTGCCATCAATTTCCTTAAAATATTGAAGTCCTGAGTTTCTGATTTCAAACCGGTAGCCATTACCTCATGGTAATTGTTTTCGAATTGAACATTGGTGATATAAGTTTCTGCGCTATGCAGTTGACTGGCTATTCCGTGGTAAATGTATGATGCAATTTGGTCGTGCGACATCTGGAAAGTGTTGAAATAACCAGTGCTAAATAAACACACCCGAATGGTATTGATAGGTTTTAGGTTTAGGCTGTTGGGGCTTTTCTCTAAGGTGAAATTTTTGTTGTAGTACATTACGGCTCTGATAATGTTTTCGGCAGTGTCTTCAATCGCGTTAAGAAAATCGTTTGGTGTGCTGTACAAATCCGCTAGGGGAGGCACTACGTAAATCATGGCATAATTGGCGTCAATTTGGTAAGGACGCAAATGATCTTTGAAAATATCAACGAAAACAGTTCCGTCAAAATCAATACAAGCCGTATCTAATGGAGGTTTTTGTACCAGCGCAAACTGCACTCCAAAATCACTGTCGAAATTATCGATATGGGCGGTTTCTTTGTTTTCTGCTAGGCGATGAAGTGTTTTATGAATTTTCTGATAAGGATGTTTTCCTACAAAGTTTTGCTGTACACTGAGAATGCCATAAAAAGCGCCTGTCATACCTTCTTGACCCATTACAAATAAAGATCCTGTGTAAGAAGTGCCAGCGTTTACAGACCCCATTACTACTTCTGGTTGAAGCGGTGGGTTTTCATAAAACACTTCACAGAAATTAGAATGCTTTGGGTTGAGTAATTCTGCCGTGATGTGTGTTCCAGGGAATTTATTGATAATCATGGTTCAGAAAGTTAAATATGATTGACAGTTGGTCTTTACAAACTACGAAAAATAATTGAAAAATTATGAGCCCTATTTTGTCGAGATAACTACTAATATGCCATTATGATCACACGTTCATTTTTTATACTTTCAAGAAAAAAAGAGAGTATGAAAAATCTATTTCTGTTACTTGTAATTGGTCTGATTTCAAGTTGTACGCCAGAAACTACTTACCCTGTAGGGCAAATTAAAACCGATAAGGGCGATATTCTGATTTGGCTTTATGATGAAACTCCAAAACATAAAGAGGCCTTTATTGAATTGGCCGAAGAGGGATATTGGAACGACTATACATTTAACCGAGTGATTGAAAATTTTGTAGCCCAAGGCGGTTGCCCAGATACGCCCGAAGGTTTTGCTTACTCAACCCACCTTTTAGAGCCTGAATTTGACCCCATTGCTAAACATGTGTATGGTGCTTTTGGTGCTGGACGAGATGATAACCCAGGTAAAATTTCGGCTGCCTGTCAATTCTATATTGTTCAGAATAAAAAGGGTTTACCGCGTTTAGATGGGGATTACACGATTTATGGACAGGTGTTCAAAGGCATGGATGTAGTTGATCAAATTGTTAAGGTAGAAACGGATTCAACTAATGCGCCTTTGGTTCCTATTAAGTTAGATGTCAGTGTTATACAAATGACGGCCGCTCAAATTGAAGCAGAAGGGTATACAATGCCAGCCAAAGGCTTGTAATACTTACTTAGGCTTGACTTTTTGAGTAGGTAGAACCTTCAAAGTTTTTCATTCTGATTTTAAATAGAGTGATTTAACACAGCTGATATTATTGCATCAACTTTTAGAAAGATTTTTCAGTTTAGCTGGAAACATCTCTTCTAACACTTTGTAACGGTGAGTAAAAATTTGCAACAGCTTTCCTCTTACTAAAATTGGGTGAACCATACGTCCTAAAATGCCAAAAGGAAGTTTATATGATACCTTGTCGATCATTCTAACTCCAGTCAAAGAAGTTTCGAAAATGTGTTCGTGATGCCACATGACATAGGGGCCAAACCGTTGCTCATCTACGAATGAATTGAGGTGATTTACATGAGTTATTTCCGTTACCCAATTAGATTTTATACCGGGGAAGGGCGAAACCTTATAAGTGATGATTTGGCCTGCATACATGGTTTTGGCTTCTTCTGAAGTGATTTTAAAACCCATATGCTTCGGTGTTATTTTCTCTAAATTCTTAGGAGAAGAAAAGAAAGCCCAAGCTGTTTTAATGTCTATTGGAAGCTCTTGTACTGTTTTGAGGGTGTAAATACCAGAATGACTTTTCAGTGATACCATTGTTTCAAATTTGGTTATCAACTGTTTTTGTGAGTGAAGTGTTTTAAGCTTTCGTAATATTTTCTTTGATCAACTTTTTGGTATGCACTAAACCAAATAAAGGTCCTATAAACAAGCTAAACATTAGCCATTTGGTATCGATTACTGTGGATAAGTATCCTAAAAGCTGAATGCTTGGAATGGTCAATAAAAAGCCGATACTTACTACAATTGTAATGGCCGTACCAACCGATTCTTTGGGTGCTGTTTTTGCAGTTAGTGAAGAAAACTGAGCTGAATCTCCAATAACAGCAAAGCCCCAAACTAGGAGCGAGGCAATGAAAAATGTTTCGTTTAGATTGAAAATAAGAGGTGAAATCAAACAGAGTATTCCAGAAATCATCAGGAAGGTATACGCCACTTTTGCACTGCCTTTTTTTACTGAGATAAAGCCCCCCAAAACACAACCAATAGCACCAATTGCCATGATAATAAAGGTGTAAAGGCTTGGGTGAAGCGCTGCCCCTTGTGTTTCATTATAATACACCAGCACTACAGGCAAAAAAGCCCAAAAGGTGTATAACTCCCACATATGCCCAAAATAGCCAAAGGCCGCAGACCTGAACTCTTTAACTTTAAACACTTCAAAAATCTTAGCAGGGTTGAATTTAGAACCCTTTTTGCGGTGTGGACCTTCTCCGACAAAGAGAATCATGGCTAAGCCACCTAGAACTGCTAAAATGGAAGTGCCAATCAAAACGAATTTCCAAGAAAGACTGCTGCCGGTATAGTTCAATAAATGAGGGAAAGCAGAGCCTAAAACCAAAGCAGCCACTAAATAGCCTAATGCTTTACCCAGTTTGCCCTCAAACCAATCAGAGGCTATTTTCATTCCGACAGGGTAAATTCCAGCAATAAAAACCCCTGTTAAAAAGCGTGCAGAAAGCAATACAAAGTAGCTAGAAGGCAAGAAAATCAATGAAACATTTAGAGCACTACCTGCAAGTGCGCAGAGCAGAAAAACCCTTGAGGGTTTAAACCTATCAGCAATGGATAGCAGGGCGAAAATAAATGTACCGAAGATAAAGCCCAGTTGCACCGATGAAGTTACAGCGGCCAAGGCATCTTCAGGTAAATTCCATTCTAATTGAAGCTCTTTTAGAATGGCATTTCCTGCAAACCAAAGAGAGGTTCCCGCAAATTGAGCAAACACAATACTGGGTAATACCCTTTTAGGAACGCTTAAAGTCAAAATAAATGGAGTTCGGTTGGTGTAAAGTTACTTAGTAAACATTGAGTTACTAAAATACAGGTTACATCTTCTCGATAATCTTCTGAATTAACTCATTTGTAGTTTCGTAATCCGTTTCACTTTCTTTGGCAAGATCAATTGCTTCCTTGGCTTTTTTTAGTGCTTCGGTATATTGACCCGATAGATATAGAAGGGCAGCGTATGTGTCGGTATTATTGTAGTTGGCGTTTAAGCTGATAGATCGTTTCACAAATTCTAAGGCCTTTGCCATTTCTTCATCTGTTTCTGGAATTACATTACTTTCATCTTCGTGTTCTAAATAATAGTTCCAAGCGTAAGAATTAAGGCCTTCCGAATCTTCCCAAATAAACTCTTTTCCAAAATAATCTACGAACATGTATGACCTCAAGCTATAACTCGCATCCATGTATTGAATATGACCTAGCTCATCAAAAAATAGAATTACCGGAGCTGTAGAAGTAGTGAAATACGTATCGAATGAATTGTTTAAATCAGTGTCTAGGTAAAGATTAGTAACATTACTCCAGTAGTTGTTATGGTAATTATTGGCTTTCATGGCTTTCCAATCCTCATCAACATTGAGTGCCAAAACCTGAACTTTACCCGATTTTGCTGCTGCGCCTAAAGATTTTATCACATCCATACATGGTGTACACCATTTACCGCTCCAAGTGATTAGAAAGGTTGGATTTGCACCACCTTCTCCGTCTGATATCAGGCTGACAAGCTCTACTGTTTCGTCATTATCGGCTCTTCTCATTGTAAAATTGACTTGAGCATCTACATAAGTATATGTCAGTGTTAGGAAAAGTAGTGTTGTGATTAGGCGTTTCATAATTGGCGATTTAAACAACTAATTTATAGAAAATCGATTACCTAATTCAAAGTGGCTATAAAAAAATAAGCATCTGTATTTTCAGATGCCTATTTTTCTTCATCAATAAGTGAGAAAAGTGTCTTATTTAAGTAAACCAGCTCTTCTTAATAGGGCCTTAACATCTGGTTCTTTGCCTCTGAATCTTTTGTACAGAGTCATTGGGTGCTCCGAACCTCCCTTAGATAAAATGTTGTCCTTAAACTTGTTGGCTATTTCTTTATTGAAAATTCCATTCTCTTTGAAATACTCAAAAGCATCTGCGTCTAAAACTTCGGCCCATTTATAACTGTAATAGCCAGCCGAATACCCGCCTTGGAAAATATGAGAGAACGAGCAGCTCATATTAGTTCCGTCAATGGGAGCGAGCACCTCGGTATTTTTTAAAATATCTCTTTCAAAATCAGATACGCTGGTAACGCTTGAATTGTCTTGCCCGTGCCAAGCCATATCTAGTTTACCAAAACCTAACTGACGCATGGTTTGGTATCCTTCCAAGAAATTGGCGCTTTCCTTAATTTTTTCAACTAGTGACTCAGGAATGGTTTCTCCTGTTTCGTAATGCTTCGCGAAAAGGTCTAAGCATTCCTTTTCATAACACCAGTTTTCTAGAATTTGAGAAGGAAGTTCAACGAAGTCCCAGTAAACACTTGGCCCCGATAGGCTTTCATATTGAACATTGGAAAGCATTCCATGCAACGCATGACCAAATTCATGGAAAAGCGTAGTTACTTCGTTAAAAGTGAGGAGGGAAGGTTTACTTTTTCCTGGCTTAGTAAAGTTGCAAACGTTTGAAACCAAGGGGCGGTGATCGCCTTTTTCATCTTTGTATTGCCCAGCGAAAAGTGTCATCCAAGCGCCAGCGCGTTTGCCTGGTCGTGGAAAGAAATCGGCATAGAAAATTGCCATGTGCTCACCTTTTTCGTTTTTTACTTCATAGGCTGTAACATCAGGGTGGTATACTTCAATTTCATCATTCTTCTTGAATGTCAAGCCATAGAGCTTTTGTGCAGTTTGGAAAACTCCATCAACTACGTTTTCAAGCTTGAAGTATGGTTTTAGCATTTCATCATCAATGCTGTATTTTTCCATTTTGAGCTTTTCGGAATAGTAACCGAAATCCCAGCGTTCTAATTTATCTATGCCATCTAGTTTCTTGGCAAAGTCTTCTACTTCTTTTACATCATTTTTAGCTGCTTCAATTCCATGTTTCTGAATTTCATCTAAGAAATCGAGCACTTTTTTAGGCGACTCAGCCATGCGCTCTTCCAAAACAAAGTCGGCATGAGTTTTATAACCAAGTAGTTTAGCGCGTTCGTTTCTGAGTTTTACAATTGCCTTTACGGTTTCTTGGTTATCTAGCTCATCGCCTTTAAAGGCTTTTGATGAAAAAGCTATGCTTAACTCTTTTCGCAGTGCTCGGTTTGCAGCATAGGTCATGAATGGAACATAACTTGGGTAATCAAGCGTAATCACCCATTTGCCTTCATGCCCCTTATCGATGGCATCTTGAGCTGCTTGTTCAATGGCGTAATCTGGTAAACCTTTAAGGTCGTCTTCGTTATCAATTACCAATGCATATTTATTGGTTTCAGCCAATACATGGTCGCCAAACTGTAAGGAAAGTTTCGAAAGTTCAACATCAATATTGCGGAGTTTTTGTTTTTGATCATCATTCAATAAGGCTCCGTTTCTTACAAACCCTTTATAAGTTTTATCAAGCAAGGTGTTTTGTTCCGCAGTAAGTTTTGTTCTGTCTTCATTCTCATAAACAAACTTTACTTTTTTGAAGAGCTCCTCATTTAAAAGGATGTCGTTAGAGAACTCAGTAAGCAGCGGAGAGATTTCTCTGGCAATTGCCTGCATTTCTTCATTGGTTTCAGCTGAATTCAAGTTGAAAAAGATAGAAGAAGCTCTATCCAGCTGCTTTCCCGAAAACTCTAGGGTTTCTACCGTATTCTTAAAATTAGGCGTTTCACCGAGCTTATTGATATTCTCAACTTCAATCTTTGCTTGATTAATTAAGGCTTCAATTGCGGGCTGATAATGTTCGTTTTTGATTCGTGAAAAATATGGTGTCTGAAATGGGTTGTTATTATTTTCAATAAGGGGATTCATCTGAATTCTTTTTATCTGTTTGAACACTGCAATATTAACCAACTCAAAATAGAAGCGGTTTCTTATTCTTTAAAAAGTTTTAAGAGAATCGACTTAGTTGAGGAATTGTATTTGAACAAGTGGTTGAGTGTTTTTATAATGAATACTGTCTGTATTTTACTGCTGAGTTGAATTATATCGTGCTATTACGAGTGTGTTTTTTTGCCGGTGTTTTCATGTTGAAAAACAAAATAAAAATAAATAATTAATAACAGGTAGGGTGCGAACTAATATGGGAGTAATTCAGTTTTTCAAACACAAAAAAATGCGTTTCACACGGAAAAATTATTTTCAATTAAACTGAATCCAGTCTTACTGATTAAGCCGTATGTGTAATCTTGAAAACGCTAACCAATAATCTTTAATGAGGTTTTTTACTTTCGCCTTTTACCTTCTTTTCTTATTCCCTTTTTATCTGGCCGCACAAGGAAACTTTGTTTCCAATAGTTCTGGACAATGGAAATCCAAATCTACATGGACTTTAGTCAGTGGTTCTGATGCTAATGAAGTACCTGATGATGATGATAATGTTATTATTCAATCTGGGCATACTATTACTATTTCCGGTAATGAAGCTGGAAATAATCTCGTTTTTAATGGAGGAACCATTGCCTTTAATAGTAATAGAACACTTACGCTTAATGGAAATGTAACTATGACGGCCAGTTCGTCAATTACAGGCTATAGTAACTCACATGTATTTAATGTATTGGGTAACTTAACTGTAAGTAGTGGTAATACGCTTTCAGTTGGGGCCGTTAAATTTGAAATTCAAGGCACAACTACGGTTAACGGAACCTTAGCTATTACTGGTTATAGCGCTAAACCGCGAAACTTTGGAAACCTTATCATTAATAGTGGTGCTACGATGACAGTAAGTGGTCAGGACCTCTATACTTTTAGTGGTAATGTGACAAATAATGGAACCTTTACCGCCAACGATCAAACCGAGTTTCGATTTGTAAGTGCCACAGGCACGATTGGAGGAGCAAACCCAATGAGTATGTATAAGGTGGTTTTTAACTCTCCAGCCAATTATACAAATAATGGAAATTTGGTGGTTAGGAATGACATGTCTGGTACGGGTAGCTTTACCAACGGAGCTGGCGGAAACCTTGAGTTACAGAACGGAGGACCTTTTACAGTAAGCACATTCAACGCTTCTGCCACTGGCAATACTATAACGTATACAGGTTTTGGAAGTCCCACATCGTTCTCTGGTAACTATTATAACCTCGTTCTTAACAAGTCTAGTGGTAGTTTAAGCTTTGGTAGTAGCTTGTCTGTTTTGAATGACCTTACTATTCAAGATGGTATTCTTCAAGTAAATGCGGTTACACTAACCATAGGGAATGATTTAATAATTGAAGATGGGGAATTTACACCAGATAATGCATCTGCAATTGTGAATATTGGAGGAGACTTTGTTGGCACTGGTGGTCAATACGATCACAACAATGGAGATGTGAATGTTACGGGTAACGTAGATATTTCTGGTACAGAGTTTTTGTTCAGTGGTGCCTCTTCTACCTTAGATGCAGGCTCTTTCACCATGAATAATGCAGCCATTACTTTTAGTAGCGGTACTATTACTACAACAGGAAATTACACCCTGAACGGAACAAGTAACTTAATTGTCAATAATGCAGCAGCTACACTATCTGTTGGAGGTGAGTTTTCTTTGGTGAGTGGCACTACAAACCTTAGCCGAGGTAATTTTTCAGCAGGGTCAATAAACGTAGCAGCAGGCAAAGAGCTTGTACTAGGGAATATTACAACTACTGTAACAGGAACAACCACGATAAACGGCACAATAACTTTTAATTCATCTGGTAGCTCTAAGAGTTTTAATTCAATTTTGGTGAATTCTGGTGGCTCTTGGGCAGTTACTCAACCCAATAATTTTACAGTTTCAGGAAATATAACCAACAATGGGTCTTTCACTAGTCCTAGTTATGGAAGTAGTATTTACACATTGTCAAGTACTTCGGGTAGTTTGAACGGTTCTGGAAACCTTTCACTTCGAGATATTCTAATTAACAGTCCGGCCAGTTATACAAACAATACGGATTTAACGGTAGGGGGTACTTTAAACGGTTCTGGAACATTTATTAATGGGGCAGGAGCCACTTTGAGGTATCAGGGTGATAATAGTGCTGGTTCAAATTTCACCATTTCAAATTTTACGGCCTCAGCTACTGGAAATACAGTAGTATATGGTGCTGCTTCATCGAGTCAGAGATGGAGGGCAACAAGCAGCGCTAATAATGATTACTATAATGTGACTTTAGATTTTACTGGAACGGGAGACTATCAGCGACTTCAGTTGGTAAATAATGTACGTGTAAATGGCACTTTAAATATCATTGCGGGCGATCCAGTGTTGAATACTTACAACCTAGAATTAGCTGCTGGAGCAAGCGTTACTGGAGGAAATGCTACAGAATATATTAGACAGAATAGCTCGGGCGTAATTCGAAAGTATTTTTCGGCAACGGGTCAATCGGTGTATCTTCCTATGGGAGACGATAACGATTTCTCACCTATTACTAATTTCACCTTAAATGGAGGTACTCTTGGTGCTAACCCTTATGTAAATTTTAGCGTCACAGATGCCAACCATCCAAATAGAAACACAGACAATACTGCTTCTGGAGGAGACGATGACGGAACCACAGCAGTAGCCTATTTGAGTAGATACTGGACTGTGACTGGCAATGACATTGCAAACCCATCCTTTAGCGCTACCTATCAATATGTAGATGCAGATGTAACAGGTACAGAATCGGATATGGTGGCTGCACTCAGACGAACTAGAACTGGTGGAATGGGGCCAGTTTTAGATTGGACAGAAGCCGGAACAGTTAATCCCACAACTAATACGGTATCGTTAAACAGTGGCGATGGATTTGGCGATATGTATGCGATGGACAATACCGATAGTCGTTTGCCAATTGTATTGTTATCATTTACTGCCGAAGTTAAAAAAGCTAAGGTTCAATTGTCATGGTCTACCGCGTCAGAATTGAACAATGATTTCTTTACCATAGAGCGTTCTCAAAATGGACTTGATTTTGAGCCTATCCTATTTATTTCGGGTAAAGGAACAAGTAAAGAAACCAACACTTATACCGCATTTGATGATTTACCTATTACTGGTAGAAATTACTATCGATTAAAACAGACAGATTTTAATGGGGCTTTTGAATATTCAGAGGTGGTTAGTGTAATGAATACTAATGTCTTTGAAAAAAGTTCTGAATTAAGAGTGTACCCTAATGCTGTTTACCGAGGCAATGACCTTAATATTCAACATGCACAAATCGGCAATGAGATTGTTGTTTTGACCTTGATATCTCTTAATTCTTCTGAAATTCTAGAGATTACTGAAAAGGGAGAAGATGGGCATATAAAGTTTCAAATTCCAAATACTTTAAAATCAGGCGTCTATATTTTGAAAGTGGTAAACGGAAGCTTTACAGAGTCGCTGAAGGTGTTAATTAACTAGTTAACAAAGACCTCTAGACTAACTTTTTTGGTAATTCTCTGTTTAGAAAGTCCGAATATTTTTTGTTCTTTTACGCTGAGAACCTCGATTGTCTTAGTAAACTCAATGCGTCTTTCACCGCACTACTCACTTTTGAGCTTATTAGACGACTATTATTTCCTAGCACTAGTGCTGAATTAACCATTTAGATTAAATACCGAAACTGCTGTGAAGTTTATTTTTACATTCACATTTTTTGTGTGTACTGTTATTTGTAGTGCTCAAGCTAATTTTCAGAGCAATGTTGCTTCAGGCAACTGGACTGCCCCTGGAAGTTGGCTTTTAGTCAGTGGATCAGACGCTGATGGTATTCCTGATAGTAACGACAATGTTACCATTCAAACGGGGCACACCATAAACATTGCTACCACTACCACCCAAAACTGTAACAATCTCACTATTGATAGAGGTACGTTAGCATATACGGCAGGTACAGGAAGGTTAAATGTACGAGGTAACTTTGTTGCCAATTCAACATCTGGAACTCGTGCTAGATTATCTGGTTCTTCCAATAATCATCGTATCGTAATAACTGGCAGTTCTACAGTAAATGCTTCTAGTCACCTCGAAGTAATTGCCGTCAGAATTACAGCAAATGGTCCAACGGTACTCAGTGGCTTATTAGAGTTCACAACGGCCCAAGCTTCAAATAACCTTTTTACAGATGTAACTATAAATGGAAGCGGTACTTGGACCAATAACTCTACCCAAAACTTTACATTTAGCGGTTCTATTTTGAATAATAGCGGAAATGCTATGACACCATGCTCAACCGTGGATGGTTGTAATTATGTTCTTAATGGAGATGGAGAGAGTATTGGTGGTACGGGCACAAATACATTGACTAGGCTTGTAATTAATGATCCAGTAACCATAACAAACGATGGTACTTTGGTGATGACTGACGACATAGTAGGCTCAGGTACTTTGATTAATGACGGCTCTATTACAGTAAATACCCATGCCGGTGGTGCAAATTTCACATTGGATAACTGGGATCTAAATAACCCAGGAAGCTCTTTTACCTACCAAGGAACCGCCAATGAAACACTTGATATTACTTTTCCATTTTATGATTTAGTAGTCAACATGGATAATGGCGTTTTGCTTCAAGTACTAAATAACGATGTGTCGGTTGAAAATAACTTGGCCATAAATTCTGGAGAAATGAGGGTGCGAGATAATAGAACCTTGGCCGTTACAGGTGATTTAAGTATTGCTGGTGCTAATGCTGAATTCTCGCCTTTTTCAACCAACAATACTGTAAATATTGGAGGAAACCTCTTGATGTCAGATGGTAACTACGACCAAAATGAAGGAGATGTAAATGTAACAGGAGACATAATTCTGACGGGTGGAACAATGATTATTTCTGAATCTGGAACCTCTACATTAGACGCCACAGATATGACCATTACTGCTGCTGCAGTAACACTTAGCAGTGGTACAATGACTATTTCTAACGCTGCTGGCGGATTGACCATAGATAGTGATGCGAACAACGTGGCTATATTGAGCGCATTAGATGTTGCAGGTCAAATTGCCGTACAAAGTGGTACTACAATTCTTAATTCTGGAGCCGATGTTTCGGCTGGTTCGATAGCGATTTCTGGAGGGATTTTTAGACCAAATAATGCCACAGTCATTTTGGATGTAACGGGTGATATAACCACTTCAGCAACTGGTATTTATGATCAAAATGATGGTGACGTAAACGTATCAGGAGATTTCAATTTAACCAATGGGTCGGCTTTTTTAGATGGAGGGACTTTGGATGCCACAGACATGGATATCGCTACAGGAGATGTTCAGCTAAGGGCAGGCACAATGAATGTCACCAATCCCACAGGTGGAATAACCATAAATTCAGGAAGACTTATAATGAATGGTGGAAATACGTTGAATGTAACCAATGACTTGACTATTGCTGGTGGTGAATTGTTATTTAATGATAACACAGCTACAATTAATATTTCAGGCGATTTACTTATGTCATCAGGTGAATATGACCATAACGATGGGGATATGAATATTTCTGGTGATATAACGATTACAGGTGGAGCTATGGATTTGAATGAAACAACAGCTTCAACCATAGATGCTACCGATATGACCTTAGCAACAGGCACCGTTGACTTAAGAGCAGGAACCTTAACACTTACAAATGCTGCTGGAGGATTAACTGTAAATAGTGGTGCATTTAATCAACTTGGCACAACCGTCAGTATTGCTGGAGACTTTGAGGTTAATGGAGGGACTGTTGACTCCAATACAGGTACTTTGACCTTCGTAAATATGGATATTGCTACAGGTGGAGCAATGACTTTGGCCAATACCTCTATTACTTCTACCGGCACAATTACTGTTGACAATGGTAGTTTTACTATTGATGGAGCGGCAGGATCTTACAACTTCAATAATATTGATGTAAACTCAAATGGATCTTGGTTGGTTACAGCCCCTTATTCACCAACTATCTCGGGTAATTTATCAAATGACGGCACTTTTACAGGCTGTAACGGAGCAGGTTGTGTATATACACTGACCAGTGCAACAGGAACTATTTCCGGAACAGGAGCAATGAATACTATGTCTGACTTTTTAATTGACGCACCTGCAAGCTATACCAACACAAACTCTGGCGGAGTAGATATATCTGATGCACTAGGTGGAACTGGGGCATTTATCAATGGAGCGAATGGATCGATGCTTTATGGTGGTTCAAATGCAAACTTTACCATAAGCTCTTTTACTGCTTCGGCTGTGGGCAATACGGTTACCTACAATCGTACTGTGAGCAATCAGGAAATTCAACAAACCACAGATGCAGGGAATAATTATTACAATTTGGTTATAAATAAGGCTGATGGACAGGATGTTACAACTACTGCAGACATCACTATCGACAATCAGTTGACCATGACAGCAGGAGATATTATTATGGGAGGTCAGAATATAATTATGTCTCCAGGGGCGACAATTACTGGTGGAAATTCAATCAGTTATATTCAAGATAATGCAGGAGGAGTACTTAGGTATGGCCTTTCAGCTTTGGGTACATTTTTCGTTCCAATTGGAGGCGATCAGTATTCTCCGATAACCCTTACACTAACATCTGCCACAATAGGCGGTGGTGCTTCAATTGATTTTAGTATAACAGATTCAGCGCACCCTAACCGTGATAGAGATAATACTGGCGATTCACCAGCGGGTGATGATGATGGTACTGCGGCAACAGACTATATAGACTTGTATTGGACAGTTTCAGGCAATAACATTACCAACCCGGTATACAATGCTAGTTTTATTTACGATGCATCAGACTTTACTCAAACCACAGAGAGTAATATGGTTGGGGTAGCTTACCGAACAATTGCAGGAGGCACTCTAGACTGGTTTGTAGGCGGAACTGTAAACCCAACCAACAATACGGTAACGGTGAGCAATGTAGCAGGCTTTGGCGATTTATATGCTATGGATAATACCACCGAACGTTTGCCAATTGTATTACTTTCTTTCAATGCTTTTCCATCCAAGGGCGCTGTCAATTTGAAATGGGTAACCGCCATCGAAGAAAATAATCAACTTTTCACCGTTGAGCGATCTTCAGACGGTAAAGAATTTACGCCAGTTTTATTTGTAGAAGGAGCAGGCACAACCACCGCTACAAGGTCATACAGCATATCAGATTTGAATCCGGTTTTGGGCAGATCATACTATAGGCTTAAGCAAACTGATTTTAACGGGCAATTTGAGTATTCAGAAGTTATCAGTGTGGTTTATGAAGGGGTTAACACTTTCAGTTTTGGCCTAAAAGGAAACGTAATTACGACAGGTGAAAAACTTAGAGTTTGGTCTCAGAATGCCTTAGAGCTTCCTAAACTAATGATTAGAGATATTAAAGGAGAAATGCTTTTAAATAAAACCCTTTCACCAGAACAGGAAGAAGTAGAAGAGACTAGCTTACTATCGGCTGGAATTTATTTCTTAACAGTTAGCCATTTAGGCAGCGTAGAAACAAAGAAGTTTATTGTTCGATAAACGAATCGCAGTGGGTTAGTTTCCGAAGTTAGAATTACAAACGGTTATACTTTTAGTTCCGTTTAAATAGGCTTGATTTTGATCTACATTCAGTCCAATGTTAGTTGAGCCCAAAATTTCGTTTTCCAACGGTCCTGAAGCTTCAAAGTGGATTTTAATACTGCCATTAAAGTCCAAAAAGTCATTATAGTCAATGGTAGTGTTGTTATCTAACGATTCCAAAATGGTAACACTTTTACCAATTCCATTCACCTCTTTTAAAGTGGTAAGGTAAGTGGCTACATCTCCATTATCACTTAAGCTCCCAAAATGGAGATGAACTGGATGTTCAGCACCTGAAATCACATCGTTTAGAGTGATTTCTATTTGAGCTTTTCCATCATTCCGTTCTTTTATTGATAAAGTGCCTGAGGTCGTATTTCCTTCAACGGAACCAGGGATTAAGGTCATTTCCATTTGGTTACCCGTAAATTCAGAAAGCTCATTTCCAGAATCGTTACACGAGCTAACGAATAGAAGAGTGGATAAAATCAAACTACTTAGAAATGCCTTTTTCATAATCCTTATTTTTTAACCAATTAACTAAACGACATGTGACTGACTTTGGTCTTTAATTAAGCAAGAATTTTATCATTTGGTTCAAAAACCAATGGCTTTCTTGGCCCTAGCAAGAACTTCTCTAGCTACTACTCTGGCTTTTTCTTCACCGGCTTCTAATTTCTTGTTCAGTTCGTCAAGGTTATTCATGTAGTAATTGAAGATTTCTCTTTCCTTGGCGTATTTTTCTAAAATTAGCTCATAAAGCGCAATTTTAGCATGTCCATAGCCATAATTTCCGCCTTCATAATTTGCTCTCATTTCTTGGGTTTGAGCTTCAGAAGCTATTAATGAATAGATGGCAAATGTGTTGTCAGTGTCGGGGTTTTTAGGAGCCTCAAGCGGAGCACTATCGGTAACGATTTGCATAATATTCTTCTTAAGGGCCTTGTCGGGCTGAAAAATATCAATGGTGTTTCCATAAGATTTACTCATTTTTTGGCCATCCGTACCAGGAATGGTCATTACTTTTTCGTTAATCTTGGCTTCTGGAATTTTAAATATTTCTCCGTATTGATTATTGAAAGTATTGGCCATATCACGTGCCATTTCTAAGTGCTGTCTTTGGTCTTTTCCTACAGGAACATAGGCGGCATCGTAAAGTAAAATATCGCAGGCCATTAATACAGGGTAAGTGAAAAGCCCAGCGTTTACATCTGAAAGTCTGTCCGATTTATCTTTAAATGAATGTGCATTGGCCAGCATAGGGTAGGGCGTCATGCAGCTTAAGTACCATGTGAGTTCGCAAACTTCTGGAACTCTTGATTGACGGTAAAAGGTGTTTTTTTCTGTATCGAAACCAAAAGCCAACCACGCGGCTGCCACAGCATTGGTATTGTCTATTCTTGTTTGTGGGTCTTTAATGGTGGTAAGTGAGTGTAAATCAGCAATAAAGAAGAACGAATCGTTTTTAGGATCCTTTGATAATTCGATTGCTGGAATAATAGCACCTAATAAATTTCCCAAGTGTGGTTTGCCTGAACTTTGTATACCAGTTAAGATTCTTGCCATGGATTTAATATTTGTCACAAATAAATGATTATTGACTGGTCGATTCAAGCATTGCCTTGTTATTTTTGCTTGTGAACATATTAAAAATACATTCCTGTCGTCAATACCTTATGACCAAATTCTTCAGCTTCCTTTTTTTGATTTGTATTACTTCTTACGGTTTTGCTCAAAAGCCTGAAGTGATTAATGTAGGAGTGATTGATGGAGAAGTAGGGACTTTTTATGGAAATTTTTCTTGGGAAAACACCTCTGAAGATACAGTGATGATCGGGTTTTGGTCTGGCGCTGAAAGGTTAAAACTGGAAAAGGAGAACTTGAAAGTGCACCCAAGAGAAACCGTAGATATTCCTTTTACCATTCTGACAGAAGGCTATGTAGGAGGTTTTGAAATAGGGGTTAGAGTTTTAGACTCATCTGAGATTATTATAAAAGAATATGTTTTTCAAGGAAGAATTTTAACCCCAGTGATAGATGTATTTAAAGCTTATCGTAATGTGTTTTGGCCATTTCGATCTAAATATCAGTTAGTTAACTTCAAGTCGGGCTTTATTGGAGATGATTTAAGCGCGGAAATGATCCTGTACAATTTCGGAGGTGAACCATTGGATTTGAGAGCAACCAGCATTTCATCTTATTACGATGTAAGTTTTCAACCTAATGAAGTGCCTCACAATAGCTTCACTAAAATGAATATTGTTTTAAAAACAGATTCTTTATTAGTACCAGGCTTTACAAAAGAGATTGTTCAAGTAAAAGATAAAAATGATTCGCTGGTATTTTCAATTCCAGTGCAGTTTACCCTTGAACAGAAACCTTCGGACTATACTGCCGACTCGCCATATTTGGCAATAAGTGATTTAGACCATGACTTTAAAGTGATGGCGCCAAACACTAAAAAGTCGGTGAATATTACACTTTCAAATCGAGGAAATGAGCCATTGGAGCTTTTAAAAATAGAAAGCAATTGCTCATGTTTGTTGTATGATGTAAAAAGGGCTGCTATAGCTCCTGGCGAATCTGTAGAAATGCAAGTTACCTTTGATGCGACTGACAGATTAGGCTTCGAAAGAAAAACACTAGCTATTTTTAGTAACGACCCCAGAAAACCTACTGCGGTCATTACTTTTAGAGCACATGTGAAATAATACTGCTATTCCTCAATAATTTTGTTTAGCAGCTCAACAAGTTTGTTGTCATTTTTGATGGCACCTTTTAATGCATTAATCAGGTAATCAGGTACTTTTTCTCCTTTTTTAAGTTTAGAGCTCAAATCCGAAAACATCTCTGTGGCACTTTCTTTATTTTCCACTTTTTCAGAATACTTAAGTAATGTTTCAAAGTCTTCTAACATGCTTTGTTTAGAGGCTGCTATTTTAGGAGCAACAGACTGGTAGTAAGAAGCGGGTTGTTCTTTGATTGAGTTTTTTAGCGCAATACAGCCATTATAATCCGCAACAATTTGATCTATATCCTTTCTGGTAAATTCTTTCTCCTCAATTTTATCAGATACTTCTTTACAGTCTGAAAGGTAATCTGCCATTAGCTTTCTGAAACCCATTATGCCGGGTAGTGCAAATGCTGGTGCGCCAAATTTCTGTAAAGCCACCATACCAAAATCATCCATTCTATTAGAATTAGAATATTTGTAAACGCTTAAGTAGTCTTCAGAAACAAGTAATCCGAAATGATATTGCTCACCAATTTTCATAGGTTTAATTAGCCCAAACTCTTCCATTGAAATGTTCTGGATGTCGAAAAGCTTAATGGTCTCCTTGTCCTTACCATTTTTTACAACAGCGTAAGGCATTCCATCAGAATTAGATAATAATTGAACATCGCCAGTTAAGGTTTCGCCTGTATGTTTTGTAAGAATGTCTTGGCCAACAACTGAAAATGAAAGAAGTAACAGTGTGAAAATTGATAAGTAGCGTTTCATATAGATTTATTGTGTTTGCGAAGGTAGGGCATATTTTTTTTTAATTCCACAGAATTGATGCTGCTTAATGCAAAGGGTGTAACCATTTTGATTATTTTAACGCCAGAAATCAATTCGAATTATGAGCGAATTTTTAATAACAGATGATTCTGTTCAAAATAAGTTAACCAAAGACCAAATGCTTGATAATCGAGATTTCTCGAATATTAAGAATGGAGCCGATTTAGAGCGTTTACTTCAAGAAAAGGGTAGAGATTACTCGAAAGCTTTGTATAACCTCGAATATGAAAGACAGCTTGAAAAGCTCCAGATAGAATTGGTTAAACTTCAGCACTGGATTGCTGAAACTAAACAAAGAGTCGCTGTAATTTTTGAAGGGCGCGATGCAGCAGGAAAGGGTGGAACCATTAAGCGATTTACCGAGCACCTAAACCCGCGATCTATGCGCGTAGTAGCGCTGAATAAGCCTACAGATTTAGAAAAGGGGCAATGGTATTTTAGAAGATACATTAAGGAACTTCCTTATGCTGGTGAAATGGTTTTTTTCGATCGTAGTTGGTATAACAGAGCTGTGGTAGAGCCTGTTATGGGGTTTTGTGACGAAGATCAGTATCAGCGTTTTATGCGTCAGGTTCCAGAGTTTGAGCATATGCTTTTTGAAGATGGTGTTCATATAATAAAATTTTGGTTTTCAATAGGTAAAGATGAGCAAGTCAAACGCTTTAATGATAGACGAGCCAATCCCTTGAAACAATGGAAACTAAGTCCTGTGGATGAAAAGGGACAAGAAATGTGGGAAAGATATACCTATTACAAAGAGCAAATGTTTGCCCAAACGCATAACAGTTTCAGCCCTTGGGTTATCATAAAAACTAACACTAAAAAACAAGCCCGTTTAGAAAGCATCCGCCATGTACTTTCTAAGTTTGAGTACCCTGGTAAAAAAGAGGCAGATGTTGTGGTATTGCCCGACCCAAACATTGTAATGCGTTTCCACCGATCAATTTATCATTTGATATAATGTCTGAATTAAAATACAACTTTACTGATAAGGAACTGAAACTCTTGAATAGCAATAAGGCGATTAAGCTATTGCTAAAAGACAAGAATAATATCAATCCCGAAAAGGTTTTGCGTTATGTGAAATATGAGAAGCGCCTCGAAGAGTTTCAGGTAGAACTTATCAAACTTCAGCAATGGGCCATTAATGAAGGAAAGCGAATTTGTTTGCTGTTTGAAGGAAGAGATTCAGCAGGAAAGGGTGGGGCGATTAGAAGAGTAACTCACCATTTGAACCCAAGAAATTATCGTGTAGTAGCCTTGCCAAAGCCTACTGAAGAAGAGCGTGGACAGTGGTATTTCCAACGTTATATTTCCCGTTTACCAAACCCAGGAGAAATCGTGTTTTTTGACAGAAGTTGGTATAATAGGGCTGTGGTAGAGCCAGTTAATGGTTTCTGCACCAATGAAGAATATGAACGATTTATGCGCGAGGTCAATAACTTTGAGACTATGTTGACCAATGATGGCATCATTCTGTTGAAGTTCTATTTCTCGATTACAAAGAAAGAACAAGCGGCTAGGTTTAAGGCTATTCTGGAAAACCCACTAAAGCGCTGGAAGATGTCGCCAGTAGATGAAATGGCGCAAGAACTATGGGATTCTTACACAGAGTATAGAGTGAGAATGTTTGCAGAAACAAACACGAAAAATAACCCTTGGATTGTGTTGAAAGCGAATAAAAAGACTTCAGCAAGAATTCAGGTTATTAGACATATTTTAGAGAAAGTGCCATATAAATAGCCCTTACTTGAGGTGGTATGCAATCATTACCAATGGGTCTTCAATACTTAGGTTGCTAGCGAAATCCAAAAAGGCTCGTTCTTTTTCATTGAATTCACTTTTTTCTTGTTGCAGTTTGTTGGCTCTTTCCATAACGTATTGGGAGTCAATGATCATTATAAGATTATCCTTGTTGACGGAGTGAATCCAGTAGAGAGGTAAACCACCATCAACATCATTTTTGGCAGTTGACTTTATAATTGATGATTTACCTTCTTTGTCATTGTTGATTAAATAGCTATTTCCACTCGATTTAAATCGTGTTATTAAGAACTCGGAGTTCCCTTGCAGGTCTGGATTATGGTATACTTTGTCTTTAAGAGTTTCTGTAAAGTCTGAAATAGGTTGGTTAGAGTCAAGGGTTTCAGTGGGTAGAGCGTTCGAAGAGAATTTCATTATAAACCGTGGAGTGAATTTGTCCCCTTGTTTTCTATAGATGGTGTCATTAAAATATGTGCTATAATAAGTTATGCCTCCTATGTTTTTCAAAATATTTCTTTCCTTGAAAGAGTGCGGGTTTTTGCCATTATGAATTTCTAGCTGACAGTCTGTTTTTTTGGTCTCTAAATTATATTGAACCACTTCACAAGGTTTTCCATTTTCACCTAGTTCGTTTGGTATTTTACCCGTTTGGAATAAGTAATCATTACTTGTTTTTAAAAATGCTCGTGCAGAGAAAGGTAATTTTTCACTTCTCTCAAAAGCGCCTTGATTATCGTAAAAAACTAATTTCCCTCTAGTATCCAGCACTTCAATCTTGCCTTTGTCTATTAAGAAATCTTGGACTGATAGGTATTGGTCTGGCCCTTCCCCTGGTTTAGTAATGGCAAATTGAAAGTTGCCTTTTAAATCATAAACAGAGAGCGATCGACCGGAGTAGTAATCAAAGATATAAATCAATCCGTCCTCAATTAAAACCTTGTCAATTCGGTAGGCACGATGTTCTGGATGATATTTCAACGCAGTATAGCCAATGTCATCAACTACATCCGACAATTTGCTTGGTGTAATTTCTGCAATAGAAATCACATCAACGTCTTCTAAACTAGAATCAGAGTTCTGCTTTTCAGAATTAGCTCCACAAGATGAAGTGAGAAAAATAATTGTGATGATTAATTTTGAAATTAGAAGTGCTTTTTTGGTTGATTTCATAATTATAAACTTAGCAAATATATTTTTGTATTCTACCTAAATGCGTACCTCTAGCCATGTTGTGGGGCAATAGGTTTGTTGATGTTTTGAATCTAAATTTGCAGGAAATCAAAGAACATTCACTTTAGAGATAAATACTCTACGCCATGCAAAAGTCTATAAAAACTACGCTTCGCCCCGAAGAAGCCTTCACTCCAGAATTATTTGAGGCCATCATCCTGAAAAGGGCCAATATTACCAACCCTAAAAGTGCTCAGGTGCGGGCTTTAAAACGCTCCATCGATGCACGTTCTCGAAATGTAAAGGTGAATATTGAAGCGCAAGTTTTTATTAATGAGGAGCTTCCACCTGTTATTTCCTACAAAAGAGATTATACAGTAGTCACCAATGCCGAACCAGTCATTATTGTAGGTTTTGGGCCCGCTGGAATGTTTGCCGCATTGCGTTTAATCGAATTGGGCTACAAACCCATTGTTATTGAACGAGGTAGCGATGTGCAGAAAAGGAGACGCGACCTTGCTGCCATCAACAAAGAGCATGTTGTGAATCCTGAATCCAACTACTGTTTTGGAGAAGGGGGAGCAGGTACTTTTTCTGACGGTAAGCTTTATACCCGTTCAAAAAAACGTGGTGACATTCTCAGAACCTTAGAGATTTTAGTTGCGCATGGTGCTACTGAAGATATTTTGGTAGATGCACATCCGCACATTGGTACCAACAAGTTACCTAAAGTGGTGCAAGAAATCAGACAGAGTATTTTAAATGCAGGTGGAGAAATTCATTTCGATACCAAAGTGGCTGACTTCATTATCAAGGAAAAAAGAATGACGGGAGTGGTTTTGGCAGATGGCTCTAAAGTAGAAGGCTTGGGCGTGATTCTAGCAACTGGCCATTCCGCTCGAGATATTTTTCATTTACTACAGAAGAATAAGGTAGTGATTGAAGCGAAACCTTTCGCTTTGGGTGTAAGAATTGAGCATCCGCAATCGTTGATCGACAAGATTCAATACCATTGCGATACTGATAGGGGTGAGTTTTTGCCAGCGTCATCTTACGCACTCGTTCATCAGACTTACTATGAAGGCAAACAAAGAGGTGTATTTAGCTTCTGCATGTGTCCAGGAGGTTTTATTGTGCCTGCGGCTACTGCTCCGGGCGAAGTGGTTGTAAACGGAATGAGTCCTTCAAGAAGGGATTCAGCCTTCGCTAATTCTGGTATTGTTTCGGCAGTTGAATTAGAAGACCTTACCGCGTATTCCAAATTTGGTGCTTTGGCTGGAATGGAGTTTCAGAGAGAAATTGAACAACGTGCTTGCCAGATTGCTGGAGGTACTCAAGCGGCTCCTGCGCAGCGCATGACTGACTTTGTCAATGGCAGAGTTTCATCTTCTTTGAATGACACTTCCTATCAGCCGGGCTTACTTTCTGTAGATATGCGTGAAGTATTGCCAGAGTCGATTCATTTGAGATTGAGAGACGCTTTTAAAGGCTACGCCAAGAAAATGAAGGGCTATTACACTAACGAAGCGCAAATAGTGGGAGTAGAGAGCCGAACTTCTTCACCTGTAAGAATTCCAAGGGATAAAGAGAGCTTAGAACATGTGGAAATCAAAGGCTTATTTCCTTGTGGGGAAGGAGCAGGTTTTGCTGGTGGAATTGTTTCAGCCGCTATGGATGGTGAGAAATGTGCTGAAGGTTTAGTGGCGACTTTGAAAAGAAAATAGTTGCAGAGTGTCTCATGTAGATATGGACACTCCCAAAAACTACTTTGTTCTTTTATAATTACGTTTTCATTCTCATAAACTCCCAAGTATAGTTAAATGTAGACTCATAGTCTTTTGGCTTGATGCCAATCTCTTCAAAAACCTTGAGGAGCTGGGTTTGATTAACTTTTTGAAGCAAAAGTAATTTCATGCTTAGTTTTTTGAGCCATTTCTTATTGTTTCGTAGCGTCTCTAGCGCAAGTGCATAAGCTTCATCTATTTCATGCTGTATTTGACTTTCCAAGCCCTGATACTGGATTTCTTGATCGTTGGGTTGTGCATTGCTATATGATCCAATATGCTGCCCCAAGCCATATACTTTAATAGCTTTAGAGGCTAGTTTGGTAGCTTCTTTTAAATCTTGATACGCTCCGGAAGTGATATATTCTTTTCCGAAAACAATTTCTTCAGCAGCTCTTCCTCCCAAATAACCAGCAAGCTTCGCCCTGAGGTTCTTTCTGTTTAAAATTTCGTCTTCTTTGGTATAGTAGACAAAGCCTAATAATTGCTGATCTCTTGATTTACATACTACCTGTTCGGGCACTTTGCCTTCAAGCATTAAACTGACCAAAATGTGGCCAGATTCGTGCAAACTAGTGATGATGTCAGCATCATTTCGCTTGTCTATTTTTCTGGTAGGGTTCATCTTGAGCAGTAGACTGTAGATTTTCTCATCTGCTTTTTTAAAGGTGCCAATGATTTGATCATTATTGATCCAAAAACATACCTCATCTATGTCGAGCTTTTGTTTGAGTACCGTTTGCACCATTTTACCTAAATGGGCTTGCACTTCGGTATCAATACTTGACAAAACAGGTCGATAACCCAAAGAAGGAATTACAGCCAAATTATAGAGGTAAGATTTAAAAGTGTCTTCAAAGGTTAATCTAAAGCCAGTAGCGGACTTGATAGTTTTTGACAAAAGTTCGAGCTTCTTCTCAATGAATTGTAGGTATTGTGTTTCGTTGATGGATGGATAAATGATGTGGTTGTTACCTAGCCGCGCCACTTGTTCATGCCTGAAAAGCCCGCTTAACTTCTTTTTGACATCCGACAAGTCAATCTTTAGCGATTGCTTATAAAACTCATCAGCCGAAAGGTCGATAGAGTAATTACTACTCATCGGGTACAAACTGTTGAGGTTTCCAATGTTGAAAATCAAGGCCTTTGAGCAGTCGATTGTGGTAGGGGTGGTGTACTCGTTCAGTACTCGTTTTAAAAAGGCCAGAGTTTCCATTTCGTTTAATGAAAGCAAGTATTCTTCAATTTCAAATGGATCTCTAAAACCCATTAGTCTACAGTTCCAGATTTCTAAATAGGTGGAAGGGTGAATAAGAAGATCATTCATCAGCTTTTCATCGTCTTCTTTTGCGTATCTGTCAGGCTGATTTTGATTGTGCACTTTCTGAAAAAACGCGAGTTGTTCGGTCACTTTACCGTTTTTAGCTCTGACACCTTTTTTAATCAAAAACTCTATCGTAGTGATCTCTTCTGACAATTTGAGTAGCTTAAATTGTGAAGCATTGTCTATTTCGAACTTACCCACATCTAGAAGTTTCCATATAATTCGATTGTTAGGCTCAATAAGCTCTTCGTTGGTTTCAGAGATGGTTCGAGCCAACTGAAATTCATCAAAAACGATTACCGAAGGCTGGTCTGCTGACACATTACTTAAGTCTCTTAGCTGATTGAAGATATTGAGTTTGTCACCTTTCACTTCGCCCAGGTCGAAGTAATAACGAATGTTTTCAAACTGGATTAATTCAATCAACCTTTTTACTAAGGCAGATTTGCCAACTCCCGTCATGCCCCAGAGGTTAATAATCAGCGGACGTTCTTGTAATTGAGGAAACAAATACCAAGAGGAAATATAAGAGACCAGTTGATCTATGATTTTATCCAGCCCAATAAACTCCTGCTTTAATGTCTCTTTTGCTTTTTCGAGTAGGCCGGTCTTGAATACTAGTGCTTTTTTTGTTTCTTTATCCATGTTCATCTTTTTCTTCAAAGATGATAGGAGGGGTACGACAGGGGGTGACGTGATAGTAAAGTTATAATTGTAAAAAAACAGATATGAGTAATTTAAAATGGAAACCATTTGTTGGAAAGAACTATCAAAACAGTGAAAAAAAGATGCTTTTAATAGGTGAAAGTCATTATATATACGACACCAAAGAGTCACAAGTCAGTGCAAACAGCAAAGAGTTTACGCAGAAAGTTGTAGATGAACTTGCGATAAAGCAATGGAAAACAAAGTCTCCATTTTTTCAAAATATCAATAAGCTATTTCTCGGGGCAGAAAGTAACACCAACAAGTTCTGGTCTGAGGTTGCTTTTTATAATTTTATTCAACGCCCAATGCGTGACGCAATAAAGGAAAAGCCAAGTAAAAGTGACTTTGATAATGCCTGGGTAACTCTAATTGATGTCTTGGTCGAGTTAAAGCCTAAGGTCTGCTTATTTCTTGGAAACTCTGCTTCCAATAGAATGGAAAAGGCATTAAGAAATGAAGGAAGAGTTGAACATGGGAAGTTGCGCTATATTTCAAAAGTAGGATCTAATTGGTTCAAAAAAGTAGAATTGAATATTGAAGGAGATACCATACAGTGCTTATTTATTAAGCATCCTAGTGCCTATTTCTCTATAAAAAAATGGAGAGATGAGCTGTCTAAAGATCATGAGTATCTCTTTAACTTAGATTCAGTAGAGTAGTAAATTTAACTCTTTCAACTCCTCTTCACTCCAACCAGCAGAACCGCTTAGTTGGTTGGTGAGTATTACAGTTCTTTTGTTATCGCGTGACTTAAACTTGAGGTATGTCTGTTTACCAACCTTGGCTGTTTCTACAAATTGGACGTCATAGATTTTTTCTGTCAAGCCTTGATTTTTCTTAATAGCATCATATGCTCGATAAGTCAACAGGACTTTGGAGAATGTTTTGAAGTAATCATTCATGAAGAATTCTTTTCGGACTGGATCGATCACTGCATTTCCGAGACTGTATTGAGAAGGTAGATAATTGAATTCAGTTATAAAGCAATGATTAAAGAATTCATTTCGGCTCTCCAATATCATAGGTTCATGTAGCATGGAGGAAATTAATTTTCTGTAAAGCCTCCATGTATGACCTCCACGAAAATCGTCCTGTATTCCACCGTATGGCTTCCTCACTGAAAAGTTTTTACCCTCTGTCTTTTGTGTCCAATAAAAGTTGTTCAAGATAGACTCTTTAAGGAACTGAAATTCAAGCCAATCATATTTCAGAGCGTCTATATCTTCATTTTTAACTGGTTTAATGTCAAATCCTTTTTCTTTACCCACTATAAGTAAGTCTGCTTTAGGGTTTCCGTAACCTATGAATAAAGGGTTGGCAAATAGTTTTTGAGAATTGCTATCCAAACTAATGAAGTTGTCTTTCCATATTTTAAATTTTTCATCTTCATTATCGGACTTGAACAGCTTTTTGAAAACTGGAGTTTCCTTGATCTTTTGCTCAGTTAAGCGCTGAATAGTTGTGCATAACTGTTTTTGTATTGACCACTTAACAAGTTCGTTGAAAGTATCTATTTTATTCATTTTTTTCGTGATTCATTGTTCTTAATAGTAGTTACTTTGAAGGTTTGTCAACTCACTTTATAGGGTTGTATCGTGTATTAATCTCCATAATTTTACTTGCCATATAGTCTACAAATTGATCAGGGCCAGTGACGGTTAAGAAGATAGAATGCATTAAGAGTTTTTGCTCTAGTTCATAGTTGTGAACAACTTCCATTTGGTAGTGGGCATATCCATCCTCGTCAAATAGATGAGTTTGTGATTTATGGAGAGGGAGAGAGTCCATGTACTTTTTTTGGCTCATGGGTACTTTAAACTCCAGTTTGATCAGTTTATTCGGGTTATAAACAACTCCAATTACGCTTTCGAAAAGAGCATTGAGGTTAACTTTTTTACTTTTCTTAAATGGAGTTGCTGTTTGAGTGAGGTTTGAAATTCTATCAATTCCGTAAGTTCTTAGTTCTTGAGTATCTTGCTTGTAGCCTATTACATACCATCTGTTTAAGTACTCTCGGATCAAGTATGGCTCTAAGAGCGTTTCTTTCACAGTACCTGCCTGATAGTTTTCATGCTTGAAACTAATTAATTTACTCTCGTCAATGGCATTGAGGATTTTAGGCACCTGTTCAACACCTTTTAGTAAATCCACTTCCGCATAGGAGATGTATTTAGCAAACTTAGGGTCGTTTAAGTTATCACTGAGATAGGAGAGTTCTAAGAAACGGAGTACGCCACTGGCTTCTTTTAGATCTTCACTTTTAAAATAATATCCTTTCGCCTTTGAATCGTATTCTGGCCACAGTTTGAAACTGTACCTAAGCGCGTTGATATAACGGTCAAGGGTTCTCTCATCAATCTTTATATCGTGTTCTTCAAGAAATTCGAGAATCTTGTTTTTGGAAGGAAAACGTTGATGAATTATACATTGGTAAATGAGATAATAACCTCTGAGTTGTTTGCTATTCGCCATAAGCGAAGATAACTTTCTGCTACGACAAATAATGTCGCTAAGGTTTTAATATTAGTTTTTTTGAATGAAATTTAAGTATCGCAAATGCTGGGACAGCAATGGTTGATAGACCCTTCGCTTCACTCAGGGAAAGAAAACGGACTTATGGCTGTAACTAATCACCTAATCAGTTAAGCTGTTTCCAGTTAACTTTATGTGGTTTAATTATTCAACAAGTATAAACTCCACCGCTGCTTTAGCGTGGATCAAAGTAGTATTAAAAATAGGAACGTTCAGGTCACTTTCAGAAATCATTAGGGGAAATTCTGTACAACCTAGAATAACACCTTTAGCACCCTTTCCAATCATTCTGTTAATGGTATCTAATACGTATTGCTTAGACGATTCCTCGATCCGACCAAAAGTCAGTTCTTTCTGGATAATCCGATGCAGTTCTTCAATCACTTCTGGCATTTCAGGAACGAGTACTTCAATACCAGACTGTCCAATTCTACCGGTAATAAAATCCTCTTCCATGGTGATCTTCGTTCCAATAAAACAGACTTTGTTAATGCCTTTTGTTTTAATGGCTTGGGCTGTGGCATCAGCAATATGCAGCATTGGGACTTCAAGAGTTTCGTTTACGGTATCGAATACTTTATGAGGTGTATTTGCGCAGCACATAAGCGCTTCTGCTCCTGCAAGTTGAAGTCGTTTACCTGCATCAATAATCATATCAGCAATTGTTGCCCAATTACCTTCTCGTTGGTATTGGTGAATTAAAGATTGATTCAGATTGTAAAGCACCAAAGGAGGGTTGGTATTATCGCCAAAGTGCTCGTTCACCGCCTGATTAATATCTCGATAATACTCTACTGTGGAATGCCAAGAAGTTCCCCCGATTAAGCCTAGTGTTTTCATTTTTATTATTGGTGAATTCAATGGTGGAAAAAATACACGATAGAGACGTTCTGTAAGCGAGGCTACCGGATTTAGATAGTAGGATAATGGGTTTAACTCTACAAAATCCTAACTCCCCTTCATCTGCTGTACGGCAAGAATTAGGCTATCTGCCATTTCTTTTTGTTCATCATTTTGCGCAATGGTTTTGGCTTTTTCAATTTGCGCAATGGCTACATCATAATCGCCCAATAAACCTTTAGCGTAACCCAATAGGGCAGCGGCTTCAAAGTGAGTTGGGTTTATTGCTGTGGCTTGGGTAAGTAAATTGGCCGCAAATTGAAGCATGGCAACATCTTCTTGGTCTTCGATAATTTCGAGCCCATTACTAAATAGAAAATCAACTTTTGAATCTGCAGCCACATGATTATTCATATAGCTGTTTACTTCAAACTGATATTTTTGATAATTTCTACGCTGTCCAAAGTATAGTTTTTTAGTAATAAAGGCTGCTTCAGGAATTTCTACTTCTGGAAGAAATTCAGGCAATACTTCGCGAATCAACTGATACAGCAGGTTTTCGTCACCATATTTTATAGCAAGCTGAAGGTTGTCGTTGTAGATTGTTTTAAAGTAGTCTTCATATTCGTCTATACCATGCGCTTCAATAATCTCGCTCTTATGGGTTGTCATGTAGCCATAGGGGGCAGAGCTTAAGTGGTTTTCAAATCTAGATACCAACCATAGGTTTTCTACATTCTCTAGGTAGTCTACAAGCTTCAATTGACTGATGTAGTCTTTTGCTATCTCGGCAGCACGCTCAAAGTCTTTATTTTCAAGAATTCGGATCAATTCAAGCTTTTCTTCATTGGTAGCAATTAAGTCGTCATATTTCTTTTCTAGAATGGGAAGTTGAGCGAAATCATCTACAGCCCTTTGCCCATAGGCCATAAGGGCGGGGGCAGGAATAAAACCTAAAATGGTGTCAAAGATTTCTTGATCTTCGGTAATAAAGAATAACGTAGGCAAGCTTGATACGCCAAAAATATTGGCTAATTGAGCACCATATTCAGATTCCGTATCAAATTTTACGTTAATAAAATTGTTGTTAAAGTATTTGATTACCTGATTATTAGTGTATACTTCTTCATCTAATTGATGACAGTATGCACACCAGTCGGCATAGGCATCTACAAACAAAAGTTTGTTCTGCGCTTTCGCCAATTCAACTACCTTTTGCCAATCTTTTTCATTCTTAATTTCGTTGAACAAAAGTGAATCACTAGCGAAGGTGAGGGTGGAAATAAATATTGATATTACTACTAATGGAACTCTCATAAATCTTTTGGATGTTCGAAGCCTAAACGAGTATGCTATACTCACATTGCAATCGCAAAGTTATTCATTTAGTTTCATGTCAATCGTTAATTATAGTTAAGTGAAAAAAACAGTAATCATTGGAAGTAATCCAAAAACGAACAATTACGCATTTATGGCAGCAGAAAGACTTAAAAACTACGGCCATGAATTTATTCCTATAGGTATTAGCGAAGGGCAAGTTTTGGGTAAATCAATTTTGAATATTCGTGATGAACCTAAAATAGATGAGGTAGATACCGTTACGCTTTACATTAATCCGCAACGCCAAATTGAGTGGTACAGCTATATCCTTTCATTAAAGCCAAAACGCATAATTTTCAATCCCGGAACTGAAAATCAGGAACTTAAAAAGCTGGCCGAAGCCCAAGGTATAATTTGTGAAGAAGCCTGTACTTTAGTGATGCTTTCTGTGGGCAATTTCTAAGTTATTTTACGTATCTTCGTACGTTGTATGAGGGCGGTCTATTGTCCTTTGGATTTAATTCTGAAACCGACCGCAACCTCCTTTTTTAACAGTTTTTATTCACAATGAGCGAAGAGAAAAAGAATCAAGAATATTCAGCGGTTAACATTCAGGTTTTAGAGGGTTTAGAGGCGGTTAGAAAGCGGCCAGCCATGTATATTGGAGATATTGGGGTTAAAGGACTTCACCATATGATTTGGGAAGTAGTAGATAACTCTATCGATGAAGCCTTAGCAGGCCATTGCGATACCATTACAGTAACCATCGAAGAAGACAATTCAGTAGTTGTAACAGATAACGGTAGGGGAATTCCGACCGATATGCACGAAAAAGAAGGAAGGTCGGCACTAGAAGTAGTAATGACGGTACTTCACGCTGGTGGTAAGTTCGATAAGGATACTTACAAAGTGTCTGGAGGTCTTCACGGTGTGGGTGTATCTTGCGTTAACGCACTTTCATCTATGATGCTTGTGACGGTTGAGCGCGGTGGATCAAAGTTTCAACAAGAATATTCAATAGGGATTCCTAAGTACCCTGTTAAAGAGATTGGTAAATCGGATAGAACCGGTACTACTGTTCACTTTAAGCCAGATGGTGATATTTTTACCGTTCTGGAATATAAGTATGAAACTGTAGCAGGAAGGTTGAGAGAACTCTCTTTCCTAAACGCGGGCATTACAATTACCCTAACCGATAAGAGAGAAAAAGATGATGATGGTAACTTCCTTGGCGAAGTATTTCATTCAGAAGGTGGTTTGAAGGAGTTTGTGGAGTATTTAGATGCTACCCGTGAAAAACTGATTGAAGAGCCAATTTATATCGAAAATATTAAAGGCGAAGTACCTGTTCAGGTAGCCATGAGTTATAACTCATCTTATGCTGAAAATGTAGTTTCTTATGTAAACAATATTAACACCATTGAAGGTGGAACTCACGTTTCTGGATTTAGAAGAGCATTAACACGAACATTGAAATCTTACGCAGATAAATCTGGTCTGCTTGATAAAATTAAAATAGACATTACCGGAGATGACTTTAGAGAAGGTCTTACGGCAATTATTTCTGTAAAAGTGGCAGAGCCTCAGTTTGAGGGCCAAACTAAGACAAAGCTTGGTAATAATGATGTAATGGGGGCTGTTGAGTCTGCTGTGGGCGAAACCCTTCAGTATTTCTTAGAAGAAAACCCTAAAGCGGCTAAAACCATTGTTCAAAAGGTAATCCTAGCTGCGCAAGCACGTCATGCGGCCAGAAAAGCCCGTGAAATGGTACAAAGAAAGAATGTACTTTCTGGTACTGGTTTGCCTGGTAAACTTGCCGATTGCTCTGAGAAAGATCCTGCACTTTGCGAATTATACCTTGTTGAGGGAGATTCTGCGGGTGGTTCGGCCAAACAAGGTAGAGATAGAAACTTTCAGGCCATTCTTCCATTAAGAGGTAAAATTCTTAATGTAGAGAAAGCACAAGAACATAAGATTTATGATAATGACGAGATTAAGAATATAATAACGGCATTAGGTGTATCTTTTGGTACAGAAGAAGATGATAAGGCGTTAAACTTAACGAAATTGCGTTACCACAAAATCGTAATCATGACGGATGCGGATATTGATGGTAGCCACATTCGTACCTTGATTCTGACTTTCTTCTTTAGATATATGAGACCATTGATTGATGCTGGGTACTTGTATATTGCGCTTCCTCCTTTGTACTTACTCAAAAAAGGGAAAGATCAGCGTTATTGCTGGGATGAGCAACAGCGAGCTCAGATTACCAAGGAAATGGCTGGAGAATCAGGAAAAGAAGATTCTGTAAGTATTCAGCGTTATAAAGGTTTGGGAGAGATGAACCCAGAGCAACTTTGGGAAACTACGATGGATCCAGAAACTAGAAGTATGAAACGTGTAACGGTCGAATCGGCTGTTGAGGCCGATCACTTGTTTTCAATGCTTATGGGCGATGAAGTACCACCTCGTAGAGACTTTATTGAAAAGAATGCGAAATACGCTAAGGTTGACGTTTAAGGCTTCCTAAGCTAAAAATACAAAACCCCATTGAACGAAAGTTGAATGGGGTTTTATTTTGGCCAATTATACCTTAACCCTTAGCGGTTTAGTGTTTAATATCTAATGTCTAAAATCAAACATAAAACTACTGAATCTCGCCAGAGCCTATTAACTCATTCTTGTCATACCAAGCTACAAACTGACCTGATGCAATTCCTTTCTGATATTCCTCAAAAATGATATAAAGGCCATCAGCCTCCATAAACAACTCTGCCTTTTCTAAGGGTTGTCTATATCGAATTCTAGCATCGTAAACTTTCGATTCACCTGTTTTTAATGCCATGTCTGGACGTACCCAATGCACTGCATTGGCTGGAACAAATAACCCCTTTCTTAATAATCCAGGATGGTTTTCTCCTTGACCAGTATAGATAACATTTTGCTTGGTGTCTTTATGAATTACAAAGAGTGGCTCTGGCGTTCCGCCAACAGCCAAACCCTTCCGCTGACCAATAGTAAAATAATGCGCTCCATTGTGTTCGCCAATTTTTTTACCGTCTGTTGGAGTATATTCATAAGGTTTAGTGTGGTGTTTGAGTCCTTCTAGTTTTGTATCAAAATGAAACACGTCTTTTTCAAGAAAGGAATTGAAATTAACCGCATCTGCTTCTAATTCGCGTATTTCCCCTTTTTTAGGAGCCAGTTGTTGCTGTAGAAAATCAGGTAATCTTACCTTGCCAATAAAGCAAAGACCTTGTGAATCTTTTTTGTCGGCTGTAATTAAGTCTGCCTCTTTGGCAATAGCCCTCACTTGGGGTTTTTGTAAATGCCCAATAGGGAAGAGTGCCTTGGCTAACTGATCTTGGTTCAGTTGACATAAGAAATACGACTGATCTTTATTGGCATCTGCGCCAGCTAATAGGCGATGAATTTCTTTTCCATTTTCAACAATAGTTTCCTTTTGACAGTAATGTCCGGTAGCTACAAAATCTGCCTTAAGCTTCATGGCAGCTTTTAAGAAAATGTCGAATTTCACTTCGCGGTTGCAAAGAATGTCTGGGTTGGGAGTGCGGCCTTTTTCGTATTCAGCAAACATATAATCTACAATACGTTCTTTGTATTGCTCACTCAAATCGATTACATGGAAAGGAATTCCGAGCTTTTCGGCTACGGCTAAAGCATCATTACTGTCTTCTACCCAAGGGCATTCTTCTGAAATAATCACCGAATCGTCTACCCAATTGCGCATAAACATGCCGATTACCTCATAACCTTGCTCTATCAACAGATGTGCTGTAACGCTTGAATCTACACCGCCCGAAAGGCCTACCACTACTCTTTTCGCCATTAATTTGAATTCTGAATTAGGCTAACACCAATTCTGCAAAAATAGTTGATTTGAAAATTAAAAAGTAATGTTGGTTTGAGGGATTGGTTAAAGGGTTTTATATAGTGAGATTCTCTACTCGGGATTTAAGCCTGTAAGTTCATCATTATCTGGTTCTCCTAGGTTTAAAGCATAGTCTGCTACAATAATGCCATTGGCACAGAATAGATTACCATGTTTCAGTGAAGTAGTTGGATTCAATGAGGGGGAAATCATATGAATGCCTTCTTGATAAGTACCCATCACTACCATCTCTATTTTTGTGGTTGATCCATCTGCTAAAAATATGTTGTCATTGGGCATGAAGTGTTTTGCCGTTTTCAGCTTTCCATTTTCTGTTAATATTTTCTGACCTAGAGAGCAAATAAGGCTTGAGTTATTTCCGAAACTAATATTTATCATATTCTGAGAAATGGGAGTGTTACCAGTGCCATTAGACATTTTGACTATTAATGGATTGCCTTTAGAAAGACCGCTTTGTGTAGAATAATTAAAGGTTTCCACTTTGTCTCCAATGGCAATATCTTGAATAGCAACTGTTTTGTTATTTGGGATTGCTACGATTGTGTTTATGACTAATGACATGGTTTGAAAAATTTGGTGAAAAGTGATTTAAATAAAATTTAAAATCGGATAGTGATTTGTCTATTCAAATATGAGCCAATACTTACACAAATGCCTACTACTAAAGAGGGTTTAGGGCTTGTACCGAAAAAGGAGTATTGCCACTTTTTAAACTATTTATAAAGTTTTCCAACTGCACTCTTATACGTTTGGCCAATAGGCACTTCTTTCTGGCCAATCTTGATTCTGTTGCCTTCAATCAGGTTGATTTTGTCTAAAGCCACAATAAATGATTTGTGCACGCGCAGAAATTCATTTTCGTCAAGCATTTCTTCGTAATACGTTATGTTTTCGTGGCTAATAATCATTTCGTTTTCAAAATACAGTTTGCTGTAATTGCCATAGGCTTCCACATACAAGATATCCTCAGACGAGATTTGATGATACTTTTTGTTTCCTTTGATAAAGAAACGACCGCGATTGGTCGGTGTTGATTCTGGCTGTTTAGAAGGTGTTTTTGTGCCAATGGCCTTATTTACCGCCTTTACCAATCGGTCGAAACTGAAGGGCTTGAGTAAGTAATCGGCTATATTAAGCTCATAACCTTCTAAGGCGAATTCTTTGTAGGCTGTAGTGACAATTACGGCTGGTGGGTCGGTAAGTGTTCGTAGAAAATCAAAGCCTTTTAGTTTGGGCATGTTCAAGTCTAGAAAAATAAGGTCTACAGATTTGCTGTTTAAAAACTGAATGGCTTCCATGGCATTATAGCAATTCTTTTCCAGTTTTAAATGGGGAAGCATACCACAAAACTCTTCAATTAGTTCGTGTGCTAATGGTTCATCGTCAACAATAATGTATTTTATCATTGGTGGCTTATTTTTAAATCTACAGCAAAGGTGCTGGCCGTTTTATGGATGTTCAGTTCGTGTGTTTTGGGATAAATCAATTCTAATCTACGCTTTAGATTCTCTAATCCAATGCCTTTGCTTTCATTGATTTCCAAAGGTTCGTAATTGTTTTCTATGCTAAAACGGATATGTCTATTAGAACTACTCAAATCTATTTTTACATAAGCCGAATCGGTTAAGGACTCAACACCATGTTTGAGAGCGTTTTCTAACAGAATAATAAACAAAAGGGGAGCTACCTTAACTTCTTGCTCAATACTATGACTGAACTCAATATTGACCTTTTTCTGGTACCTGATTTTGTGTAATTCAATGTAGTTTTCCAAATAAGTCACTTCTTCGCGAAGCGGCACAAATTCTTTTTTCCCTTCATAAATGGTATAGCGCATCATTTCCGAAAGTTTCAAAATTACCTCAGGTGCTTTATCCGAATGCTTCACAGTAAGGGAATAGAGATTATTTAGTGTATTGAAGAAAAAATGGGGGTTGATTTGAGTTTTGAGCAACTCCAATTCCGCTTTTGACTTATCGGCCTTGAGTGTTTTCAACCATTTCCACTGATCATAAACCCATACTAAAATCAAGAAAGGAATTGGCAAAAAGAAGAGAGCGAAGGCTGTTTCTTTGTCATTGCTCACATAATCTTCAAAACTGATTGCCGACAGGCGGACGTAAAAGAAATAGAGCAAAATAATAGCGTACACTCCAATAATATAACGCTGATATTTAGTAAAAAACTTGGGTATAAACAGGTAAAACAAACCAAGCCATAAAGTAACTAGCAAGAAGATGGTTCCAGGGTTATCTGGAATATTGAAATAGCTGTCGATGATGACCATTAAAATAAGGCAAACAGAAAGCCCTAGTACTTTATAGGCCACCAACTTATGTTGAAGAATGTATTTGTATTTATAAATGGGGAAAGAAAAGACTAGCCACCAAAAAACAAAGAACAGTGTATTGGTTAACCATTCATCGGGATCAATCAAAATTAATTTAAGACTAGAAAGTATTTGGGTCAGCACCAATAAAGTTGCCAAGCCAATAAGAAAGCCGCTGTATTTTTTAAGAAAAGCCGTCATTGTTCAAAAATACCATTCCCTCAATATGCAACAAGCAATTTGGACATACATTAACAAAAGCCATGTGAACGCTGTGTTTTTTATGTCCAACCGTATTTGATCATAGCTGGTAAGGGTTTGACATGGAATTAGATGCGATCGTCATCTTTAATTGTACAGTTTTTTCATTGCAATTAGGTTCGAGAAATTGAAAAATTAACTCGTACCGACTATGAACACGCTTAGCGTACAACAGCTTTCTAAGACTTACTCAAACGGTGTTAAAGCCTTAAACAATGTATCGCTCACCATCACCAACGGAATGTTTGGTTTGCTTGGCTCAAACGGAGCAGGTAAATCATCTTTAATGCGAACTATTGCTTCGTTGCAAGAGCCTTCGGCAGGCATTATTAAGTTTAATGATGTTGATATTATTGCTCAACCTGAAGAGGTGAGGAGTAAGCTGGGTTATTTACCACAAGAGTTTGGAGTGTACCCAAAAGTCTCTGCTGAGCAATTGCTCAATCATATTGCGGTGTTGAAAGGGCTTTCGAACAAGGAGGAAAGAAAAGAGCAGATGGCGGCACTTTTGCAACAAACCAATTTATATCAGCACAGAAAAAAATCGGTACACACTTATTCTGGTGGAATGCGTCAACGATTTGGCATTGCACAGGCATTACTTGGAAATCCTCAGTTGATTATTGTGGATGAACCTACCGCTGGTCTTGACCCTGAAGAGCGAAATCGCTTCTTAAATTTGCTTAGCGAAATAGGAGAGAACGTAATCGTAATTCTGTCTACCCACATTGTTGAAGATGTATATGACCTCTGCCCAAAAATGGCCATTCTTTCAGAAGGGGCAATTGTAAAAGAAGGCAGCCCACTGAAACTGGTGGCTGAATTGAACAATAAAATCTGGACGAAATCTATTCCTAGAACCGAGCTTTCTGAATACAAAACGCAGTACAATGTGATCTCTACTAAATTGGTTTCTGGACAAACCCAGATACGCGTTTTGGCTGATTCTTGCCCCAAAGTCGGTTTTGAGCAACAGATTCCCGATTTAGAGGATGTCTATTTCGCATCTATCCAAAAACCCAAAAACGCCTCAAACTGATATTGCTATGATTATTGATTTATTGAAATTTGAGGTCTTTTATCAGCGAAAACAACGAGCACTGATTGGCCTTTCTATGATTTTCTTGTTGTATGGCCTTATGATAGGCAAGCAGAATTTTGCTCCAGCCAACGTTAACTTTAACTCGGCACATCAAATAAGTTATTATACTTCATTTATGTCGCTGGGCACCGTGTTTATTATCATGTTTTTCGCCATTAGCGGACTATTACGTGATTTAAGGTATAAAATGGACAGTATTATATTCACTACTTCCATTACCAAATTTCAGTTTTTTGTAAGTCGATTTTTTGGGGTTTTTCTATTTGGACTTTTGACATTTTCCCCATTCTTTATTGGCTTTTTAATCGGTACGCAGTCTCCTGGTCTTGATCCAGATCGGTTATCAGACTTCAATCTCATGGCCTATTTGTGGCCTTGGGTTATCTTTATTTTGCCGAATACTTTTATCGTTTCGGCAATCCTTTTTTCGGTGGCACTATTAACCAAGAATAACATAGCTACTTATTTAGGTGCCACTAGCATTTACGTACTCTATATTGTCTGTTCTATTGTGCTCAACTCACCTTTGATTGCACAATCTATTCCCCCCACAGAAAGTGGAATGATGATAGCTGCTTTGCTTGATCCATTCGGAATTGCTGCATTTTTTCAACAAACTCAGTTTTGGACTCCATTTGAAAAGAACACCGAATTACTATCGCTTTCAGGATTTTTATTACAGAATAGATTGATTTGGGTGCTTTTTGGTTTTGGCATATTAGCGCTTAGCTATAAATTCTTCTCGTTCAAAATGGTCAATCAAAGGCTGAAGAAGGAAAAGAAGGCAGTAAGGACTAAGGTGTGTAAAACAGCTTATCGCCCTATTGATATTAACCTTAATGCTAAGGGAAGACGGTTGGCATTTACTTCATTAATAGAATCAGATATGAGGGCTGCTTTTAAAAGTCTCCCTTTTTGGGCCATCATTTTAGCTTGGCTTTTTATTGTAATTTCAGAATTTGTTTCAAGAATTCAAGGAGGAGGTGAATACCACGATAGCCTTTATGCTACCTCGAACATTTTGATTACCAATTTTTTACAGCCACTCGAAATTTTTGCTCTACTTCTCATTGTTTTTTATAGTGGCGAACTGGCCAATAGAAACAGGGATTACAAATTCGAAGGAATTCTAGATGTTACACCGGTTTCAAATATTGCCTTATTCTTGTCTAAATGGGTAAGCTTACTTTTACTGCCCATTATTCTGATTTCATCGGCCATATTAATGTCCGTGGTTTTTCAAATCTCAACAGGATTCTATGAATTCAATTGGCCATTGTATGCTTCTTTGTATTACTATAATGGAGCACCCTTTGTGCTTTACAGCTTATTTGCACTATTTCTCCAATCTATAATTCCTAATAAATACTTGGGCATGGGGCTGACGGTGCTCGCTATTGCCCTGCTCAATTTTGCAGGCCCTTCCATTGGTATTCAGCATCCGATGTTACGTTTAGGTTATATCCCATTGCCGAGTTACACTGAGATGAATGGATTTGCACAGAGCACAAAGGATTTTTATCACCTTACCATGTATTGGTTTTCGTTGGGTGGAATCTTGGCTCTTATTTCGTTCAAGATTCTGAAAAGAGGAGCGAATTCAGATTTTAAATCTCAAGTTCAAAAATTTACTAGTAGTTGGAGGAAAAGTCAGCTTACTGCGGTAAGTGTCTTTGGCGTTCTATTTTTGAGTTCAGGAAGCCTTATTTATTATAACACTAATGTGCTGTCGGAGTACAGAAGTATAGACGACTACCTTAATACACAAGAACGCTATGAGCGTAAATTCAAGCAATTTCACGGCTTAGCAACATTAAACCGTATAGCACTGAAAACGGAATTGGACTTGTATCCGAATGAACAAAGTTATGACCTAAGAGCAAATGAGATTTTGAAGAATGAAAGCTCAAAATCTATTTCTGAAATGCTTGTTCAAGAGAAAGAACAAATGGCTAAAATTCAAATTGAAGGTGCAAATTTGGTGGAGTATGATAGCCTGACTGGAACTTATCTTTTTGAATTTAAACAGCCAATTCAGCCTGAAGAAGAGGTAGAGATGACTTATGAAATTAATAAGCGAATAAAAGGCTATGAAGTAAATAATTCGGTAGTAAAGAATGGTACATACCTTTCCTTCAATGCTTTTTACCCTAGTTTTGGTTATAATGTTGGTAGTGAAATTGATAATAATTTTGAGCGTGAAAAGAGAGGTTTACCAAAAAAGGAGCGAGAGGCATCAATTGAAGGTCACTTAGAAGTTTATGGCAATAAATTAGACAGGGCAAGTTTTGAGACGGTAATTTCAACAGAAGCCAATCAAACAGCAGTGTCTTCTGGCAACTTAATCAATCAGTGGACTGCAGACAATAGAAACTATTTTCACTATAAAGCCACTTTAGCAATTTTGCCAGCTATAGGTTATTTCTCTGCTGACTTTGCCATAAAGAAGGACGAACACAATGGTGTTTCCATCGAACAATACTATCACCCTAGCCATAGCTATAATATTGATCGCATTACTGAAAGCACTGAGTTAACGCTAGATTACTGCATCGAAAATGTTGGTGCATATCCGTTTGACTACATCCGTATTGCAGAAGTGCCTGCCCATTGGAGTTTTGGAGGCTACGCTCACCCTGGCCTTATCAGTATGGTGGAAGATAGGCTTTATCTAGCTGATATTCGTGATCCAAATGGCTTCGATATTGTAGCAAAACGAACCATTCACGAAGTGGCGCATCAATGGTGGGGACATATATTATCGCCTAATAGAGGAGAGGGAGCAAGTTTTTTCGTAGAAGGCTTAGCCAAATACACCGAGGCTATAATAATGGAGAAACACTACGGAAAAGGTTCGGTTTGGAACTTGGCTGAAAACGCCAACAGACGCTATTTTCAAGGAAGATCTTTTGCTAGTGAGCCTGAACCGCCTATTTATAAACAATTGGGAGAGAGTTACATTGGCTACGGGAAAAATTTAACGGTGATGTTGGCCTTGATAGATTTAATAGGAGAGGAGGCTGTAAATCAGGTGCTAAAAACGATTACTGATCGGCAAAGAGCGGATTATGATTATTCAGTAAATACTCTGGTTTTGCTGGATGAACTGTACAAAGTAACACCTAAACAATATCATGCGCTGATTGACGATTGGTTCAAGAAAGTAATCACCTACGATTTATCTGTGGAAGAGGCGGAATATCAACAACTGGAATCTGGTAAGTATGAGGTTTCGTTAACCATAAACGCTAAACGTTTTCAAACTCAAGAAAATGGTGCTTCAGAACAAATAACCATTGACGAACCTATTTCAATAGGCCTTTTTACAGCATCACCTGAAAATGTTAGTAATGAAGAGTCGATTATTTATTTGGCACCTCATCAGGTCAATCAAACGCAAATGCAATTCAAGTTGATTGTCGACCAACTGCCAACACATGTTGCTATCGATCCATTCGGCACTCGATCAGATGAGAATTTATTTGATAATACAATTCGCTTATTAAAGTAGTAATAGTTAGTCACAGGTTTAGAAAGCCTACGACAGTGGCTTTGCTTTAAGGGCTTTGCATTAAATTTTCGTTGCAAACGAGGATTAGTAGAGACTTGTTTAAGGATCCGTTTGCTAATACTTTTCTATTTAGATCCTTCGCTGCCACTCAGGATGAAAAACCGAGTGCAAACAAGAGACAATTGTATTGTGTATTGACTTTTTAAACACTAAAGATGATTATACGTAAACTGCCTCTTTTCTTTCCCTGAGGTTACGAAGGGTCTAAAAGACTATATTACTTTCATTACACTTTAAGGACAGAGTTCTTTATCAATTGATGGTCACAGGTTCGGAGAACCTACGACAGTGGTATCAATCCATCCATTGTAAGCAATAGAATAGCATATGAGCGTAGGCCTAAACACACAAGAGCCTGACTCTTTCGAATCAGGCTCTCTATATTTCTAAGTACTAGGTACTAAGGACTCAATACTAATCTGCGAAGCAGATTACATCATGCCGCCCATTCCACCGCCCATTGGAGGCATTGGCATTCCGCCACCTTCTTCAACTTCTTCTGCAATTACGCATTCAGTAGTCAATAGAAGTGCAGCAATAGAAGCAGCATTTTCAAGTGCTAAACGAGTTACTTTAGTTGGGTCAATTACACCCGCAGCAATTAGGTTTTCATACTTTTCAGTACGAGCGTTGTAACCGTAATCCGCTTTACCGTTTTTCACTTCGTTTACTACCACAGAACCTTCACCACCACAGTTGGCAACAATTGTTCTTAATGGAGATTCAATTGCTATTCTGATGATGTTAACACCAGTAGCTTGGTCTTCGTTGTCGGTTTCTACGCTATCTAAAGCAGCAGCTGCTCTGATAAGCGCTACACCACCACCAGCAACTACACCTTCTTGTACGGCTGCTCTGGTTGCGTGCAATGCATCGTCAACTCTGTCTTTTTTCTCTTTCATTTCTACTTCAGTAGCTGCTCCAATGTAAAGGATGGCCACACCGCCAGAAAGTTTCGCAAGTCTTTCTTGCAATTTCTCTTTGTCGTAATCAGAAGTAGTGTTTTCAATTTGCTGCTGGATTTGCGCTACTCTAGCTTTGATATCGGCTTCAGAACCTGCACCATTTACAATGGTAGTGTTGTCTTTGTCGATGTTCACTTTTTCAGCAGTACCTAGGTACTCCATAGTAGCGTTTTCTAACTTATAACCTCTTTCTTCAGAAATTAAAGTTCCACCAGTTAAGATGGCAAGGTCTTCCAACATTGCTTTTCTTCTGTCGCCAAAGCCTGGAGCTTTAACCGCAGCAATTTTTAGAGAACCTCTGATTTTGTTTACAACTAAAGTTGCAAGGGCTTCGCCATCTACATCTTCAGAAATAATCAATAAAGGCTTTCCGCTCTGAGCTACTGGCTCAAGGATTGGAAGTAACTCCTTCATTGAAGAGATTTTTTTGTCGTAGATCAAGATGTATGGATTATCCATCTCTACTTCCATTTTCTCTGTGTTGGTTGCGAAGTATGGAGAAAGGTAACCTCTGTCAAACTGCATACCTTCTACAGTTTTTACTTCAGTTTCAGTACCTCTTGCTTCTTCAACAGTGATTACACCGTCTTTACCAACTTTGTCCATCGCATCAGCAATCATTTGCCCGATTTCCTCATCGTTATTGGCAGAAATGGTAGCTACTTGCTTGATCTCGTTAGAGTTCTGGATTGATTTTGATTGACTTTGAAGGTTAGCAACTACTGCAGAAACTGCTTTGTCGATACCTCTTTTCAAGTCCATTGGGTTTGCACCAGCGGCAACGTTTTTAATACCAATGTTAAAAATTGATTGAGCAAGAACAGTGGCAGTAGTAGTACCGTCACCAGCGCTATCAGCAGTTTTAGAAGCAACTTCTTTAACCAACTGAGCACCCATATTTTCGATTGGCTCTTTTAGCTCGATTTCTTTTGCTACAGAAACACCATCCTTAGTTACAGTAGGGGCACCGAATTTTTTGTCGATGATTACGTTTCTACCTTTTGGACCCAATGTTACTTTTACAGCATCTGCCAAGGTGTCAACACCTTTTTTCAGCTGATCTCTAGCGTCATTACGAAAGAATAATTCTTTAGCCATTTTATTTTAGATTTTTAATTTCTGATTTGATTAAACAATTGCAAAAATGTCAGACTCTCTCATGATTAAGTAGTCTTTACCTTCTACTGAAATCTCAGTGCCAGCATATTTACCGTACAATACAGTGTCGCCAACTTTTACAGTTAAAGGCTCATCTTTTTTTCCAGCTCCAGCTGCTACTACAATACCTTTTTGTGGTTTTTCTTTCGCAGTGTCAGGAATGATTAAACCAGAAGCAGTTTTTTCTTCAGCAGCGGCAGGTTCTACTAGAACTCTGTCGGCTAATGGAGTGATGTTTACTTTTGACATTTTCTATAAATAGTTAAGTGTTAAAACAATTTGTCGAGGAGCCCATTTGCATTAAATGTGCCAATCGCTAAACGTGAAGTTTTGTCAGGTTTTTGTCAGTTGTTTATCTAGAATAAGGTATTCAGGCAATGACAAGGATATGTTTTTGTCAGACTTTATTTTGTTTAGTGGACTGAAAGGTAAGCCTTACTGTCAGGTGCAGAATATTTTGACTGGTTTCTTATTTCAATTCAAGCCCATAAAAAGAAAAAAGAGGGTACCGTTTTGGTAACCTCTTTCTGTATTTTTCAGCTATTGTAATCTTATTTTAACGAAGCAATCAACTTCTCGTTCAACCTAACATAATCAGGGTTTCCACCAGTTTTAGCAAGTGCCATTGATTTTTGTGCCGAAGCAATGGCTTCTTTATTCATTCCTAATCTGGCTTGTAATTTGGCTTTGAGGTGAATTACCCAATATTGTTCATCTGCGCTACCTGCTATGGCCTTGTTTACCCACTCTAAAGCCAATTGAGGATCACGATTTGTATCGTAATAATAACCAGCAGCTTGAAAGTATACACCAGCATCAGAAGGTTTTTTGTCGATTACTTGGGCTTTGATATCTGCCATTACTTTGCTGTCCACATCTGATTCGATCGTGAACATTGCTTTAGTATGTTCCCACTTCATGTTAAAGTTGGCAGAGTTCATCGTAAAGTCTGAAAAGCTAATAGTAAAGGTTTCGTACATGCTGCTTGGGTGTTTCACAGGTACGTCAAATCTTAAGAGATCGTCCTTTTTGTCATAACCAATAGCGCCCCACCATGTAAGGTTTTTGCTCAAAATAATAGTAGCTACTTCTTCTGTAAATATTGTATAAAGTGCATAGGTACCAGCAGGCACGGGGTTGCCATTTAATTTTACGTTTTCACTAAAAGTAATTTTTGTTGAAGCATTAGCACCTGTTCTCCATACTTCATTGTAAGGAATCAATGCACCTGCCACTTGTCGGCCACGGGCGCTGGGTCTAGAATAGACTACTTTTACATCTGCCAATCCTACAGTGCCTTTCAACTCAAAAGTTGGGCTGGCAGGAGGCATTTTAATTTGGGCTATGGCCATTACACTAATTAATAGTGCAGTTAGTACAAATGAATATTTTCTCATGTTGTTTTGTGTTTGTGCGGTTCAAATATAAAGGATTACTCTGTAACAGTTCAGCAATCCGTTTTCCCTTAATTAAGTTCAATAGGGTATAAAAAAAGGCCGAACCATTTTGGTCGACCTTATCTTATACTTTTTTCTGTGCGAATTAGTTGTTCACTTTTATCGGGAATTTCACAGAAAGATTTCCCCAAGCTAATTCGATATTCCCTTTGTCTTTAGAGTTTTTATCGAAATCAGTAAGGTTAATCACAAATGTCTCAACGTTGTTAGAAGTTTTAGTTACCGGAACAAAGAAGCTTAATACATCACCAGAGTTGTCATAAGCCGTTCCCCATTTATCAGTAATGCTGCTAATAATAATTTTCCAAGTAGTGTCACCAGGTACAGTCCATAATGAGTAGCGTCCAGCTTTAATTGGTTTACCGTTAATCATTACGTCTTTATCAAAACCAATAATAGTATTCGTATTTGCGCCTGTGCGCCACACACCATTGTTTAATTTATTTACCAATTCATTTACATCTCTTCCATCAAGGCTAGGGCGGCTATACACCAATTCCATTTCGGTAGTTCCAATCATTTGTTTTACTGTAACCAATGGGCTAGCAGCTGGTTTTTGAGCAAAGGCATTTTGAGTAAAAACAAAAAGGCCAAGCATTACAATTAGGGTCAGTGTTCTTTTCATAGCTATAAATTTAGTGGTAAATTTTTAAAATCGAATTTTGATTCATTACACTAAACTGAATTTCTTGTTTTAGGTTCAGTATAATAAGTTTGATGCAAAGGATTTCGGTAGTGTTTGGTCAGTAATATTTCATTTAATGCAATTAACTCGGAGCTTTTACGAAAGGAATAATGTAGATGTTTTAGCTAAGAAGCTTTTGGGCAAAAAGCTCGTTACCAACTTTAATAGCGTGATTACTGCTGGTTTTATCACTGAAGTTGAGGCGTACTCTGGCAGAAACGATAAAGCCTGCCATGCAAATAACGGACTGCGTACATCAAGAACTGAAGTGATGTATGGAGCTGGAGGTTATGCTTATGTCTATCTATGCTATGGGATTCATCATATGATCAATATTGTAACGAATGTAGAAGGGCAGGCCGATGCGGTTTTGATTAGGGCGTTTGAACCGATCGAAGGAATTGATGCCATGCTTAAAAGAAGAGGGTTTGATAAGTTGACCAAAGCGCTAACTTCGGGTCCAGGAAATGTAGGTAAGGCTTTGGGTTTAAATACTAAAACGCATAATGGACTTAGCCTTTTGGAAAATGAAATATGGATTGAAGACCAAGCCGAAGTTTCTGAAGAGCAAATAACTTCAACTACACGAATAGGGGTGGATTATGCGGAAGAAGACGCGTTGAAACCTTGGCGATTTTACATTAAAGATTCAAAATGGGTAAGCAAAAAATAGATATTCTACTTTCAACTTCAGTATGGGATCCAAAAGCATGGGTCGAAGGATTGAGCCAGTCGGAATTGGTTGGCAAAATTTATGTTTGGCCTACGGAAGAAGATTTGAGCAATGTACAAGCACTTTTTGTTTGGAAGCCTTTGGCTGAAGGAGTGATTGAAAAACTGCCCAACTTAAAATGGATCAGCTCGCTAGGAGCAGGGGTAGATCATTTAATGACGGACCCTCAAATTCCAAGAAATATTCCCATCACCCGAATTGTAGACCCGAACTTAACTACCGATATGACAAATTATGTGATGATGAGCGTAATCATGCATCAAAGAAATTTCAGATTGCTTCAGCAGAACCAACAAAAGTCTCACTGGGAACGCATTACCTACAATAAACTCCGAGTAGGGGTAATGGGGCTTGGAGAACTTGGTGGACATTTGGCTAAACAACTTTATGCGGCTGGTTTTGAGGTTTCGGGCTATTCTAGAACTCAAAAGCAGATTGAAGGAGTGAAGTGTTATGATGAAAATCAGCTCGATACATTCCTTTCTGAACTAGATGTTTTGGTCAATTTACTGCCCATCACTCCCAAAACGGTTGGTATTTTGAACTATGAACTGCTCAGCAAAACGCCAAAAGGTTGTTACTTGATTAATGTAGCCCGAGGCAATCATTTAGTAGATAATGACCTAATAAAACTTCTTGACGAAAATCACCTTTCTGGTGCTATATTAGATGTTTTTCACCAAGAGCCGCTTCCAAATGACCATCCATTCTGGGCACACAAAAAGATAACGGTTACCCCTCATGTGGCTAGCGTAACCTCACCAGAATCGGCTTTAAAACTTCTAAAAGAAAACATCGACAGGTTAGTTAACGAAACACCATTACTGCACCAAGTCGATCTGAATAGAGGGTATTGAATTTTAGCTTTAGTCAATAGTCATTAGTCAATCGACTGTTGACTGATATCAAATGCCCAATTCACTACACAAATATTCCGTTTCAGTAAACTCTGTTTTATTTCATTTGCAATAGTGAAACATATGTATTTCATTTACTATTGTGAAACTAATAAAAAACAGATGCAGAGAATAAACCTAGGGGAGTTCGAAGAACTGGTTTTACTTATTGTAGCCATTCTGAACGACAATGCCTATGGCATTAGTGTGATGGAAGAAATTGAGGTGCAAACTGAGCGTAAGATCAATATCAGTGCTGTGCATTCGGCTTTAGATAGATTGGAAAGTAAAGGTTTTTTGAAGTCCGAAGTTGGAGGAGCCACCAATGAAAGAGGAGGTAGGAGAAAGCGATTTTTTACAGTGACCGTTGCAGGAAATAAGGCCCTCAATTTTGTGCGCGAACAGCGTAACCGACTGCACGAACAAATACCAAATATAGATTTTGGTCTGAATCAATATGCCTCAATTTGATCACCATCCACCACGCTGGGCGCTTTGGTTTCTTCAATTGTATTGTAAGCCACGTGTGAGGGAAATCATTGAAGGGGATGCCTATGAACTGTTTTATAAGAGGGTCGAAACAGACGGTTTAAAGGTAGCAAAACGCAAATTCGGATGGGATGTACTTCGGTTCTTCCGTCCAAAATATATCAAAGGTCTAGAAGATATTAACTCATTAAACAACATTGCCATGTTCAAAAACTATTTTAAAATCTCGGTCAGGAGTTTGGTTCGCCAAAAGTTTTTTTCCATAATCAACATTTCAGGGCTTTCACTAGGTTTAGCGGCCTGCTTGCTCATTATGCTCTACATTACTAACGAGCTTAGCTACGATAATTTTCATAAAGATGTAGACCGTGTTTACCGAATTGCCAATAATCAGAGCGGTCAGTACACACCAGCTCGACTTGGTGCTCAATCCAAAATGGATTTCCCCGAAATCGAAGAGGTTGTTCGTTTGTCAGGCCCATACGATCAGACTTTTAAAGTCAATAATCAGATATTTAAAGAACAGGAAGGCTTTTCAGCCGATTCTACTTTTCATAAAATTTTCACTGTAAAATTTGTAGAAGGAAACCCCGATAAAGCATTGACTGAGCCAAATTCAATTGTATTGACTGAAGGTTTAGCTAGCAAGCTTTTCCCTAAACAAGAGGCCTATGGACAGTTGGTTGCTGTTAATGGTAATTCGCTTAAGGTTACAGGTGTGGTGGCCGATCCGCCAAAGAACACCCATTTCCATTATAATTTTATTGAATCATTCCCGCACGAAAGCTGGATTACGGTAGGCAACTGGACGGGAAATAACTTCTTTACCTATGCCAAACTGGTAGCGGGTGCTACACCCGAATCTGTAGAAGCCAAGTATCCTGATTTCGTTGCCAAATATGTTGGTCCGGATTTGGTGAAATACACAGGGCACACAAACTATGAAGAGTATTTGGCTGAAGGTGGTAGACAAGGAACTTTCACTTTAAAACCCATGAAAGACCTTCACTTGTATTACCCACATATGGCTTTAGGTTCGCAAGGAAATATTAACAATGTCTACATATTTTCTGCCGTGGCAGTTTTCATTCTGTTAATTGCCAGCATCAATTTTATGAATCTTTCTACAGCACGCTCCGCTGCCCGTTCCAAAGAGGTTGGTATGCGTAAGGTATTGGGTTCTAGGCGCAATCAGTTGGTCTATCAATTTTTGGTGGAGTCTATGATGATTAGTGTTTTGGCCATGATCCTGTCCATGGGCTTGGCCAGCCTAGTTCTGGGTGGTTTTAATGAATTGGCAAATCGAAATTTTAGTTATACGGATTTGTTAGCACCAAGCACGCTGCTTTTATTGTTTGGTTTAGTACTCGTGGTTGGACTTTTAGCAGGCAGTTATCCAGCATTTTACCTTTCTGGCTTTAACCCACTTAGAGCATTAAAAGGAGAAAACAAAGCAGGAGGTGGTAATGTGTTTTTGAGAAAGGGATTGGTAGCATTTCAGTTTGCCATTTCGATTTTCTTAATTATTAGCACCATGATTGTTTTTTCTCAGCTTAGGTTTATGGGGCAGCAGAAGCTAGGTTTTCAGCCAGAACAAATTATGGTAGTTAAAAATACAGGCCTCTTAAGAGAAAAGCTATCTGCTTTTAAAAATCAGCTACTTCAAAAACCAAATATCGAATCGCTTACACTTACCAATCAATATGTTTCGAGCAGTATAGCAGACTGGGGGTATTCAACAATGGAAGACAATCCTCGACATTTCAACCTGATGAATATGTTTACTACCGATGATTTTTTGGAAACCATGGGCTTACAACTGGTAGAAGGCCGTTTCTATTCCAATGAATTGGCATCCGATTCTGCTGTGGCAGTAATTAATGAAAGTGCAAAAAAGGAGTTGGGCTTTGAAAATGTGATAGGCAAAAAGGTTTCTAGGGGCGATGGTGAAGATTATACAATTATAGGTGTAGTGAAAGATTTTAATTATGAGAGTTTAAAACGATCTATTGAGCCTTTAATCTTGAGAAGAATGTTTGAGGACGGAAGGATGGAAGCTGACTGGTACGGAGGCAATTACTTATCGCTTAAAGTAACGGGTAATTTCGGGGAAACCGTAAAACAAGTGGAGTCTGAATGGAATGCCATGGTACAAGATGAACCCTTTGATTTTGTTTTCCTCGATGACTCTTTCAATTCACTTTATGAAGAAGAACGAAGATTTGGAAAGCTGTTTACCGTTTCATCAGGTTTGGCCATTGCCATTGCCTGTTTAGGACTTTTCGCTTTGGCAGCATTTACCTTAGAAAGAAGAAGAAAAGAGATAGCGGTAAGAAAAGTAATTGGAGCATCCGTTAAAAGCTTAACCATGCTTGTGGTATCAGATTTCACTAAACTAGTAGCTATTGGCTCCTTAATTGCCATTCCAACTGGCTACTGGATTATGCAAGATTGGTTGGCCACATTTGCCTATCAAATTAACATTAATAATCCCTTGCTGTTTTTAATCCCCGTTATTCTCGTTACCGTTATTGCTTGGCTCACCGTAGGTTTTCAATCGGTAAAAACCGCTACAAGTAACCCTGTTAAAGCACTGAGGAGCGAGTGATATAGTCGCTATAAAATCAATTTGAAAGTATGTAACAACTAACAATACGTAGCCCTACGTATTGTTAGTTGTTATGCATTAGGGTTATCTTCACGTTCCAAATACTCAATTTTTAAATGAATAAAGTAACTCTTGTTTTAGCTGATGATCATCCGTTATTATTACAGGGGTTAGAGTCTACTCTAATCTCTAAAGGCTTTAATGTTTTGGGCACAGCTAGTGACGGAAGAGCTGTATTAAAGCTAATTACAGAGTTCAACCCAGAAATTGCTATTTTGGATATTGAAATGCCTGAAATGAATGGACTTTCGGTGGCCAAACATTGCATGGAGCATAACTACGATACCAAATTCATAATTCTCTCATATCATAAAGAAACAGAGTTTATTGCACGAGCCAAAAGCCTTAATGTTTCAGGTTATCTATTGAAAGAAGATGCACTGGAAGAGATTGAAGCTTGTATTAATGAAGTGGCCAATGGAGGGAAATATTTTAGCAAGGCTTTTCATTTAAAAGATATTGCATCAGCACAAACAACGCTGGAAATGATAGAGGCGCTTACACCATCAGAACGGAAAATCCTTAATTTTATAGCCGCTAACCAGTCAACTCGAGAAATAGCTGATAAGCTTTTTATATCTGAGCGAACAGTTGAAAAACATCGCAGCAATATTATTCAGAAGTTGGATTTAGAAGGGAAGCCTAATGGATTAACAACATGGGTATTGCACAACAAACATTTGTTGCATTAGGGTTGTATTTGCGCACCCCTTTTAAACCATTTTTGTGTATTTGGTTACTTTTGGCTACATCAAGCCTACTAGGGCAAAATAAACAAGATCAAGGTATTTTAGCATTCAATACTTATGATGCAAAGGATGGCTTAGAAGTTGGTGATATTCACTCTTTAGTCTATGATAATAATGGTTGGCTGTGGATCAGCGGATTAGAATCTGACTTGGGCGCAAGCGCCTTTCTTCAAAATATACCCAAACTGCAATGGTTCGATGGTTATAATTTTCATTCCGTATCGTTACCCATTTCTGAAGACATTTCACCAAATATTTTTATCTTAAACAAGAGGGCTGATGGCCTTTTTTATTTACGATTTTCTTCAGCACGTACCTCTGATTACCTTTATTTGTTCAACCCATCTAGTTTTGAGTTCCAGCAAATACCCATTTCAAATAAAGGTATTGATGTTAAAATCTCTAACCTGTTTGTTCAAGGTAACACTACCTTTATTGCACTAGATACCGCAGGAGAAACGTATCTATATCTGTTAAATGAAGATTTATCTCTTCACAGGTTATTCAGGTTAAGAACTGAAGGCGGGGAGTCTTATTTGTACCAAGTAATTTCTTTTGAGAATCATTTTCTCGTTTCTGAAGCTAGAACGGGGATTATAGCCTATGCACTTAATGGTGAAATAATAAAGGAGTTTGATTATGAAGACTTCAGTTTTGAAAAAACAGACAATCAAGAAGTTTTAGCACTTGCTGATTGCTTTTGGTTCGAGGAGGCATTCGAGTTTGTTTTAAAAAGCGAGAAAGAAATTTATCGATACAATGATCAAAATATGACTTGGTCTAAGAGCAATCTTACCAAACCTGGCAAGACTGGGGTTGTCAAAAATAATCTTTATCAAAAACTAAACGCCATAAACGATAGCTTTGGAAATATCGCATTGTTGGATGCCACAGGTGATCAGGTTTTAATCAAAAGAGAATTTATAAACCAAGTAAACCAAAAAAGTAATACCATAGTAAAGGTGAATAATATAACCAATATGGCTAGCCAAAACCTGAAAAAGGAATTGTATTTAGCCCAATTGGGTAGGTTAGTTCATATAGTTTTTAAAAATACGGGGGTACATAATTTTTTAGAGGGTTTTAGTGTAAGAAGTATTACCCATTATAAAGAGAGTAAATACTTAGTGGGTACCGAGGTAGGTGGTTTATACCTGATAGATGTTGACGATAAAACAGAAGAACCATTTCCTATATTTATGAACGGTCAACCTTTCTCCGCTTCGGAAGTTAGGGGATTGTTTATTAGTGAAAATAATATTTGGACCAACTACAATGAAGGAGTTTTACTAATAGACCTTGCAACGCACGAGGTAGAAAGGTTTAGGCATTACCCTATTTCAGCAATGGTTGATGATGGAGATAGGATTGTATACGGTGCAGCTACTTTTCCCCTAATGGAATTCGATAAAGTAAATAAAGTCAATAGACCTTTATCGGTAAACGATTCGCTGGTTATTATGGACTTAGCAAAGTTTGGTGGTAGCTTCTATGCAACAACAAAAAATGGGCTTTTTACTTTTAAAGATGGGAATGAGGCTTTTATCGATATTCCAGTGGAGCCCGATAAACTGATGATGTTGGATGTTATTGATGAATACGGCTTGATGATTACCACTAGCGATGGCCGTGTTTATCAGATGAGTAATGAAAACAAAGAACCCGTTTTGCTTTATACCGACCCAGCCACCAGTCCTATTGCTTCAGTTTTTAAAGATGAACAATCTAATTTTTGGTTTGCTACATTTTCAGGCTTAATAAAATATAACCCACAAACACAAACCTCGGAAAGGTATGTAGAGGACGATGGATTTAGCAATAATGAGTTTAACCGTTACAGCATGTTGCAAACTGCTGATGGAGGAGTTTTTTTAGGAGCCATTAGAGGGCTGAATTTTTTCTACCCAACAGAAGTAAGAAAGATCGAGAAAGGGGGGAGAGTGGTACTTACCAGTCTTACTTATTTTGATATTAAGACAAATGCTAATACGAATATTACAGCTCTTGGAAATTTGGCTCAGGTCAAAAATATATCGTTACCCGCTGAAAACAAGTTTTTAAAAATACAGATGGCACCAAATGGGCTTACCCAGCCAGTAAAGGTCAATATGGAGTTTAGGTTAAACAATAGCGAATGGCTGCCGATTAAGCAACCTGGTGAAATTCAGTTTGATAACTTGGCGGCTGGGCAATATCGGTTGGCTGTTAGAATGGTAGACTCTGAAGGGCTAGCCTTTGGAGAAGAGCTTGAACTGAGAATTCATGCCCAGGAGTTTTTTTATCGTACTATTTGGTTTTTGCTTTTATGCGGACTGCTCATCATTACGATTAGTTATTATTTTATTCGGCAGGCCAACAAGGCCAAGAGGCTTGAGCAACATTATTCTCGAACACTCTTAAAGGTGCAGGAAGAAGAGCGAATGAGAATTTCTCGTGATTTGCATGATAGTGTGGGGCAGCAGTTGATTTTGCTGAAGAATCAGGCGAATGCTTCTAAAAATGAAGAAATAATTAAAAACGTAAGTGCAACACTAGATGAGGTGCGTAGCATAACCAAAAACCTGCATCCCGTTGTGCTCAGTAGGCTCGGACTCACCGCAGCACTGGAAGAATTGATCCGTAAACTCGATGAAAATACCGAAGTGTTCTTTTCTACCGAACTGGAAAATATCGATGGTATTTTTAAGGAAGACGAAGAACTCAACCTTTACAGAATCATTCAGGAGGCATTGAATAACATAGTGAAGCATGCCAATGCAGCATCTGCTAGACTTTCCATTGAACACACCAAAGGTAAAATCCTGATCAATATTCAAGACAACGGTCGAGGTTTTGTTGTAGAACAGGAACAACAATCAGGTACTTCTTTAGGACTCAAAACACTACAAGAAAGAATTGCCATGCTAAATGGAAAAGTCAATATTGTTTCTGGAGAAACCGGTACAATCATCTCACTGATAATCCCTAAATAAAAGCTGTTTATCACATTTGCGCTTATTAAATACGTATCGCTACGTATGTTTTGGCTTGCTTCTCGGGTTTAGCTTTGTATCGCCTAACCTATTATGAAAGCTAAATCAACTAAATCAATTTCGTTCAGTACAACTTCACACCATCGTATGAATACCTTTCGTCAATGGTGTTTGATAAATAACTCCCTAAGAAATATTGTAGTGTTTAAACTAAGCTTTCCATGCTCGTTAAAAGGAAAACTGTTAGTCGCGTTGCTCTTTTTTGCTTATATCTTTAATGCTGGAGCACAAACCTTCGATGCCAAGTTCAATGCCAATCCGGCTTCAGGTTGTTCAACTCCACACACCGTATTTTTTACTGACCAGTCAGTTAATCCAGACACTTGGCTGTGGAACTTTGGTGATGGAGGCACATCAACCGCAAAGAACCCAATTCGCACCTTCACTACCACAGGAGACTTTACCGTTACACTGACAGTTCAAGATACTATTTTCGGTTACACCGATACTTTCACACAAACAATTTCCATTTCGGTGCCTACTGCGGATTTTAATGGTTCATCCCTTTTTGGTTGTGGCCCTTTGACGGTAAATTTCACAGATGCTTCGTCTATTTCAGGCACTAATACCATTGTGGGCTGGGCTTGGGATTTTGGCGATGGACAGACTTCCACAGACCAAAACCCTACACATGTTTATGATAAACCTGGAAACTACACCGTAAAACTAAGGATTACAGATTCTGGTGGCTGTACTCATGAAAAAACCAGAACCAATTACGTTCAGGTTCTGGGGCCTGATGTTAAATTTAGTGCCACTAGTACCACACTATTGGGTGGCCCAGGCGCAGTAACTTTTCAGGACCAAACGGCTGCAAGTTCTCCTATTACTAGTTGGACTTGGAACTTCGGAGATGGTTCAACTTCTAACTTGCAAAATCCTACACATACTTATGCTACATCTGGTACTTTCGATGTAAGCCTGACTGTTCGTGATCTTGACGGTTGCTCCAGAACACTCACAAAAACGAATTATGTAAATACTATTTCAGGTGCTTTTGATGTATCAAAGGCAGTTTTTACTGGAGACCATGAACGTTTTTCTGTGGCTGCGCAGGAATTGTTTCCTAAGTCACTCGCTTTTAATGGCGATGGTACCAAGATGTTCGTTATGGGAGGAAATGGAAGAGACATTAATGAATATAACCTGACTACCGGCTTTGATGTTTCTACGGCTGTTTATGCCGGGAATGCAGAGCGTTTTGCAGTAAATACGCAAGATGTGTACCCTAACTCGCTTGCCTTTAATATTGACGGGAGTAAAATGTTTGTTTTAGGGGAATTTGGAGATGATATCAATGAATATACGCTAACTACGAACTTTGATATTTCTACAGCTGTGTATGCAGGAGACGCAGAACGTTTTTCAGTAGCAGCGCAAGAAGATGCCCCCTTTTCGCTTGCTTTTAATAATGATGGTACAAAAATGTTTGTGTTAGGGAATTCTGGGAATGATATCAATGAATATAACTTGGCTGTAGCTTTTGATGTTTCCACGGCTGTTTATGCCGGGAATGCAGAGCGTTTTTCTATAGCTGGGCAAGAAATGAGCTCTCGCTCCTTGATGTTTGATCCTTATGGTACTAGAATGTTTGTGATGGGAGAGTCTGGGGATGATATCAATGAATATAATTTGGCTGTGGCTTTTGATGTTTCTACAGCCGTTTATTCAGGTGATGCAGAGCGTTTTTCGGTGGTTGCGCAGGAAAATAGGCCATTTTCACTTGCATTTAATAATGAGGGTACTATCATGTTTGTAACAGGACTTACTGGTGCAGATATAAATGTTTATTCTTTAGCAGCGCCAGTCATTACTGGTGCCGTGGCCAACCAGCCTGTAAATGATAATGCCACCATTAGTCCTTTTTCGAGCATAGTGGTTGCCGATCCGAATGGAGACAATGTTTCAGCCACCATAACCTTAGACGGCAATGCCAAAGGAGTCTTGTCAGGAACAGGTCTAACGGGTTCGGGGCCATATACCTTAGCAAGCACGGATGCTGCTAGTTTACAGGCCAGTTTAAGAGCTTTGGTATTCGACCCAACAGATAATAGAGTTGCCTCAGGAAGTACTGAGAAAACAACTTTTACTATTCAAGTGAGTGATGGACAACGAAATGACATAGACGCCAATACTACTGTGATTTCAAGTCCAGTGGCGCCAACAGTTTCATTGAGCAGCCCAGCCACTTCACCGACAAATGGTTTTGATATAACGATTACTTTTAGCGAAGCAGTTACAGGTTTTGCAGTAGGAGATATCACCGTTGGTAATGGAACTGCCTCTAATTTCAATGCCACAAGTGCTTCAGTTTATACAGCTTCAATTTCTCCAACTGCAAATGGATTCGTTACTGTAGATGTGGCAGCGGCAAGTGTGCAAGATGCTGGAGGCGTAGACAATACAGCTGCCACTCAGTTTAGTATAAATGCGGATGTCAATGCACCAGATGTAACCATTACCAGTGCGGTAGCCGACCCAACCAATGGTGCATTTACTGCTACCTTTACCTTTAGCGAAGCAGTTACAGGTTTTGCGGTGGGCGATATTACTTTAGGAAACGCGACAGCTTCTAACTTTACAGCCACAAGTACTTCTGTTTATACCGCAGATATTACCCCAACTACTGATGGCACAGTGACCATTGATGTAGCAGCTAATGTAGCCCAAGATGCCGCTACGAATGGAAATGCCGCTGCCGCTCAGTTTAGTATTACTGCTGATCTAACAGCTCCAACAGTACTTATTTCAAGCACGGCAGCTAATCCAGTTAACGGAGCATTTACGGCTACCTTTACCTTCAGCGAAGCAGTTACAGGTTTTTCGGTGGGCGATATCACTTTGAGTAATGCGACCGCTTCTAACTTTACAGCCACAAGTACTTCTGTTTATACCGCTTTAATTACCCCAACAACTGATGGCACCGTAACCATTGATGTTGCCGCGAATATAGCCCAAGATGCCGCTACAAATGGCAATACCGCTGCCACTCAGTTTAGCCTTATTGCTGACTTGACCAGTCCAACAGTACTTATTTCAAGCACTGCGGCTAATCCGATCAACGGAGCTTTTACGACTACCTTTACCTTTAGCGAAGCAGTCACTGGTTTTGCAGTAGGAGATATTACGGTTGCAAATGGTACGGCTTCTAACTTCAGTGCCACCAGCGCAATGGTTTATACGGCATTAATTAGCCCAACTACGGATGGTGCTGTAACCATTGATGTAGCGGCTAATGTAGCCCAAGATGCCGCTACAAATGGAAATACCGCAGCCACTCAGTTTAGCCTTATTGCTGACTTGACCAGTCCAACCGTACTTATTTCAAGCACTGCGGCAAATCCGATCAACGGAGCATTCACTGCTACCTTTACCTTTAGCGAAGCAGTAACTGGTTTTGCAGTGGGCGATATTACTCTAGGAAATGCTACTGCCTCAAACTTTACAGCCACAAGTACTTCTGTTTATACCGCTTTAATTACCCCAACAACTGATGGCACCGTAACCATTGATGTAGCGGCCAATGTAGCCCAAGATGCCGCTACAAATGGAAATACTGCAGCCACTCAGTTTAGCCTTATTGCTGACTTGACCAGTCCAACCGTACTTATTTCAAGCACGGCAGCTAATCCAATCAACGGAGCATTTACTGCTACCTTTACCTTT